>NZ_JAWIRW010000005.1:0-96689 GCF_036319985.1 Stenotrophomonas sp. SMYL89 | reverse complement strand
CCCCCCCCCCCCCCCCCCCCCCCCCTGCCCCCGCCGCCCCCCCCCCCCCCCCCCCACCCACCCCCCCCCCCCCCCCCCCCCCCCCCCGCTACAGTCACCGCACCAGCGTGACTGCCTGCCCGGCACGGGCGAACGCTTCGCCCAGCAAGGGACCGGTCTTGATCGCTTCCACCTCGTCGAACAGTGTCTGCAGTGCCTCGGCCGGGCGCGACGCTGGCGCCGCCACCGCCTGCTGGATCGCGGTGAAACGGTCGGCCAGCACGCGATGGCCGGGATGCGCCTGTGCCCAGGCCACCAGCGGCTGGCGCACGCCGGCGGCGGCATCCAGACGCTGCTGATCGAACAGGGTGATGGCCGCCGCCGAGGTCTCCGCCCGCTCGATCGTGGCGTTGCGCAGTTCACGGCTCAGGAACAGGTCATAGGCCGCGCCACGCCCCACCGCGATGCGCAGCCCTTCGCGGTCGAGGTCGGCCACCTGCTGCGCAGGGCTGTCCTCGCGAACCAGATAGGTGCCTTCGATCTCCACGTACGGGGCACTGAAGGCGATGCGGTCGGTGCGTGCCGGATCGATGGCCAGGAAAGCCAGGTCCCAGCCGTCTTCGCCCGCTGCGGCGACCACCGAGGCTGCGGCATCGTGGCAGGTGAAGCGTGCCTGCACCCCCATCCGTTGCGCCAATGCGGTAGCCAGTTCCAGCGAGGGGCCGCGCGGTGAGCGCGCATCGCCCTGTGCCAGCACCGGGTTGCCCAGGTTGATCGCCACGCGCAGGAAACCGTGCGGTGCCAGCGTACTTCGATGGTCGGCCAAGGACATGCAGGACTCCACGGGGCAGGGGAGTCCCAGCATGCCAACAACGGTGTCCGCGTAGCGTGGACTCAGCCGTGCGCGGCGAAAGTGCCGTGGAAGCCCAGTGGTACCGCATACGGCAGCCAGGCCTGTGCCAGCGGGCCGTCATCCACATGGCGCGCATCCAGCACCGCCAGGCCGCTGCGCTTGTTCACCGGGTCGAGCAGGGTGCCGACCAGCCAGCCGTCATCGGCGTTGCGACTGCCCGGCCGCGGCACGAACACATGTTCCTCGGCCATGATGTCCGGCCCGTAGTGCCACAGCTGGCGACGCCCACGCTCGATATCGAATGCAGCCACTGCGTTGAAGTACGGCGCCGTGGCCGGGCCATCGATGGTCGGCGCGTAGAGGCGCGCCCCCCGGGTGTTGGCCGAACGTGGATCGAACAGCGGGAACTCCACCGCGCTGATGCCCAGGGTTTCCCAGCGAGCCTGTCCGCGGCGCAGGTCCAGGTGCAACTCGACCAGGCTGGCGCCACTGTTCGCAGCGTGCGCGCCGTCCCCGGCCATCGCTTCCTGCATTGGCGAACGCGCTTCGTTGATGTCGTCGTGGCGCACCGCGCGCAGCACGATGCCGCCGTCGCGGGTGAAGGCATCGCCGAAGTGGTAGATCGCCGCGAACGGTGCCTCGAACCATTGCGCCTTGTCCGGCGCATCCTTGGCCACCACCGCGATGCGTGACGGGCGCTGCGACGCGAACTGCATGCGCTCGAAGAAGCTGCCGCCGGTGCCGGTGAAGTCGAACGGCATCAGCACGAACACCAGGTGCTGCTCGGTCATCGCAAAGGCATGCAGGTAGCCATGTTCCGGCGTTTCAATCACATTGGCACTGCGCAGCTTGCCGTCCCTGCCGATGTGCCAGACCAGCAGGCCGTGGCCTCCCATCAGGCTGATCGATCCGAAATTCCACACGCTGCCATCGCGGTCCGGCAGCGGATGCGCGGAGAACGGTAGCGCGGCCAGATCCGGGCGCCAGGTGACCGGCCCGAGGGTCTGCAGCGAATCGGGGTCCACTTCGAACGCCGAGCCGGACTCGCACAGCGCGAACAGCCGGCCATTGATCATCGTCACCGAGGTGTTGGCCACGTTGGCGTCATCGTTGTTGCGTACCGCCAGGGCACCGGGAACGCTGGAGCCGGCCGCCGGGTACTGGAAGCGGCCGGCCTTCTGTTCACGGCTGAACTTCGGCGTGGCCACCATGCGCCCGTGGTGGGTCAGGCTGCCATCGCCGTTGAAGCGCCAACCATGCACCATGCCATCGCCGTCGAACCAGTGGTCGTAGCGGAAGCCATCGCGCTCGGTCCAGGCCGGGCCATTGCGGTACAGCGTGCCGGCTAGGCCAGCCGGCAGCCGGCCCTGCAGCTGCACGGTGGCCGGGCCGAGGCTCTCGCTGGTGACGCTGCGCCAGCCCAGCAGCCACCCGTGCTCCTGCAGGCCCTGCGCGAAACGGGCCGGGTCACCGGCGAAGGCGGGTGCGCTGCGCAGTGCGGTGGCGCCCAGGGCCAGGCAGGCGCTGCTGCTGAGCAGGGTACGGAGGAAGCGGCGACGGTCCATGATGGCCTCGGGTCTGGATGCTGGAATCAGCGCAGGGTGATGTCGATGGCAGCGCCGGCAGCCGGCACGTCGACGCGTGCCTCGTCGAAGGTCGGCTTGCGCATCACCTGCGGGTTGTTGCTGAAGCCATAGCCTTCCACCGGCATGCCGACCAGGTTGGTGTCGAGCTTGCCGTTGTCGTTCTCGTCGTGGGTGAGCAGTACGGCATAACTGCCGGCCGGCAGGTTCTTGAATGTGAAGTGGGCGCTGTCGCCGCTGGGCGTCGCCTGCTGCGCCTGCACCGGCTTGGCCTTGCCGTCCCAGGCGGCAGCGCTGTCGACCAGTGCAACGCGCAGGGTGCCGGTCTGCACGCGGACATCGTGTACGGTCACTGCCAGATCGGCAGCGTGGGCACCACTGGCCAGGGCCAGGGCAGTCAGGGCGGTGCTGAGCAGGGCGGTGCGGATCATGGCGGTGGCTCCGGAGGTGGGTGGTGTGTTGCGGTGTGGAGCCAGTCTGCGCGGGGCGCGTTGGTGGGTTCAGGGCCAGTGGTCATCGATCCGACGTGCCAGAAGTCACTTTCTGCGTTGGACCCATTGCCGGTTGCTGCCGCGGCCGTCAGCATCAGGTCATGCCCAGCCTGTTCCGCCACCTGTTGCGTCCCCTCAGCCTCGCCGGCCTGGTCACCGTGCTGGTGGTGGGCCTGTCATTCGGCGTGCAGGGCGCCGGTGCCGGCCTCAGCCAGGCGTCGCTTGGCGCGTTCCTGCTGCTGTTCGTGGTGCACGGATGGGCGGCAATGCCGATCCGCGTGCGTGCACTGGCTGCGGCGCTGCAGGCCGTGCTGGCGATCACACTGGTTGCCCTGCAGCCGCGCACCGGAACCGCGCCGGTACTGCTGGTGGTGCTGGTGGCGCAGCTGGCCGAGCATTGGCCACCGCGCTTCGTGCTGGGTGTTGCACTGCTGGCCAACCTCGCCATGTATCTCGTGCTGCGCCACAGTGGTTTCACCCAGCCGTTGCTGGTGGTGCTGCTGTATGGCGGGTTCCAGGCATTTGCCGCACTGACCGCACACTACGCGCGCAGCACTGCGTTGGCCCGCGATGACCTGGCCCGCGTCAATGCCGATCTTCTGGCGACACGTGCACTGCTGGCCGACAGTGCACGCGATGCCGAGCGCCTGCGCCTGGCCCGCGAACTGCACGATGTGGCCGGGCACAAGCTCACCGCGATGCGCTTGAACCTGCGCGCCCTTGCGGCCGACCCTGTGCTGGCCGGGCGCGAAGGACTGGTGCTGGCCGAGCAGCTGTCCGGCGAGTTGCTGGCCGACATCCGCCAGGTGGTGCAATCGATGCGCGATGATCGCGGCCTCGATCTGGCTACTGCGCTGCACGCGCTGGCCGCGCCGTTTCCGCGCCCGAAGCTGCAGCTGCAGATCGGCGAGAGCGTGCGCGTGGCCGACCCGCTGATGGCAGAGACTGTGCTGCGCCTGGTACAGGAAGCGCTGACCAATGCCGCCCGGCATGGCAACGCAGACACCGTATGGCTGACGATCAACGAAGAGGATTCCCGGTTGCGTATCGACATCCGTGATGACGGCCAGTGCGCCGAGCGCATCCGAGAGGGCAACGGCATCGCCGGCATGCGTGAGCGCCTGGCCGCAGTGCGCGGCCAGCTGGAACTGGCCCGCACCGCGCAGGGTGGCATGCACCTGACCGCGTGGGTGCCAGCATGAGCGGCGGCGCGATCCGTGTTGCCCTGGCCGACGACCAGGCGCTGGTCCGTGCCGGCCTGCGCGCGCTGTTGCAGGGGCTGGGCGTGGAGGTGGTGCTGGAGGCCGAAGACGGCCAGGCGCTGCTGGATGCGCTGGCCACCCAGCCGGTGGACGTGGTGCTCAGTGACATCCGCATGCCCGGGATGGACGGCATCGAAGCGCTGCGCCAGCTGCGCGCACGCGGTGACGCCACCCCGCTGCTGCTGCTGACCACCTTCGACGAAAGCGATCTGCTGCTGCGCGCCAGCGAGGCGGGAGCGCAGGGATTCCTGCTCAAGGACGCAGCACCGGCCGACCTTCGCGAGGCGATCGAGCGCGTTGCCACCGGTGAGACCCTGCTGCTGCCGGTCAGCACCGAGCCGGTACGCGCCCGCTACCGCTTCCATGATGAAGCGCCGCCCACCGATACCTTCGGTGAGCGTGAAGTAGCGATCTTGCGCCTGCTGGCCGGTGGCTACAGCAACAAGGAGATCGCGCGCAGCCTGTTCCTGGCCGAGGGCACGGTGAAGAACTATGTCTCGGCGATCCTCGACAAGCTCGACACCCGTGACCGCACCCGCGCGGTGCTGAAGGCGATTACCCTGCGCATCATCTGAGTTGCCGGCACCAGGAAAAGTCATGAACTCGATCCTGCACGTTGAGATCCCCGCCAGTGACCTGGCCCGTGCCATTGCGTTCTACCAGCAATGGCTGCGGGTGGACGTGGATGCGCCGATCCTGCTGCATGACTGCCAGATGGCGTACCTGCCGTTTTCGGATGACGCGGAGGGTGCCAGCATGGCGCTGGTGCAAGGTGCGGACTACAGGCCCTCCGAGCAGGGCGCGCGCATCTACATCGGCGTGGATGACCTGGATGCCAGCCTCGCGCGCGCGCTGCAGTCAGGTGCCGAACTGCGCTTCGGCCCGGCCGATGCCGGCGATTGGCGAGTGGCCGAGATCCGCGACAGTGAAGGCAACCGCATCGCGCTGCAGGCCCGGGCAGTTCTGTAGAGCCGAGCCCACGCTCGGCTGCTGTTGGCCCAGCCGCCCAAGCTCAGCCGAGCATGGGCTCGGCTCTACAAGATCGAGGCACGCGAGCGCTGCCGCCAGTCGTTGATCGCCGGGTCCAGTCGTGGGTCGTCGGGCAGTTGCATGCCGAAACGCTGCTGCAGCACCTCGCGCACATCGCCGACATCGTGCAGCGGACGCTTGTCCGGCGCCTGCCCGGGGCGGTACTCGGTGTAGTTTCCGCTGCCGATGGTGCGGCGCCAGTCGGGCCAGGTCAGCGACGCGCGCAGCTGGCAAGGCAACCGCATCGCGCTGCAGGCCCGCGCAGTTCTGTAGAGCCGAGCCCACGCTCGGCTGCTGTTGGCCCAGGCGCCCAAGCTCAGCCGAGCATGGGCTCGGCTCTACAAGATCGAGGCACGCGAGCGCTGCAGCCAGTCGTTGATCGCCGGGTCCAGTCGTGGATCGTCGGGCAGTTGCATGCCGAAACGCTGCTGCAGCACCTCGCGCACATCGCCGACATCGTGCAGCGGGCGCTTGTCCGGCGCCTGCCCGGGGCGGTACTCGGTGTAGTTTCCGCTGCCGATGGTGCGGCGCCAGTCGGGCCCGGTCAGCGACGCGCGCAGCTGGCCCGGAAAGCTGGAATCGGGGTGGGTGCACACGTACCAGTTGCCCACCACGTTGTCGATCGGTGCCGGTGCCTGCAGATCGAAGCGGTACATCGCCCGCCAGCCGTCGCTGGATTCGGCTGACAGCACGAAGTCGCCCTGCTCGGGCAGGCGCTGCAGCAGATAGCGCTCGTGTGGCGTGGCCTGCGGCTGCGGGTCACGCAGCCGCAGCGGAACGGTCGGGGTCAGGCTGCCGAAACCGGCATCTACCAGCCAGTCATCGCCCTCTACCTGGACGCGCAGCAGCAGGTGGGTACGTGCCGTCAGTTCGCCGTCCTGTGCGGCCAGCAGTACACGCGCACTCAGCGGCTGCGCATCGAAGCCCAGTGCCTGCAGCAGGGCCAGCAGGCCGCCGTTGAGTTCGAAGCAGTAGCCACCCCGGCGCTCGTCGAGCAGCTTGCGCTGCACGCTGTCCAGGTCGATCGGCACCGCGTCGCGCAGCAGGCAGCTGAGCGTCTCGAATGGCAGCAGCGCGTTGTGGCGCTGCTGCAGCAGGGTCAGTCCGGCCAGCGTCAGCGGTGGCGGTGCATCCAGCTGCAGGCGTTGCAGGTAGCGGGAGACATCGAGCGTCGTCATCGTGGCACCGGTCGGGGGAGGGAGGTCCACTGTGCTCCCCCAACCGGGGTTGAGGTCAAGCGCGCCGGCGCGGCACAGCGTCAATTGGTGATGGCTTGACAGATCAAGGCACTGGCTTTTCTGCCTCGGGGATCGGGATCAAAAGAGACTCACTACGCTCATTGGGCTGGATAACTTTCCCGATTGCATCGTAGCTCCGCAGAGCGAACAGGGATACGCGCGTTGTAAAAGCGCCTAATGCTGCGACCAGAAGGCCGAGAACGACTCCCGCCCAAGAGCCCTGCATGGCGGGAAGCAGGCCTTCCAACCAAAGCAGGCTGCCGAACAGGTAGAAAATCATGCCAGTAGTGGCGGCAGTGTACCGCCAGCGACGCTCACGCAAGGGCATACGAAACTCAATGCTACTGCCGTCCTTACCGCGCCGTGCCAGCGTGCTGATGCCCCTGATATGGCGCCATTTGATGCTTGGTGAGTAACGGCGCATGAGACTGGCGTAAACCAGGCGCTCCTCGCGCTCGACGAGCACGCCATGGCGCTGTCGAAAGGCTTCTTGCAGCAAAGACTCCCTTACCCAACTTGTTTCCAGATCATTCTCCGACTGATCGGCGATCTTCAAAAGGTACTCGCGATCTCGGTGCTTTGATTCTCTCCACCGGTGGAAGTTGTCCATTGAGGGGACCAGGAACAAGCGTAGGACGGGCGCCAGGGCGAGTATGAAGGCGCCGATCCAGACAGGGACGCCAAGGGCTTGGATCTGGGTGAGCACTGTGCTGCTGAGCATGGTTGCGTTTGCTCCGGGGTAGGTCTGCATGAAACTTCGTTCTATCAGCTGTGATTCTCAGCAGTTGAGAAATGACCATCTGCTTTGTCATCCCCCCGTCGCTTGCGCCTCGTAAAAATCGCAGGGCTGGATCAATGCAAAAAAATGGCGCTAAAGTTTCCTTGGGGCTGGCCGATACAGGTGCGTCCTTCCGCCTGGAGTCTGTCATGTCGGCCGTTGTCCCCCACCTCAGGTCCCTGCGCGCGCGCCTTGGCACGTTGCGCTCGGCGTCCCCCGGCCTGCTGCGCTGGCTGCAGCCGCATCGGCTCAGCGTGGCCAACAAACTCAAGGCGACCCTGTGGGTCTGTGGGCTTGGCCTGGTCGCGATCGCTGCCGTGTACGCCTGGACCGGCCACGCCAGCGCACAGGCTGCACGCAGCCAGGCCAGCTACCAGCGCGGCAGCGATCTGGCTGCGAGCCTGGCCACGCGGGTGGCCGAAGCGCGCCGCCTGCAGACCCAGTATGCACGCAGTTTCGATGATGCCGACCGCAACCAGTTGCTGGTGACCCAGAAAGCCCTGCAGGCCGATCTGCAGGCGCTGCGTGCGATGCCGATGGATGCCGGCCGGCGCAAGGCCCTGCAGGCGCTGACCGAGGCCGCTGACGCGTTCTCGCAGGGTGTGGTAGCGCTGTTCGAACGTGTCGATGAAATGGGTCGCGGCGACGCTGGCCTTGCCGCGCAGCTGCAGCAGGCGGCCGATGCCCTGCAGACCCAGGTGGACGCCCAGCAGCGACCGTCGCTGGCGCTGTCCCTGCAGAAGATGCGCCGTCAGGAGGCGCTGTTGCTGCTCGATGGGGATTCCACGCATGCTGATCGTGCGAGCGAAGAAAAACTGCCATTCGATCTGGCGCTGGCCGGTCTGCCTACCGATTTGCAGGACGCCCTGCGCAGCGGAATGGAGGGCTACCAGATCGCGTTGCTGGGCTACACCGCCGCGCGTGTCGGGCTGGATGTGGAGGCACAGTCACTGCTGGAAACCGCCGCTGGCGTGGCACCGGCGCTGGCCGCATTCCAGCAGGCACAGGTCGCGGCGCTGGCCAGTGCACAGGCACGCCAGCAAGCCGGCGCACGCGCCATGAGCGTGCTGTTCGCACTCACGCTGCTGCTGGTTGCCGGTGTATTGATCACCAGCCTGGTGCTGGTCCTGCGCGCGGTGCGCCAGCCGATCCAGGACACCCTGCGTTTCGCCAGCGACATCGCTGACGACCGCCTGGACACCACCCTGCGCGTCTACAACGCCAACGACGAGATCGGCCAGCTGGCCCAGCGCCTGGTCGACATGCAGCAACGCCTGCGTGCGCGCATCGAGACCGAGCGGGCGGTGGCGCGCGGCAACACCCGCGTGCGCCAGGCGTTGGACAGCGCGCAGACCGGCCTGATGGTGATCGATGCGGAAGGGCAGGTCGCCTACGCCAACCCGGCACTGCTGCTGCAGCTCGAGCGCCGCATCGAAGAGCTGGTGGGCAGCGACGCAGTGCGCCTGCATCCAGCGCTGGGCAGCCTGGCCAGCGTGCGCCAGCGCGAGGAGCGCGAGATCGGCCATGCAGGGGTGCGCTACCAGCTGATTGCCAACGCCATCATCGACGAAGGCCAGTTCCTTGGCGTGGCGGTGGAATGGCGCAGCCGTGCGCTGGAAACCCTGTTGGAAACCGAAGTGGCCGCGCTGGTCGACGCCGCCGCTCACGGTGACCTGCATGGGCGCATCGCGCTTGAGGGCAAGCAGGGCTTCGTGCGCACGCTGTCGACCAGCATCAATCGCCTGCTGGCGACCTTTGAAACCAATCTCGGCGACCTGCAGGCACTGCTTGCCGCGCTCGCCCGCGGTGACCTCAGCGTGCGCATGGAGGGTGAACTGCAGGGGGTGTTCGCGCGCATGCGCGACGATGCCAATGCCACCGTCGCTCAGCTCGGCCGCATCGTCACCCGCATCCAGCACGCCACCTCCAGCCTCGACACCGGTGTTGGCGAGATCGTTGCCGGTCATCACGACCTCTCGCAGCGCACCGAACAACAAGCGGCCAACCTGGAAGAAACGGCCGCATCGATGCATGAGCTGACCGACACCGTTGGCCGCAATGCAGATGCCGCAGGGCGTGCCGACGCGCTGGTCAAGGGTGCCGCAGCGGTGGCACAGCGCGGCGGTGAGGCGGTGGGCCAGGTGGTGGCGACCATGCAGGGCATCAGCGAGGCGTCGCGCCGGATCGGTGATATCACCCAGCTGATTGATGGCATCGCTTTCCAGACCAACATCCTTGCGCTCAATGCGGCCGTGGAGGCGGCACGTGCGGGCGAGCAGGGCCGCAGCTTTGCCGTGGTGGCGGCAGAAGTACGCCTGCTGGCCCAGCGCAGTGCCGATGCGGCGAAGCAGATCAAGGGATTGATCGAGGATTCGGTGGCGCGGGTCGGGCAAGGCAACCAGCAGGCCGAGCAGGCGGGCACCACCATGGGCGAGATCGTTGGCAGCGTGCAGCAGCTGGCCGAGCTGCTGGCCGGTATCCGCAGTGCATCGCAGGACCAGCATGCCGGCATCGCGCAGGTGAACCAGACCATCGTGCAGATGGAAGCCAGCACCCAGCGCAACGCCAGCCTGGTGGAAGAAGCCGGTGCCTCCACCGCGCAGATGCAGGCGCAGGTACACGCGCTGGCCGAAGCGGTGGGCGCGTTCCGGCTGCAGCCGGAACAGCGGGCGGCACGCGCGGCGGCCTAGGCGGTGCTGTGGGCCGGAGGGGAATCAGCCGAGCGCAGGCTCGGCTCTACATCATCGGGCTCGGGAAACACTGTAGAGCCGAGCCCATGCCCGGCTCACGCCAATGCGCGGTGGCAGGAATCAATACACGTCGCGACGGTAGCGCCCGCTCTCCAGCAGTGTTTCCACCGCCTCATCACCGAGCGCTTCACGCAGCACCTGGTCCACGCCTTCGGCCATGCCCTGCAGCGAACCGCACACGTGGATGACGGCACCACGCTGCATCCAGTCGCGCAGGGCATCGGCCGCCACGCGCAGGCGATCCTGTACGTAGCCGCCGTCGCCATCGCGCGAGAACGCCAGGTCCACCCGCGCAAGATGACCGTTGGCCTGCCAGGCCTCGATCTCGTCGGCGAACAGGAAATCGTGCGCACGCTGGCGTTCACCAAACAGCAGCCAGTGCCCGTGTTCTCCCGCATGGGCGGCTTCGCGCAGCAGGCTGCGCAGGCCGGCGATGCCGGTGCCGTTGCCGATCAATACCATGGGTGCACCGGTCACGCGATGGAAACCCGGATTGCGGTGCACGCGGGAGGCGATGCTGGCGCCTATCGGCGCATGCACTGACAGCCAGCCCGAGCCCAGGCCGGTGCGTCCGGCTTCGTCATGGACCAGCCGTACCACCAGCTCGACCGCACCGTCATCCGTACAGGACGCGATGGAGTACTCCCGCCCCGGCAGCAGTGACAGCCCTGCCAGCCACAGGCACGCATCCTGCACCGCCAGCGCAGCATCGGCATCGGGCAGCTCGCGCTCGCTGGCCAGCGCCAGCAGCGTGCGCGGCTGGCCGTCGATCAGCAGCGGCTGCAGGGGATCCAGCCCATGTGCCTTCAGTACCGCACCGGCGTGCTGTGCGTTGTGGCGGGGCGCGATATGCAGGATGTCGCCCGCCTGCCACTGCACCTCGGCCGGCGCAGCAAGACGGATGCGCCAGATCGCACCGCCGATGCTGCCTGGATTGAGGCGGTCGCGGCCGAGCAGGCGCCACTCGTGCATCTGCGTGGCGGCCGGCAGCACGCTGTCATCGGTGGCGATGCCGGTCAGCGCGCCCAGCTGTTGCTGCCACTGGCGCAGCGCCGGTACCGCAGCGGCATCGACATCGATGCGCCCGAACAGCGCACGTGCACCGTTGCCCAGCAGCCAGCCATCGAATTGGCGGCCAAAGCCGCAGTAATGCGGGTACTGGCGGTCACCGAGGGCGAGCAGGCCGAACTGCAGGCCCGACAGATCGGGCGCTTGTGCCAGCAGCCGTCGCGCAGCGCCCCGCGCCGCATCCGGAGGTTCGCCATCGCCAAAGGTGCTCAGCACGAACAAGGCCTGCGCAGTGCGCGCGAGCTGCGTGGCATCGACCCGGGCCAATGGCAGTACCTGCACAGCATGGCCAGCGGCCTGCAGCTGCGCGGCAGCACGCCAGGCCAGCTGTTCGCCCAGCCCGCTCTGGCTGGCATGCACGACCAGCCAAGGTGCGCGGCCATCATCGGCGGCGGCAACTGGAAGCGACTGGCGCAGCCCGCGTGCGGCACGCTGGCTGCGGCGACGGTCCAGGTACAGCATCCAGCCAGTGATGAAGAACAGGCTCATGCCCAGGCTGCTGAGCACCACCACCACGCGCCCGGGTATGCCGAAGTAGCTGCCCGAGTGCAACGCGAACACGCTGGTGGCCAGCTGGCCGCCGGTGCCCTGGCGCGCGTAGGGGCGCGAATCGAGGATTGCCCCGCTGGCCGGATCCAGTTGCAGCAGATCATGTGCACGGTCATGGTGGCCGCCGCGCTGAGACGGATCACCGGCCATCACCCGCACGTTGAGTACCTGGCCGGGCTTTTCCGGCAGGCGCAGGTCGATGAAGCCGGTGCGCACGCCGGGCAACGCATACAAGGTGGTTTCCACGCGGCGCAGGTCCAGCGTCGTGTCGGTGGCGACCTTGTGCTTGGCCGCCGGCGCGACGCCCAGCAGGGTGTTGGCGGCGCTGCGGTACCAGTCGAACGACCACCACAGGCCGGTCAGCGCACTCATCAGGTAGATCAACAGCACCCAGGTGCCGACCACCGAGTGAAGGCTCCACAGGAACCCGCGGCCGCTGCGCTTCCACTCCACCGCCAACCAGCTGCGCCAGTGCCACCAGCGCCGCGGCCAGCGCAGATAGAGGCCGGACAGGGTGAAGAACAGCAGGGCGATGGCACAGCTGCCGGTGATCCATTTGCCGCGCTCGCCCGCAGCGAGGTGGCGATGCAGGTCTTCGACGAAATCGAAGAAGGCCTGCCCGCGCAGCGCGCTGAAGCGTTCGCCGCTGTACGGGTCGAAGTACACCCAGTGCTCTTTGCCGCCAGCGAACCGTGCGACTGACGGTCGCTGTCCGGTGGCATCGATGCGCAGGCGTTGCAGTGGTCGCTCGCTGCCGGCCTGCAGCAGCGGCACCAGTTCAGTGAGCGCCAGCGGATGCTGGCCTTCGGAATGGTGTTCGGCGATTTCGGCGAAGCCGGGGTTGGCGGCACGCAGCAGTTCGTCCTCGAAGGACAGCACGGCGCCGCTGAGGCCCATCACGGCCAGGACGGCACCGGCAGTGATGCCCAGCAGCCAGTGCAGTTGGAACATGACGTTCTTGAACATCGGAGGAGGAGGGCCCGGAAGGCTGCCGCCCGCATCCTGCGCAACAGCAAATGAGAATTAGTCGCGTAATTCTCCGGGGCGCCCTGCCTGCGGTCAAGCAGGGGGTATCGGCCGGGCGGCGCCCGGCACCCGCTTCAGGCCAGGGCAACAGCAACAGCGTGCATTCCGTGGGATGGCAGGGTGGGTCCGGTGGCGGGGGACGCCGTAAACCCGTCCTTGGGGGCTTGGCCGCGGCATCCATGCCGCGGACACCCCCGCCACCGGACCCACCCCGCCTTCGACAGATCTCCGCGATCTGTAGATCCACGCTATGCGTGGATGCTCTTCGTTCAATTGTCGGAATATTCGATTTCGATGGAGATCCATCCACGCATGGCGTGGATCTACCGTGTCGACCAAGGTCGACATCTACCAACAGCCATCGGAATCTGTAAGAGGTGGGGCGGTGTCGGAGTGCGGGGTGTCAGCCGCATGGATGCGGCTGCCAAGCTTACAGGGACGTACTTGCAGCGTCCCCGCACTCCGACATCGCCCCGCCATCCCACGGAAAGCCCGCTGTAGCTGTTGCTTCGGCTGTTGCTCTGGCCTGAAGCGGGTGCAGGGTGCAACCCTGCCGAACCCTCACTTCACCCAGCGTTCGATTTCGCCGTGAGCGAACGGTCCCAGCTTCGCCTTGACCATCCGCCCCTGCGCATCGAACAGCACGCTGTAGGGCAGCAGGCCCTGCGCGTTGCCCAGCTGCACGCTGGCATCGCGCGGGCCCGGTGTCTCGATCACGATCGGGTAATCCACCGGCACCTGCCGCAGGAAACGGCGCACGTCTTCCGGGGTATCCAGTGCCAGGCCCAGCACCTGCACACCGTCGTCGCCCTGCACCTGGGCGAAGCGGGCAAGTTCCGGCATCTCTTCCACGCAGGGGGCGCACCAGCTGGCCCAGACGTTGATCAGCAGTGGGCGGCCGGCGAAGCGCTTGTGCAGGTCCAGGGGGCGGCCTTCAAGATCGGGCAGCGACAATGCGGGCAGGCTGTCGCCAACCTGCAGGACCGGCGTCGCAGGCGCGACGGCGGGCGCCGCCGGCATGGCCCCAGGCATCACCGGCGCCGGTGCCAATCGATGGCCGGCCCACAGGCCAAGGCCGGCGGCCAGCACCGCTGTCCACAGCAGCGCTGGCCGTTGCCACTTCATCGTGCGGTGCGCAGCAGCGCTTCCTCGACCACGGCCTGGGTCAGCAGCGTCGGCAGCACGGTCGGCGGTGCACCGGGGCCGTACACCACGTACAGCGGCACGCCGACGGCTTTGTGTTCTTCCAGGAACGTGGTGATCTGCGGATCGACGTTGGTGTAGTCACCGCGCATGTACACCGCGTTGGTGCGCTTGAGCAGGTCCTTGAACTCCGGGCGCGACAGCACGGCGCGCTCGTTGGCCTTGCAGCTCACGCACCAGTCGGCGGTCATGTTGACGAACACCACGCGGTTGTCGGCGCGCAGGCGGTCCAGCAGCTGCGGCGAGTACTCCACCACGTTGTCGCTGGCCGCCTGTGCGGCGCGTGCCGGCGGTGCCAGCTGGGTCACGCCCCAGGCCGGTACCAATGCACCGATCGCCAGCAGCACACCGAGCAGGGTCACTGCACGCGAGCCGGTCCAGCGGTTGCGCTCGAACAGCCACAGGCCGAAGGCGAACAGCAGCAGGCCACCCAGCACCAGCGCCATGCCGTCCACGCCGCGCTGCTTGCCCAGCACCCACAGCAGCCACAGCGCGGTGGCATACATCGGGAAGGCCAGCACGTGCTTGAGCGTTTCCATCCACGGGCCCGGCTTGGGCAGGCGGCGCGCCAGCGCCGGCACGAAGCCGATCAGCAGGAACGGCAGCGCCAGGCCCAGGCCGAGGAACAGGAACACGGTCATCGCCTTCAGCGGCGGCGCAATGAACGCGTAGGCGATCGCGCCACCCATGAACGGGCCGACGCAGGCACTGCCGACCACGCAGGCCAGCGCACCGGTGAAGAAGTCGCCGGCCGGGCCGCTGCGGCTGGCCAGGGACTGGCCAAGGTTGCCGATGCCACCGCCGAGGGTGAACACACCGGACAGGCTCAGCCCCACCGCGAACATGATGTAGGCCAGTGCCGCCACCACGCCCGGATGCTGCAGCTGGAAGCCGATGCCGACGGCGTTGCCGATCGCGCGCAGGCCGACCATCAAGGCGCCGATCACCGCGAAGGCGACCAGCACGCCCAGCGTGTACCAGAGCGCGTGGCTGCGCGCGCGCTGCGGGCTCTCGCCGCTCTGCGCCAGGCTCAGCACCTTCAGCGACAGGATCGGCAGCACGCACGGCATCAGGTTCAATACCAAGCCACCGGCCAAGGCCAACAACAGCACCCAGACGAACGAGCGGTCCGGGTTCGGCGTGGTCGCCGGCGGACGCGTGCGCAGTGCGTTGTCACCCTGCGCATCGGCGGCGAATTCATTGCCGGAGGCAACGTCACCCGCAGTGGCCGACGCCGCTTCGGTGTTGGGCACGGTCGGCAGCAGGCGCAGTGGGGCGCCATTGGCAGCTTCGCGCGGTGCACCGGCGGCACCGGGCAGCGGGTTGATCACCTCGTTGCGCGGCGGTGTCTGGTCGGCGTTGGCGCTGACCTTGCCGGCCGGGATCGACAGCTTCACCCGGCGGGTCATCGGCGGGTAGCAGATGCCATCGGTCTGGCAGCCCTGGAAGGTCACCACCAGGGTGCTGTCGACCGCGTCGGCAACGGAGCGGCGCAGCGGCAGCGGTACTTCCACCTGGTTGAAGTAGACCGATACATCGCCGAAGTGTTCATCACGATGCGACTGCGCAGCCGGCCAGCGCGGCGTGCCGGCCTGCGCGCCGGTGCTGCCTTCCAGCTTCAGCGAGGTGCGGTCGCGATACAGGTAGTAGCCCGGCGCCGGGCTGAAGCGCAGCAGCAGGGTGTTGCCGTCGCTGGCGATGGCATCGAAGCCGAACGCCTGCTCGGACGGAAGCGGCAGCGCCTGGCTGTTGCTGGCGGCACCCGGCAGGCGCAGCCCGCCGCTGTTGCCGGCACCTGCCAGCGGATTGTTGAACGGGCTGGCGGCACCGGCACGCGCGGCAGGGGCCGCGGCCTGTGCACCGGCACCGGGCAGGCTGACCTGTACCACGCGCTTCTGCGGCGGGTAGCAGACACCGGCGTCGGCACAGCCCTGGTAGCGTACTTCCAGGCTGATGGTGCCTGCGGCATCGGTCGGCGTGCCGGGCAGGGTAGCCTGCAGGCGTTCGCGATAGGTTTCGACTTCGCCGAAGAAATCGTCGTGGTGCTTGTCGCCCTTGGGCATCTGCAGCGCGCCGGCATTGAACGCCGGATCGGCCTTGACGCTGGTGCGGTGGCGATACAGGTAGTAGCCGGGTGCGATCTTGAACTGCAGTTGCACCTGGCCGCGCTCGGGGGCGGTGGCGGTCAGCGCGAACGCCTGGTCCACCGGCAGCAGGTCCTTCTCATCCAGCGCGAACGCTGGCAGCGAGAGCCACAACAGGGCGCACAGGGCGGCGCCACGCGCAAACAGAGTCTTCAATCAGTGTCCTCCCGGGTCTGTGCCCGGATCCAATCCAGATACGCCGGCAGGCCGGCCCGGGTTTCGACCGCGATGCACTCCGGGAGTTCATACGGATGCAGTTCGACGATCCGTGCAATCGCGTCATCGACGCGGCTTCCGGTGGTCTTCACCAGCAGCTGCAGCTCGGCGTCGGTGGTCATCTCGCCCTGCCAGCGGTAGGTCGACTGTGCGCCATCGAGGCGGGTCACGCACGCGGCCAGGCGCTCGCCGACCAGCGCGTGCGCGATGCGCTCGGCACTGGCCCGGTCCGGGCAGGTGGTCAACAGCAGCAGGACGGGATCGACGGTCGACATGGCCGTCGAGTATAGGGCCGCCGCCGGGTCAGGGCCCGGCGGCGGCAGTGGACCGCTGCGTTGCGCGGTCAGTTGGCCAGCTGGCAGGTCGCCGGCTTGGCCGAGGTGAACAGGCCCGGGGTCGCCCACTCGGGGTGGTCGATGAACGGGTTGCGGTTGCCCTGGAAGCTGTAGATCACGTCATTGCGCGCACGTTCGGCATCATCCGGCGGGTCGGACAGGTGCCAGTCGATCAGCGTGGACAGCAGGCCCATGTAGGCCGGCGAACTGCTGGTCTTGACGATCTTGCTGCGGTCGTCGGTCAGCTCCAGGTCCGGCTCGGACTGGCCGGTGGCCGCATCCTTGCCGCCCTCGTAGCGGATGGCCATGTACATCACCGCACGCGCCATGTCGCCCTTGCGCTTGCCCCACACCTCGAACGTGCCGGTGTTGCCGTCCGGCGTGCGCACCCAGTTGGAATTGCCCGGATAGCCACCGCTGCCGCCGCCCTGGCCGTTGTTGGCCTCGGTGGCACGCTCGCCGCAGCCGGCATCGCACTTGGCGTACGGCTTGTTGCCACGGTCGGCGTTCCACTGTGCATCGGTCAGGTACAGCATGTGGGTGTCGGTGTACGGCGCGTACGGCAGGCCCTTGTCACCGGTGGTGCTGGCAAAGCCCAGCGAGTTCGGCCAGGTGTGTTCGCGGTTGTACTTCAGGCCACTGCCGCTGCCGGCGCGATCGGTCACCTTGGCGTAGCTGCGGTTGCGATACGCGTCGAGGATGCGGTTCGGGTTGTTCGGGTCCTCGTCGGCAATCTCCAGGATGGTCCAGGTGCTGGTGCCCGAGCCGCTGTACGGGTAGGCGGTGTGGCCCTTGATGGTGGCGTGCAGCGAGCAGCGCAGCTGGCTCGGGCTGGAGGTGTTCACCTTGGAGTAGTAGCCGGCCGGCACGCCCGGGTTGCCCGGGTCCGGATTGCCGCCGGTGCTGGCCACGGTGAACGCGATGCGGCTGTCGGCGGCCGGGTGCGCGCCCTGCAGGTCGGTGATGCGCGCGGCGCGGATATCGAAGCGGCAGGCCTCACCGGCCACCAGCGCGGTGTTGGTGGACAGCTTCACGCTGCGGCCGCTGGCCGGGAAGGTCAGCGGCACGCTGCCGGAGGTGCCGCAGCTCAGCGCGAAGGCGCCACTGGCCAGGTTCACCGTCTCGCTGAACACCACTTCCAGATCGGCCGCGGCCGGGAAGGTGCTGCTGCCCTGTGCCGGGGTGGTGGTGGACACCGACGGCGGTGTGTTCGGGCCCGGGGTGCCGCCGCCGCTGAAGGTCTGGCCGTTGTTGCAGCTGCCGAAGGTCTGCCTGGCCGACTCGGCCCAGGTGAAGTGCGCGTACTGGCTGCCGCTGCCGGTCAGCTGCAGCGAGGTGCCCGGGGCCGTGCTGTTGGTCTCGGCCACCGGAATGTTCTGGCTGGTCATGCCGGCGGCAGGGCCACCGGAGGCGGTGATGGCGCCCTCGTAGCTGAGGAACTGGACCACCTTGCCGCTGGCATCGACCAGGGCGATGCCATCGTTCGGGCCGTTCTGGATGCCGTTGGTCGGGTAGTTGACCACGGCGATGGTCGCGCTGCCGCAGCCTGCGGCGGTGCCGGCCGGGACCGGGTTGTTGGCGTAGACCGCGGCAGCCGAAGGATTGCTGCCGTTGTAGAGGTAAAGCCGATAGCCGGACAGGTCCTCTCCGGCGGTGGCGACGACCTCGATCGCTTCGCCGACGTCACCGGCGGCGGTGCTGTCGTCGTAGTGCAGTTCGTTGATGAAGACCTCGGCCTGGGCCGGCGCGGCGGCCAGCGCCAGCAGGCAGGCGGCGGCAAGCGGGGACAGCAATCGCATCGACAACTCCTTGTGATTGGGAATGCGCGGCCGAGCCTAAGGCCGATCCAGTGACACTTTGTCGTAAATGAACGTCAGATATCTGACAGTGGGACATTGGTCACCAAATGTCACCCGTTCCCCCCTTGGCTTGCGGCACTGCATCCCTATACAGGCGTCCACGCAGGGAAGGATGTTTCCGGGCCCGGAGAAAAATTTCGGGATCGGCCCTTGAAAGGCCTGTGGAGGTCTCCATCTCTGTCGTGCTCCCGACTTGTCGGGCTTTTTCACGCGCGTTGCTGGCACTCGCCCGGTGCGACTGCTAACATCGCCAGACTTTTTCAGACCAATCAATAACTTAAGAGGTCTCTCATGAGCATCAAGCCGCTGCACGACCGCGTTGTGGTCAAGCCGATCGAAGCCGACGAAATCTCCGCCGGTGGCATCGTCATTCCGGATTCGGCCAAGGAAAAGTCCACCAAGGGTGAAGTCGTGGCCGTCGGCCCGGGCAAGCCGCTGGACAACGGCAGCGTGCGTGCGCCGTCGCTGAAGGTTGGCGACAAGGTCATCTACGGCCAGTACGCCGGCAGCTCGTACAAGAGCGAAGGCGTCGAGTACAAGGTCCTGCGTGAAGACGACGTGCTCGCCATCATCGGCTGAGCCTCGGCGCGACCTGCTTTTCTGTAAGACATCCCTTTTCGTCGCCGGGCCCGGCCCGGTGCAAACATCGAGGTAATCGCAATGGCTGCCAAGGATATTCGTTTCGGTGAAGACGCCCGTTCGCGCATGGTGCGCGGCGTCAACGTTCTCGCCAATGCCGTCAAGGCCACCCTGGGCCCGAAGGGCCGCAACGTCGTGCTGGAAAAGAGCTTCGGCGCCCCGACCATCACCAAGGACGGCGTCTCCGTCGCCAAGGAAATCGAACTGGCTGACAAGTTCGAGAACATGGGCGCGCAGATGGTGAAGGAAGTCGCTTCCCGCACCAACGACGACGCAGGCGACGGCACCACCACCGCCACCGTGCTGGCCCAGGCCCTGATCCGCGAAGGCGCCAAGGCTGTGGCCGCCGGCATGAACCCGATGGACCTCAAGCGCGGTATCGACAAGGCCGTCGTGGCCGCCGTCACCGAGCTGAAGAACATCTCCAAGCCGACCGCCGACGACAAGGCGATTGCCCAGGTCGGCACCATCTCGGCCAACTCGGACGAGTCGATCGGCCAGATCATCGCCGACGCGATGAAGGAAGTCGGCAAGGAAGGCGTGATCACCGTTGAAGAAGGCTCGGGCCTGGACAACGAGCTGGACGTGGTCAAGGGCATGCAGTTCGACCGCGGCTACCTGTCCCCGTACTTCATCAACAACCAGCAGTCGCAGACCGCTGACCTGGATGACCCGTTCATCCTGCTGCACGACAAGAAGATCTCCAACGTCCGTGACCTGCTGCCGGTGCTGGAAGGCGTCGCCAAGGCCGGCAAGCCGCTGCTGATCGTTGCCGAAGAAGTCGAAGGCGAAGCGCTGGCCACCCTGGTGGTCAACACCATCCGTGGCATCGTCAAGGTCGTGGCCGTCAAGGCACCGGGCTTCGGCGACCGTCGCAAGGCGATGCTGGAAGACATGGCCGTGCTGACCGGCGGCACCGTGATCTCCGAAGAAGTTGGCCTGTCGCTGGAAAAGGCCACCATCAAGGACCTGGGCCGCGCCAAGAAGGTGCAGGTTTCCAAGGAAAACACCACCATCATCGATGGCGTGGGTGACAAGGCTGCCGTCGACGCACGCGTCGGCCAGATCAAGACCCAGATCCAGGACACCTCCTCCGATTACGATCGCGAGAAGCTGCAGGAACGCGTGGCCAAGCTGGCCGGCGGCGTTGCCGTGATCAAGGTCGGTGCTTCGACCGAAATCGAAATGAAGGAAAAGAAGGATCGCGTCGACGACGCCCTGCACGCGACCCGTGCAGCCGTTGAAGAAGGCGTGGTCCCGGGCGGCGGCGTTGCCCTGGTCCGTGCGGTCACCGCACTGGCTGGCCTGAAGGGTGCCAACGAAGACCAGAACCACGGCATCCAGATCGCCCTGCGCGCGATGGAAGCCCCGCTGCGCGAAATCGTTGCCAACGCCGGTGAAGAGCCGTCGGTCATCATCAACAAGGTCAAGGAAGGCACCGGCAGCTTCGGCTACAACGCCGCCACCGGCGAGTTCGGCGACATGCTGCAGTTCGGCATCCTGGACCCGACCAAGGTGACCCGTTCGGCGCTGCAGAACGCTGCTTCGATCGCTGGCCTGATGATCACCACCGAAGCCATGGTTGCCGAAGCTCCGAAGAAGGACGAGCCGGCCATGGGTGGCGCCGGTGGCATGGGTGGCATGGGTGGCATGGGCGGCATGGACTTCTAAGGTCCACGCCCGCGTCGGACGTTGCCGGCCCTGGCCGGCGCGTCTCCCCGATGCAAAGGAAAACCCCGCCGCGAGGCGGGGTTTTTTGTTGCACGGTTGCCGCCATGGCGCCGCGTCGCTACGCTCGGCGACCATGCCTACCTCGTTCATCGTCGTCGACGACTTCCTCTCTCCGGCCGATGCGCACGGCCTGCGCCAGGCCGGCCTGGGCCTGACCTACCCGGCGCAGGAGGGTGCATTCCCCGGCCGCAATTCGCTCGAGCGGCTGGAGCTGGACGGCCTGTCCGAGGCCGCATCGCGGCTGGTCAACGAGCCGCTGCGGCCGGTCAATCCGCTGCAGTCGCACGGCAAGTTCCGGCTGACCCTGGCCAGCGATGTCGGTCGCGCCAAGGTGCACACCGATCATTCGCACTGGTCCGGCATCCTCTACCTCAGCGCGCCGGAGCACTGCGAAGGCGGTACCGAATTCTTCCGCCATCGCCGCACCAACACCGAGCGCATGGCGCTGAACGCCCACGAGCTGGCTGCGCTGGGCTACGCCAATGGCGGCGACATGCATCGCGACATCATCGAACGCGACAGCATCGACGACAGCCAGTGGGAGATGACCATGCGCATCCCGATGCGCTTCAACCGCCTGGTGCTGCTGCGCCCGTGGTTCTGGCATACCGCAGGCCCGGCCTTCGGCGACCGCCCGGAGAATGGGCGGCTGGTGTACCTGATGTTCTTCGAACAAGCGCGTTGAGCAGAAGCCATCCACGCATGGCGTGGATCTACTTCACGAACCCCTTCCCTGCGCCGTATTCCCACCGCCAGGGCACGCCGGTATCGCCCAGCACGAACGCCACCAGTGCCGGGAACGTAGCCTCCGACCGCACATCGTTGCCCAGGATCACCACGCAGCGCTGCTGCCGCTCCACGCACACCAGCGTGTTGCCCACCGCATCATCGTGGCCGCCCTTGTAGAAGCCTGCGCCTTGCGGGCCACGGAACGTCACTACGCCCAGGCCCGCCGCCAGGTCCTTGCGCTGCTGCGCCTTCGGCAACTCCGGCTGCAGGGTGGGGAACTGGCTGGCGGTGGTGATCGGCAGCTGCGGCCGCACCAGCTCCTTGCGCATCGCCGCTGACAGTCCATCGCCGCGCACGTAGCCGGCAGCGAAGCGGGCCATGTCGGCGATGGTGGTATCCATCGAACCGGCCGCACGCACGCGGCTGCGCTCATCGTGCGGCTCGGCGGTGCCCTCCATGGTCCAGCCATCGGCCAGGTTGGTGGCGAAGTCTTCGCGCCACATCATGCTGGTGCGGGTCATGCCGAAGCGGTCGAACACCCGCTGCTGCATCAACGCGCCCACATCCTCGCCCAGCCGCCCGCGCTCGATCACGAACTGCAGCAGGATCAACCCTTCGCCGGAATAGCCGTAGCGGCTGCCCGGATCGAAGTGGAACTTCAGCCGGCCGTCCGGTTCGAGGAACCCGAAGTTGGCAAAGCCACTGGCGTGGTTGAGCAGCAGGCGAGGGGTGAGCTGGCGCCAGCGCGCATCATCGGCCAGCACGCTGTAGTCGGCGTACTTCTTCGTTTCGGGCGGATAGTCCGGCAGCGGCTTGTCCAGCGCTGTGGCGATGCTGGCATCCAGATCGATCCTGCGGTCCTGCGCCAGCTGCGCGACCAGATGGCCGAATGCCATCTTGGTCAGCGAGGCGGCATACATCACCGTATCGGTGCGCAGCGGCTCGCCTGCGGCGTTGCGTTCGCCGTAGGCAGCCACGTGCACCACCTTGCCGCCATCGATCACCGCCAGCGCCAGGCCACGCACCTGTGCGGCCCGCATCAGCCGCTGCACTTCGGCATCGATGCGGGCCGGCGAGGGTACCGGGGGTGGTGCGGCCAGCACGGCCAGCGGGAACAGCGTCAGCAACAACAGGGCAGCACGGCGCATGCGTGGACCTCCTGGCGGGACGTGGCGCGATGCTACGCCAGCCCGCGGTCCGCGTCATGGCACGCCGGGGTCACGTCACCGCCGGCTGGCGCAGGCAGATCCGGGCGGCGCCGGCGCTGATGTCCACCTGACTGGCGACCATGGCGTCGGCGCCGAGGATCAGTGCGGGGCGAGCCTCCAGCCCGATGGACCTGAACACCGACAGTTCGCTGATCCTGACCTCCATCGCCGGGTGCTGCCAACCGGTGCCGGACATGCCGGACAGGGTGTACAACCACGTCGCCTGCGGCTGGCCCCCCAGTCCCTGCGTGCCTTTCTCGCGGACCCGCAGGCGCTCATCGCTGCCGTCGATGCGCAGGCCCAGTGCGCGGGCGGCTTCGGCATTGAGCACGGTCTGCGCGGCACCGGTGTCGACCACCGCGATGGCTTCCACTTCCGCCTCACCCAGTTTCACGGTAATGAAGGCGAAGTGTTCCAGGCCGTCGCGCCGATCAGGCAGTGCATTGGCCTGGCACTGGCGACCATCGACGCCAAGCTGCCCGGGCTTCCACAGCGCCAGCTCACCACGGCTGAAGTCCCAGCGGGTATCCCAACGGCCGGTCAGGTCGTTGCCGATCAGGCCGTCGACGGCGGGGTCATCGTCCTTCTGCAGATTGGAAAGGTCGGCCTGCACACCGCTGACGCGCAGCTGCCATCCGCCAATCCGCCAGGAGGTCGTGTGCATGCGCTGCAGCGGCGCGCTCTGGGCGCTGGCCCCCTGCGCATGCGTGGTGGCGGACCGGGGATCCTCCAGCCCGTGGCGGCGGGCTACCCGACCGTCGACGAGGGTGACCCCAGCCGCGCTGTCGACCACGAAGCGCAGCGGTTCGGCGCTTCCGTTCAGTGAGACGGCCACTGCCGGATGGTTGCCCTGCATCCACATCGGCAGCACGTGTACAGGCGGGGCGGCGGCCAGCGCGGGGAATGCAGCGGCAAGCAGGGGCAGAACGGACAGGCGCACGTTGGATCTCCGGACTAGAAGTGGAGGCCTATTGGCGTGCATCGGCGTATCCCGCGAATATCGGCGTTGATACCGTCCTGATACATGCCTGCGGGATACTGGCTGCATGAACACTCCTGCCCGGGTCATCGTTGTCGATGACGATGCCAGCATCCGTGACGCCATCGCCGACTGCCTGCTGCTGCATGGCTACCAGGTGCGCGTGGCAGCCGACGCTGCAGGCCTGGATCTGCTGCTGCTGAACGAGCGTCCGGACGCCATCATCCTGGACTGGATGATGCCCGGAGAGGACGGCCTGTCGGTGTGCCGCCGGCTGCAGGCGCGGGCCATCCCGATCCTGATGCTGTCGGCGATGGGGGCCACACCGGACCGCGTGATCGGCCTGGAAATGGGAGCGGACGACTATCTGGCCAAGCCCTTCGATCCACGCGAACTGCTGGCGCGGGTGCGTGCCCTGCTGCGCCGGCAGGACAAGCTGCGCGCCCAGGTCGCCAGCGAGCTGCGGTTTGCCGGCTGGCGATTGCTACCCGATCAGCGCCGCCTGTTCACACCCGATGGCCGTGAACTCGCGCTCAGCCGGGGGGAGTTCGCCCTGATGCTGGCGTTGGCCGAGCGCCCCGGACGCGTGCTGGGACGGGAGCAGCTGCTGCAGTTGACCCATGGCGAAGACAGCGACAGCGTCGACCGCGCCGTCGATCTGGCGATCAGCCGGCTGCGCCGCAAGCTGGGCCAGGCGGCTCCCGGCGCGGAAGCGCTTGTGCAGACGCTGCGCGGCGAAGGCTATCGCTTCGGCGCCGAGGTACATGTGCTGTGAGCGCTCGTTGGTCCACTGCACGCTGGATCGCGATGGTGGCCCTGGCCAGCCTGCTGCTGGCCACGCTGGTCAGCGTCGCGGTGGTGGGCTGGATGCCACGACCCGCACCGCCCCCCATGCGGCTGGACCAGGCCATGCAGGTCGTTCGTGGCGAACGGCCCGCCATGCCGCTGGGGCTGCATCTCGAAACCCGTGCGTCGCCGCCGCAGGGCAGCAGCAATGGCTGGCTCACCCACCTGGTTGCGTCGCAGATGGGCCTGCCGCTGGAACACGTGCGGTTGGTCTGGAGTGGCCGCGGCAAGGCGCCTGATGTGAAGGTCATCGAAGGCGGCATGGAACTCGATGGAAATGCACGGACGGACGCGTTGCAGGCGCAGGTGTCAGTGCTGACCAAGATGCAGTGGTCACCCTTTGAACTGGCGGTGCGCCAAGCTGATGGCCGATGGCACGTGGTCGGCAGCGACCACAGCGATCTGGCGGCGTGGCGTCGGCAGGTCGTGCTGGCGCTGGTAGCGGGGACCGTGCTGTTGGCACCCCTTGCCGCCTGGGCATCGGTCCGCCTGGGACGGCCGCTGCGGCGGCTGGCCGAGGCCAGTGCACAGGTCGAACTGCAGGACGGCACACCACTGCCGGACGACGGCCCACGCGAAGTACAGATGCTGGCCGCAGCGATCAGCACCGGGCGCGAGCGCCTGCGCGAACAGGCCCAGGACATGACGCGCATGCTGGCCGCAGTAGCGCACGACCTGCGCACGCCGTTGACCGGCCTGCGTCTGCGTGCGGAGTTCGCACCGCCGGCACAGGCCGCGCGGATGGTGGCTGACATCGAACGCATGGATACGATGATCGAGCAGGTGCTCGATTACGCACGCGGCGAACTGCAACCACTGCAGTTGCGGCCGCTGGATCTGGCCGCGTTGCTGGAGGAATGCGTGCACAGTGCCCTGCTGCGCGGCATCGAAATCTCCATCGAGGGACCGGATGCCCTGCCGTGGCAGGGTGACGCGCTCCTGCTGCGGCGGGCGATCGACAACCTCATCGACAACGCAGACCGCTACGCCGGTGCGGTAGACCTGCACGCCGCCATGGCAGGCAATCGGATGCAGCTGGATGTGATGGACCGCGGCCCGGGCATCGCCGAGGACGACCGCGCACGCCTGCTGCAACCCTTCCAGCGCAGCGAGAGCTCGCGCAGCCGCGCCACGGGTGGGACCGGCCTGGGCCTGGCGGTGGCGGCCAACGTCGCACGACGGCATGGGGGCGAGCTTCTGCTGCTGCAGCGTGATGGCGGCGGACTGATCGCACGCCTGCTGCTGGGGCCGGTTTCCTGATATCGCTGGGATATTAACGTAATGCCTATGCTATAGCATATGATTAGGCACCTAATAATATTGGATGAAGCCATGCTGGAAGCCAAGCACAGTGCCCTGCTGGATGAAGCGCAACGGCGCGGCCATACTGGCGTCGCGCAGCTGCGCCTGTGTTTCCAGTTGCTGTCGCTGTCATCGGCCATCGATCGCGACTGCGCCACACGCCTGGCGCCGCACGGGCTCAGTGAAGGGCGATTCACCGTGCTTTTCCTGCTGCACGGTGCCGGTGGCACGCTGCCACCGCATGAACTGGCCGAGCGCGCAGGTGTCACCCGCGCCACGATCAGTGGCCTGATCGATGGCCTGCAGCGCGAAGGGCTGCTGCAGCGGCGCAGTGACGCCGAAGATGGCAGGCGCCTGCAGATCGTGCTGACCACACAGGGGAAACGCCTTGCCGAGGCGCTGTTCAACCAGCACACGCAATGGATAGGCGGCTTGTTCAGCGGATTGGACGCGGAAGAACAGCAGCAGTTGTCGCAGCTGCTGCACAAGGTCTGGCGGCACACCGATACAGGTCGTGGGGCATGAGCGGGACCCTGACAGCTGAGCGATTGAATGCGCTCAACACTGGCAGCGTCGCCGCCAGCCATCTGGCTGAATGCCTGGCGGTGGATTTCGCTGCGCTGTTACAGGCGGTGGCACCCGCACTTGAACATGACGCGCTGCACCGCATGCGCGATGCTGAAGGCAAGGGCATCACCCAGCGCATGGCCCTGGCTGCCCGGTTGCTGCGCGAAAGCGGGCAGGGCGCTCCTGCGAAATGGCAGGAGCATGCGTCCGATTCCGTGCGTGGCTGGGCCTGCTACCTGATTGGCAGCGATGCCAGCGCAACGTTACCGGCCAAGCTGCGTGCGATGCGTCCGCTCGCCGATGATCCGCACTTCGGCGTGCGTGAGTGGGCGTGGCTCGCGCTGCGTGCAGATATCGTTGCTGCACCGTTGCAGGCGCTGGAGTGCCTGCAGCCATGGACGCAGCAAGCTTCACCCTACCTGCGTCGCTTCGCCTGCGAAGCACTGCGCCCGCGTGGCGTGTGGGCCACGCACATCGCGTTGTTCAAGCAGCACCCGGACCATGCATTGCCGCTGCTTGAAGCGCTGGCCGACGATCCGGATCGCTACGTACAGGACTCGGTTGGCAACTGGCTCAACGATGCCGGCAAGACCCAGCCGCGCTGGCTGCGCGATCTGTGCGCGCGCTGGCAGCGTGAACACGACGGCAGCGCCAACGCCTACATCCGCAGGCGCGCACTACGCTCGCTGCGGTAGTGCCGGCCGCTGGCCGGCAACCCTCAAACCCTCAAGGAAGAACCCCATGTCCCACATCTTCATCGAGCTCTACACAGCCACCCCTGCCTGGACTGCGCTCCCGCCTGACCAGCGCACCGCCTTCTTCGCCCGCATCGGCGCCGGCATGCAACAGTTCGATCCGGCCCGCATCACGCCGGTGGCGATGGGCCGCGTGGCCGCGGATGCAGCGCACGGCGGCAGCGAGCAGTTCCATGCTGTCTGGAGATGTGCGAGCCGGGAAGACGCCGATGCCCTGGTGGAAGGCATTGCCGCCACCGGTTGGCATCAGTACTTCGCCACCACCAATGTCGTCGGCGCGGACGATGGGATGGGGCAGCACCTGGCCGATCTGGCTGCCTTGTAGCGGCGCCTTCGGACGCGCATGGCACATGCGCCTGTCACCCGGACGCGGTAAACAGTGCACTGCCCCTGTCCATCCGCACGGAAGTCGATCATGCAGAGCACGCTCCAGGTAACGCTGTACGGCCCGCTTGGCGACACCCCGGCGCTGCAGCTGCCGCAGGTGGAAGGGCCGTCGGTGGCGATCCCGGAACCGCTCCTGCGGCGGCTGGTATCCGACCTTTACACCGCCCGTTCCCTGCTCAATCCCGAGCAGCTGGATGAGGCCCGGCAGGAACTGGGGCGCGTGCTGGAGCGCTGGGCCGACATCCATGAAGGCCTGCTGCTGGACGTGGAAGTGCATGGCAGATGAGCGACTTCGCGTGCCTGGCGCCGCATGGATGGCCCAGGTGCGCGACTCGCTGAACCGCGCCCCCAGTTGCGGATGAAACATTTTGCACTGCGCAGAAGCTGTGCTATCAATAGAACCCATGAACGCAGCCCCCACCAGCTTTTACTGGTATTACTTTCCGAAGCCACTGGCGGAGGAAGGACTGCGCTCACCCTGAAGAAAGCTTCAGACGCATTCCCGAAAGCCGCCAGCGAACCTGGCGGCTTTTTTCATGCCGCCACGCTGGGGACCCCCAACGTTCCGGAGACCTCCCCCCAATGCCCCCGCACACCGACGACCTGCGTATCCGCACCATCGAACCGCTGACACCGCCTGCCCAGCTGCTGGCGATGCTGCCGTGTGACGATGAAGCCTCCGACACCGTCAGCGCCTCGCGTGCGGCCCTGCACCAGATCCTGCATGGCCGTGACGACCGCCTGGCGGTGGTGGTCGGCCCGTGCTCGATCCACGACCCGCACGCCGCCATCGAATACGCCCAGCGCCTGAAGCCGCTGCGTGACGCACTGGCCGGCGAGCTGGAAATCGTCATGCGCGTGTACTTCGAGAAGCCGCGTACCACGGTGGGCTGGAAGGGCTTGATCAACGATCCGGACCTGGATGGCAGCTTCAGGATCGACAAGGGCCTGCGCATCGCCCGTGGCCTGCTGCGCGACATCAACAAGCTGGGCCTGCCGGCCGGCGTCGAGTTCCTCGACGTGATCTCGCCGCAGTACATTGCCGATCTGGTGGCCTGGGGTGCCATTGGTGCGCGCACCACCGAAAGCCAGGTGCACCGCGAACTGGCCTCGGGACTGTCGTGCCCGGTCGGCTTCAAGAACGGCACCGATGGCAACGTGAAGATCGCCGCCGACGCGGTGGGTGCGGCCACCAATCCGCATCACTTCCTGTCGGTCACCAAGCAGGGTGGCACCGCCATTGTTTCGACCACCGGCAACCCGGATTGCCACGTGATCCTGCGCGGTGGCAAGCAGCCGAACTACGATGCAGGCAGTGTGGCCGAGGCCTGCCAGGCGCTGGCCAAGGCCAAGCTGCCGACGCGCCTGATGATCGACGCCAGCCATGCCAACAGCCTGAAGAACCCCGAGAACCAGCCGAAGGTGATCGAAGAGATCGCCGTTCAGTTGGAAGACGGCGAACAGCGCATCGTCGGTGTGATGATCGAGAGCCATCTGGTCGGTGGCCGCCAGGAACTAGTGGAAGGCCAGCCGCTGGTCTACGGGCAGAGCATCACCGATGGCTGCATCGACTGGGAAACCACCGTGACGGTGCTGGAGCGACTGGCTGCGGCCGTGCGCGCCCGTCGTGAAGTGAAGGTGTCCGAAGCCGCCTGATGGAAGCCGCCTGAGTGCGGCATGTGTGTGGATGGCGGCCAGCGCCTGCGGGGGTGCGGCCGCGATCAGGGTCGGTCGGAGTTGGAGGCCGACCCGTCCGCACCGGCGATGCGCCTGGCGCTGCGTATGTGCGACAGCGCCAGGTACATCGCCGGGGTGGTGCAGGCTTTGACTGGTAGCGCCGGGCCATGCCCGGCGAACACGCCATCGTTCAATGCACCTCGTCGTGATACACGAACTTCGGCATTTCCCAGCGGTAGTGGATCGCCAGCAGGCGCAGCGCGAAGCCGCCGCCCAGGCAGCACAGGATCGCGGTGGCGTCGGCCACGCCCCAGTGCAGCAGCAACAGGTAGGCCGCGCCGGTCAGCAGCGCGATGATCGCGTACAGCTCCTTCTGGAAGATGAGTGGTACCTCGTTGCAGAGGATGTCGCGCAGCACGCCGCCGAACGCGCCGGTCAGCATGCCGGCGATCAGCACGATGGGCATCGCATGGCCGGCTTCGCGCGCGATCGAGCAGCCGATCAGGGTGAAGGCGATGAGGCCCAGGCCATCGAGCACCAGGAAGGTACGGCGGAAGTGGTGCATCCAGCGAGCCACCCATGTGGCGATCAGCGCCGCGCACACGGTGAAGCCCAGGTACTCGGGATGCTTCACCCAGCCCAGCGGATAGTGGCCGAGCAGGATGTCGCGCAGCGAACCGCCTCCGAGGGCGGTGACGCAGGCGATCATGACCACACCGAACAGGTCCATGCGGCGGCGGCCGGCGGCTAGGGCGCCGGTCATGGCTTCGGCGGAAATGGCGATCAGGTAGATGACGGACAGCAGCATGGGACAGGCTCCGGGCGCGGTGGGGCCGGCCATGCGCGACTACCGCTACTGCCTGCGCAATGACGGGATGACGATGACCGGTGCCGCTCCCGCTGTCCTTTTGCCTGAGAGTTCAGCGACATGGGCCGCGTGCCCCTTCGGCGGATCGTCCCGGGCGTGCCCGGTGACCTCTCTCCAGCTCGGCGAGTCGAATGCATGGTTGGTGGGATTCCAGCCCACCGGCCTGAGCGATCATGGGAGCCTGCGCCTTCGGCGGGCGCCAGCGCGGCGCCTCTCTCCTGCATTCGGCCGCCAGTATATCCGCTGCAGTGCAGCACGGCATAATCCGGCCATGGCCCCGTCCCTCCGCCCGTGGTTCCTGTACCTGCTCGAATGCCGCGACGGCAGCTTCTACGCCGGTATCAGCACCGACGTGGACGCGCGTTTCGCCGCCCACCAGGCCGGCAAGGGCGCCCGCTACACCCGCGCCCGGCCGCCGCTGCGCATCCTTGCCGTGCGCGAGTACCCGGACCGCGCCGCCGCCTCGCGCGCCGAATGGCAGCTCAAGCAGCAGCCGCGCGAACGCAAGCTGGCCTGGCTGCAGGCGCCGGATCCTGCGCTTCTGTAGAGCCGAGCCCACGCTCGGCTGTTGTTGCTGCTGCCTGATGGTGAAGCCGAGCATGGGCTCGGCTCTACAGTAGATCCACGCCATGCGTGGATGGGGCGCACCCGGCCATGCCATGATCGGCCCGCGCCCAGAGCTGGAGCCCCGGATGTCCACGATCGCCCTGCTGTTCGCCCTTTCCGCAGCCATAAGCCCCGCCGCCGACCCGGCCACCATCGCGGCCATCGAAGCCACCTGCCATGACTACGTCGACGGCCAGCTGGAGGCGGACCCACAGCGCGTCGCACGGTCCCTGCACCCGGACCTGGCCAAGCGCGCGGTCCTCGGTGATACACCCGATGAGCGCCTTGGCCTGCGCCGGATGTCGAAGGAAGAGCTGGTCTCACTGACGAAGCAGGGCGCGCTGAAGACCCCGAAGGAGCAATGGGACCGCCGCTGCACGGTGCTGGATGTGACCGGCAGCGCCGCCTCGGTGCGGCTGGAAACACCGTGGTTCGTCGATTACTTCCACATGGGGCGCTTCGGGCAGCGCTGGGTCATCGTCAACGCACTGTGGTACCCGAAGCCGAAGGCGCAGTGACTGATGCGTGCCGCCGGCAAGGCATGGATCTCCGTCGTCGTGCTGGTCGCCGGCATCGCGCTGCTGCCTGGCCTGCTGTACCTGCTCGGGCTGACGCTGGTCGAAGGCCGGCCGCAGCCGGCAGACCGTGTGCCGAGTGGTGTGGCTGCGTGCACCAGTGAACCACGAACGGGATACCAGCCGATGAACCCGTGGCGTTTCATCGCCCAGTTCTTCGACAAGGACGTGATGAAGAAGAAGGTGCCTGAAGTGGAGCGGGAGGCCTTCTGGATTGCCCGACGCCACCTGTGGCGGCAACCGCAGCAAGACATGCTGCGCTGGCATCTCAGCAGCACCGCATTGACGATCTGGATCACGCGGCATTGGAGTACCGCGCAGATTGCCGACACCGCGAGAAAAGAGGATTTCTGCCGGGCATGGTCGAAACGGCGGGTGCCGGGCGGCCCGATGAGGAAGTAGAGCCACGCCATGCGTGGCTGAGCCCCATGCGGCCTGCACAGGCGCTCATCCACGCATGGCGTGGATCTACTGCAAGGGGTCAGAGCCCTTTCCTGCGGAAAGGGATCCGACCCCTGTTGCGTGCAGCCCTACCGCTTCGGCCGCCGGTCGTCGCGGTCATCACCGAAGATGATGCGTGCGCTGCGCTGGTAGCTCCAGTACGCCACCGCCCAGTTCAGCAGCACCACGATGCGGTTGCGGAAGCCGATCAGGAAGAACACGTGCGCGGCCAGCCAGAACCACCAAGCCAGCACACCAGATAACTGCAGCCGGCCCAGGTGCACGATCGCGGCCATGCGGCCGATCGTGGCGAGGTTGCCGTAGTCGGCGTACTTGAACGGACCAGGTTCGGGCTTGCCGTGCAGGCGCGCGCGGATCACCTCGGCCACGTACTTGCCCATCTGCTTGGCCGCGGGCGCCACACCGGGCACCGGCTTGCCATTGGCCTGGTTCAGCGCGGCCAGGTCGCCGGCCACGAACAGCTCCGGGTGACCGGGCAGGGTCAGGTCCGGTTGCACCTGCACGCGTCCGGCGCGGTCCAGCGGCACGTCCAGCGTGCGCGCCAGCGGTGAAGCGGCCACGCCGGCGGCCCACACCACGGTGCGTGCCGGCACGAACTGATCGCCGAGCTTGAAACCCTGGCTGTCGATGTCGCTCACCGGGGTACCCGTCAGCACTTCCACGCCGAGCTTTTCCAGCTGCCGGCGCGCCTTCAGCGAAAGGACTTCCGGGAACGAGGACAGCACGCGCGGACCGGCCTCGACCAGCCGCACCTTGGCGCTGGCCGGATCGATGTGGCGGAATTCATTACGCAGCGTGTGGCGCGCGATTTCGGCCAGCGTGCCGGCCAGCTCGACGCCGGTAGGGCCGCCGCCGACGATGGCGAAACTCAGCCACGCCGCTTTCTTTGCCGGGTCCGGTTCGGCCTCGGCGCGTTCGAAGGCCAGCAGCAGCTTGCGGCGAAGTGCGATGGCATCGTCCAGCGTCTTCAGGCCGGGCGCATCATCGGCCCATTGGTCGTTGCCGAAGTAGGCGTGGGTGGCGCCGGTGGCCAGCAGCAGGCTGTCGTAGTCCAGCGCGCTGCCATCGGCCATGCGGATCTGCCGGGCCTGCTTGTCGATGGCCACCACTTCGCCCAGGCGGACTTCCACATTGCGCTGGTGGCCGAGGATGTGGCGCAGCGGTGCGGCGATATCCGGCGCGGACAGGCCCGCGGTGGCCACCTGGTACAACAGCGGCTGGAACAGATGATGGTTGCGGCGGTCGACCAGGGTGATACGCATGCGCTCGCGGGCCAGGGCACGGGTGGCCCAGAGACCGGCAAAACCGCCGCCGACAACGACCAGGTGGGGAACGCGCTCGCGACTCATCGACTCACTCCAGTGGGGGCATTGGGGGAAGCGCCTGGCATCTTCGCACGGCGACCGCCTGTCACGTCAGCGCCCGCGTGGATCGGCGATACTCGGGTTCAGGCAACCGCCCGCGAGGAGTCCATGAGCGAACCGGAAAAGCGCATCGCCCTGTTGATCGACGCCGACAATGCGCCGGCCTCGAAGATCGACGAAGTGCTGGCCGAAGTGGCCCGCTACGGCGTGGCCAACGTGCGCCGCGCCTACGGCAACTGGAAGAGCCCGCGATTGAAGGGCTGGGAAGCCGTGCTGCACGAATACGCGATCCGCCCGATCCAGCAGTTCGCCTACAGCAAGGGCAAGAACGCCTCGGACATGGCGATGGTGATCGATGCCATGGACCTGCTGTACGCGCGCAATCTGGACGGCTTCGCCATCGTGTCCAGCGATGCCGACTTCACCCCGATGGTGATGCGCCTGCTGACCGATGGCGTGAAGGTGTATGGCTTCGGCGAGAAGAAGACGCCGGAGCCCTTCGTCAATGCGTGCTCGAAATTCACCTATCTGGAAGCGCTGGGCCAGACCCATGCCAGCGTGCCGGATACCGAACAGGCGTCCAGCGAACAGGCATCGAATGAGCCGGTGGCCAACGACGATGCCCGGCCGCGCAAGAGTGGTGCGGAAATGCGCAGCGACACGCGGCTGGTGAAGATGCTGCGTCGCGCGGTGTCCTCGGCCGAGGGTGAGGATGGCTGGTCGCATCTGGGGCCGGTTGGCAGCCAGATCGGCAACCAGGCTTCGTTCGATCCGCGCAACTACGGTTACGGCAAGCTCAGTGACCTGCTGGCAGCGATCGGGCTGTTCGAGCTGAAGAAGGACGGCAAGTCATCCTACGTGCGCGCGCTGCCAAAAAAGAACCGGTAGTGCCGGCCACCTGGCCGGCACATCACCCAAACGGGTCAGATCACCCGTGCTTCCGAATTCGCATAGCCGTCGGCGAACCCGGCGGCGAAATCCTCAACGCCGTTGAAGGCCAGCAGCAACAGGCCCGCACACAGCAGCAGATTGCGATTGGAGCGGCGGTAGCCCAGCACCAGCATCCCCAGCCCTGCTGCCAGCAGAACGTAGTTCAAAGCATCCCATGCAGTCACGTCGTCTCTCCCTGTGGATGGGCGTATCGTAGCGTTTCCGCGCCACCGTGGCGCACCGCTGCAGGCAAGGAAATCCGCAATGTTGAAGATCTGGGGCCGCCGCAATTCCAGCAACGTCCGCAAAGTACTGTGGTGTGCCGAGGAGATCGGCCTGCCGTATGAATCCATCGAAGTCGGTGGCAGCCATGGCGGCACGCAGACGCCGGAATACCAGGCGATGAATCCCAATGGCCTGGTACCGGTGATCGAAGACCACGGCCTGCCGCTGTGGGAATCGAACGCCATCGTGCGCTATCTGAGCGCACGCTACGCATTGGGCACGCTGTACGCCGAAGACCCGATGGAGCGCGCCCAGGCCGAGAAGTGGATGGACTGGAGCACCTCGCGGATGGCGCCGCTGTACAGCGACCTGATCTGGGGCATCATGCGCACCGCCCCGGCCGACCGCGACGAAGCGCGGATCAGCGCGGCCATCGTCCGTGCCGGTGACTACCTGGCGATGGCCGATGCCACCCTGGCCAGGCAGCCGTGGCTGTCGGGCGAAAAATTCGCGATGGGTGACATCCCGCTGGGCTCGCTGATCTACGCCTGGTTCGAACTGCCGATCCAGCGCCCGGAGCTTCCGCACCTGGCCGAATGGTACGCCCGCCTTCGCGAGCGTCCCGCCTACCAGCGCGGCGTGATGTCGCCGCTGACCTAAGCGAGAGCGTTCGGGGTCAGAGCCCTTTTCTGCGAAAAGGGATCCGACCCCAATACCGCGGGGTCGGATCCCACCCGACGGGTGGGCTCTGACCCCTCAATACAGATCCGTCGGATCCACATCCAGCGACCAGCGCACCTTGCGTGCTTCCGGCAGCGCGTACAGCTGTGGCACCAGCTGCCCGAGCACGCCGTGCAGTGGCGGCCGGTGCACGGCAGACAGCAGCAGCTGCGTGCGCTGGTAGCCGGCGCGCCGCGGCATTGGCGCCGGCATCGGCCCATACGCCTCCACCACGTTCTGCTCGCCCAGCAGCTGTCGCGCTGCCAGCAGGAACGCATTGGCATGCTCCACCTGCTGCGCTTCGGCGCGCATCAGCGCCAGATGCGCGAAGGGGGGGAATCCGGCGGCCTGGCGCTGGTTCAATTCGGCCTGTGCGAACGGGTGGTAGCCACCGCTGACCAGCGTTTCCAGCAGTGGATGCCCGGGGTGATGGGTCTGCAGCCAGACCTCGCCGGGATCACGTGCACGACCCGCACGGCCCGCCACCTGGATCAGCTGCTGCGCCAGTTTCTCGCTGGCGCGGAAGTCGGCCGAGAACAGGCCTTCATCAATGCCGACCACCACCACCAGGGTCAGCTTGGGCAGGTCGTGGCCCTTGGCCAGGATCTGCGTGCCGACCAGGATGCCGGGCTGGTCGCCCAGTTTCGCCAGCTGTTGTTCCAGTGCATCGCGGCGTGACGTGGTGCCGCGGTCGATGCGCACAACCGGAAAATCGGCGAAGGCGGCGGTGAGATGCTCTTCCAGGCGCTCGGTGCCGATGCCCTGCGGTTGCAGCGCCAGGCTGCCGCACGCGGGGCATGCCAGCGGTGCCGGTTGCCGCGCGCCACAGTGATGGCACTGCAGGCGACGGCCGCCGCCATGCACGGTCATCGGCGCATCGCAGCGGTTGCACGGTGCGGTCCAGCCGCAGTCGTGGCACAGCAGCACCGGCGCGTAGCCACGGCGGTTCTTGAACACCAGCACCTGCTGGCCGCGCTGCAGGTGCTCGCCGATGCCGGCCAGCACATCAGCCGAGAGGCCATCGTGCAGCGGCCGCTTGCGCACATCGAGGATGCGCACGCGCGGTGGCCGCGCATCACCGGCACGCTGCTTCAGGCGCAGGTGGGTGTAGCGCCCGGCATAGGCGTTGTGCAGGGTTTCCAGCGAAGGGGTGGCACTGCCGAGCAGCACCGGAATGCCTAGTGCCTTGGCGCGCACCAGAGCGAAATCGCGCGCGTGATAGCGGATGCCGTCCTGCTGCTTGTAGCTGCCGTCGTGTTCCTCGTCGATGATCAGCAGCCCGGCCTGCGGCAATGGCGTGAACACCGCCGAGCGGGTGCCGACGATGACCCGTGCCTCGCCACGCGAAGCCGCAGCCCAGACGCGCGCGCGCTCGTTGTCGTTCAACCCCGAATGCAGTGCATGCACGGCGATGCCGAGGCGGCCGCGGAAGCGTGCCAGGGTCTGCGGGGTGAGGCCGATTTCCGGCACCAGCACCAGCGCCTGCTTGCCTTGCGCCAGGCAGTGGATGATGGCCTGCAGGTAGACCTCGGTCTTGCCGCTGCCGGTTACGCCATCCAGGAGGAACGGTTGGAAGCCCTCGACTGCGTTGATTGCCGCCACGGCCTCGGCCTGGTCCGGGTTGAGGGTGGGGCCGGGCAGTGGCTGCGCGTGCTGCGGCGCCACGCTCAGCGCTACGCGCTCGGCCAGTTCCCGCTTGGCGAGGCTGCGCGCGGCGGTGCGCCAGTCGTCCATGCGTTCTCCCAGCACGTCTTCATCGACGATGGCGTCGGCCAGCAGTTCGGCCAGTTGCCGGGGGCGGCTGCCGGCACGCAGTTTTTCGCGCTGGGCGCGGCCTTCGGCGGTCAGCTGCCATCCCCAGTGGTGGGTGTCGGGCAGGGCGTCGCCATGGCGCAGCGGGCCCGGCAGGGCGGTGCTCAGCACCTCGCCCAGCGGCGCATGGGTGTAGCGCGCCAGCCACTGCAGGCTCTGCCACAACTCGCCCTGCAGCAGCGGTTGCGGGTCGCACCACGCCAGGGCCTGGCGTAGTCCCTGGCCGTCATCGGTCTGGCCGTGGCCGACCACCACGCCGACCAGCTCGCGGTTGCCGAACGGCACCTTCAGGCGGCAGCCGACCGCGACCGTGGGCCCATCGCCCTCCGGCGACAGGTAGTCGAACAGGCGTGGCAGCGGGACGGGCAGGGCGACCTGCAGGGTCGGAATGGGTGAAAGCATCGGGCCAGTGTAACGGGCCATGCGCGCGCGAATGGCAGGGGGCGGAGGCGGCCGGGGAGCCCCCGTTGAATCATAAATGTCACCTAAATATCGGTGTCCATTGGAGATTCAGTCTTATCCACATGTTCTGTGGATAACGTTGTGCGTTACCGGTCGACGGGAACGCAGGAGGCCGATGGCGACGAGCTCACGCTTGGGTTGGTCAAAAAATCGCCACACTTCAAAGTCATTCAAAATCAACAACTTGAGTGTGAAACATTGCTGAAACAGAGTGAATTCAGCTGGATGCCGCAGTTTTCCCCGAGGCGGGCGTGGTGCTGTGCACAACCTGCAGCACGAAGTGCCTTTGGGCGCAAGTCCTACGGGTGCCGAGGGGCTGCCGCTATCATGCTGGCAGACCTTTGGAGTGACCGATGACGGCTGTGCCCGCCCCTGTTTCCTCGACCGCGGCCGGCGCGCTGTCGGCGTTCCTGCGCGGCGTCGAGCGCCGCGCCCTGGTGGTGGCTGAGCTGCAGTGCGGCGACGCCGCGCGTGCCGAGCAGACCCTGGTGGCGGTGATGCGCGCCTTTGCCGCGGTGGCCAGCGACCTGCCGATGGCGCAGTGGCCGACCCGCTTCTGGACCCTGCTGGGCCAGCGCCAGGCGCTGCGCGAGCCGGTGGGCGGCCAGTGGCTGCCGCCGTTGGCTGCGCTGGGCGGGATGGGACCGCTGCCACGCTTGGCGCTCCTCCTGCGGGTGGGCGGCAGTCTGGACGAGGGCATCGCCATGCGCGTGCTCGACCAGGACGAAGCGGGCTACCAGCACCTGCTGGCCGATGCCTGCCCCCGCGATGCACATGGCCAGCCCGATGCGTCGGCCTGGCGCCAGCTGGCCGAACAGGTGCAGCTGCGCATCCGCGACCTGCCGGCCAAGCGCCTGCAGCAGCTGCAGCAGCCAGCTGCACCAGCCGCCAGCAATGAAGCTCCCTCGACCAGTTGGCGCGCACCGCAGCGCGATGACCGTGCGGCCGCCCAGGGCAAGCGGCGGCGTCCCAATGCCAGGCCGCGCTGGCGCGGTCCGGTGATCCTGCTGGTGACGGTGGCGGTGCTGTTGGCCGCGGCGCTGGGCTGGCGCTACTGGCAAGTACATTCATCCGGTAGCGATGCTCCGCTGCCGGAAGGTGTCGTGGGTGAAGCTGGCCCGGTCACGGTGGAAGCGCTTCCGCCGAGCAAGGTCAACGCCACGCCGGATGCAACCCCGGCCCAGGCCTCCGACGACGCCGCGATGCTGGCTGATCGCGACTATCCGCTGGTGGCTGATGCCGATCTGTATGCCTGGACCGCCGCGGGCGGCCCGTTGCCGGTGGATGAATCGCAATCCAGACCGAGCCGGCCGGAGCCGGCCAGCGCCACGCTGGAAACCGCTGCTGCCGATGAATAAGACCGTATTCGCCAGCCTGCTGCTGGCCCTGCCGCTGTCGCTGTCCGCTGCGCCGCAGACCTTGAACGTCCCATTGCCGCCGCCGGTGCCGGCCACCTCATCTGCCGCGCCAGCGCCGGCAGCTGCACCTGCTGCGCCCGCATCGTTTGCCCAGCTCGATGCTCCGCAGCAGCGTCAGCGCCGAGCCGACTACGCGGCCTGGCGCGCCCTGCCGGAGAGCGAGCGGGAGCGCATCCGGCAGGCTGCGGCGCGGTTCAACGCGCTGCCGGCGGACCAGCAGCAGCGTCTGCGCCAGCAGTTCCAGGCGCAGGACCAGGCCTTCCGTGAAGGCTGGCGGCTGGGCCCGCAGCTGGGACTGGAGTTCCCCAAGCTGCATGGCCTGTTCGGCTTCGTGCCACCGGAACAGCGCGAGGCCGCGCTGGCCGTGCTGCGCCAGCTCAGCCCGGCGCAGCTGGCCCAGCTGACCCTGGTCGCGCAGCGCACGCCACCGCAGGAACGCGACACGGTGCGTGGCGCGTTCCTCGCCGTGCCCGCCGCCGAGCGCGACACCTGGCTCAAGCGCCAGGCCGGCCAGTAAACCCGAAGGCGTAGCGTCGACGGGTAACCTCGACAGGGTAGAGTCGACTGTCAGTCGACTTCCGCGCGCAGCGCGGGGTTTTCGCGGTCCTGTATGAAGAGCAGTCGACTGACAGTCGACTCTACAGGGGGGCGTCTTTTCCGGTAACGCGATCGCAACGCGTGATGCCGGGGCCTGCCGGAACCCGGCATTCACGCCATGTCATGGGAATGCGCGCGCTGCGCGCGTAAGATGACCGGCCGCAACCCGGTGCCTGTGCCCTTCGCGCGCAACCGTAGTTCGCGTCAAGCACCTTATGTCTACTGCAACCTCCACGCCGCGCTTCAGCAAGGAAGTCGGCGCCACCGGTCTGCTCGCCCTGCCGCTTGTGCTCGGGCATGTGTCCACCGGCCTGATCTCCTTCGTCGACAACGTGATTGCCGGCCACCACGCCACCGCGACCCTGGCTGCGGTGACCATCGGCACGGCGCTGCTGTGGCTGCCGATGCTGATCCCGATCGGCACCCTGATCTCGCTTACCGCATCGGTGTCGCAGCTGCATGGCGCCGGCCGCGAGCGCGAGATCGGCCCGCTGTTCCGCCAGGCACTGTGGCTGGCGCTGGGCCTGGGCCTGATCATGTTCACCTTCCTCACCGTGGTGCCACCGCTGCTGCCGGCGTTCGGCATCGCGCCGGACATCGTGCCGGGTGCCACCGCGTTCCTGCATGCGGTGCGCTGGGGTGGTCCGGCGCTGACCCTGTACTTCTGCATGCGCTACCTCAGCGAGGGCATGCACTGGACGCTGCCGACCATGCTGCTCGGCTTCGGCGGCCTGCTGGTGCTGGCGCCGATGGGCTACGTGCTGGCCAACGGCAAGCTCGGCTTCCCGGAAATGGGCGCGGAGGGCCTCGGCATCGCCTCGGCGGTGATGATGTGGCTGCAGGCGATCGCGTTCGCCACCTACCTGTGGTTCACCAAGCGCTTCGCCCACCTGCAGCTGTTCTCGCACTTCGAGGGGCCGCGCTGGAAGGCGATCTGGGAATTGCTGCGCACCGGTCTGCCGATCGGCATCACCGTGCTGATGGAAGGCGGCCTGTTCATCGTCACCGCGCTGCTCATCGGCCGCCTCGGTGCCAATGAAGCGGCCGCGCACCAGATTGCGATCAACGTGGCGCAGCTGTGCTTCATGATCCCGATGGGCGTGGCCGAGGCCACCACCGTGCGCGTCGGCCATGCGGTCGGCCGCGGCGATGGCTTTGGTGTGCGCCGCGCGGCGTGGGCCGGTTACGCGATCATCATGGGCACGCAGACGCTGTCGGCGGCGGTGCTGCTGTTCGGCCACGACGCCATCGTCGGTGTCTACACCAACGACCTGGCGGTGGCCGGCCTGGCCTCGACGCTGCTGCTGTACGCGGCTACCTTCCAGTTCCCGGATGGCATCCAGGTGCTGTCGGCCGGTGCGCTGCGTGGCCTGAAGGACACCCGCGTGCCGATGTTCATCGCCATGTTCGCGTATTGGGGCCTGGGCATGCCGCTCGGCGCCGGGCTCGGCCTGGGCCTGGGCATGGGCCCGCAGGGCATGTGGATCGGCCTGATCGTCGGCCTGACCGCCGCCGCCATCCTGATGGGCTGGCGCCTGCGCCGCAGCAGCCTGCGCATCGGCCAGTCGATGCTGTCCTGATCCTCCCGCCTGCCATGCCGACCCATGGCGGGCGATCCCCTGACTTGTGTCCGATGCCGCATCACGCGGCACCGGCTATGCTGGTACCACGGCAAGAAGCCATCCGGAGCGCTCCATGAATCAACCCGTGCCCCCACTGCCCCCGGCGCGTCGCAATCCCGTCGCCAGTTTCTTCATCGGGCTGTGGGACGTCATGAACTTCACCCGCCGGTTGATTCTCAACCTGGTGTTCTTCGGCCTGCTGTTCCTGCTGCTGGTGATGTTCGTCATCGCCGCCGGCATGGGCGCCGGTGCCAGCAAATCGCTGCAGGACCGCACCACCCTGGTGATCGCGCCGGAAGGCCGCCTGGTCGAGCAGTTCAGCGCTGATCCGGTCAGCCGTGCGCTGGCCAAGGCGGTGGGCGACAACGGCGCCGAAGAGATCCAGCTGCGCGACCTGTTGCGGGTGATCGAGTCGGCCAAGGAAGACAAGAAGATCGAGCGCGTGGTGCTGGAGCTGGACAAGCTGCAGCCGTCGGGCTTCGCCTCGCTGCGTGAAGTGGCCGCGGCGCTGCAGGACCTTCGTGCGTCCGGCAAGCAGCTGGTGGCCTACAGCGAGAGCATGGGCCAGTCGCAGTACCTGCTGGCCGCACAGGCCGACGAGGTCTACCTGGACCCGATGGGGTCGGTGGTGCTCGAGGGCCTGGGCCGCTACCGCCAGTACTTCCGCACCGGCCTGCAGGACAAGCTGGGCGTGGACGTGCACCTGTTCAAGGTGGGCGAGTACAAGTCCGCCGCCGAGCCGTACGTGCTTGATGCGGCGTCGCCGGCTTCGAAGGAAGCCGACCTGTTCTGGATGAACGATGTGTGGCAGCGCTACCTGGCCGACATCGCCAAGGCACGCCGCCTGGATCCGGCACAGCTGGCCGCCGGCATCGACACGCTGCCGGAAGGCATCGCCGCCGGTGGCGACCTGGCCAAGTTCGCCCTGCAGCAGAAGCTGGTGACCGCACTGAAGACCCGCGAGGAATTCGAGGATCTGATGATCGAGCGCGGGGTGGCCGACGACGATGCCGACGGCGGTTTCCGCAACGTCGACTTCGGTCGTTACCTGGCCCTGCTCGACGCGCGCCGCAACCCGGTGGACTCGCGTCCGCAGGTGGCGGTGGTGGTGGCCGAAGGCGAGATCAGCGGCGGTGACCTGCCGGCCGGCCGCATCGGTGGCGAATCGACTTCGGCGCTGCTGCGTGCCGCGCGTGACGACGAGAACGTGAAGGCCGTGGTGCTGCGCGTGGATTCGCCGGGCGGTGAAGTGTTCGCCTCCGAGCAGATCCGCCGCGAAGTGGTGGCGCTGCAGGCCGCCGGCAAGCCGGTGGTGGTGTCGATGGGTGACCTGGCCGCTTCCGGTGGCTACTGGATCAGCATGAACGCCGATCGCATCTACGCCGATCCGTCGACCATCACCGGTTCGATCGGCATCTTCGGCATGGTGCCGAACTTCAGCCGCGCGCTGGACAAGATTGGCGTGCATACCGACGGCGTGGGCACCACCCGCTTCGCCGGTGCCTTCGACGTCACCCGCCCGATGGACCCGGCCGTGGGCCAGGTCATCCAGACGGTGATCAACAAGGGCTATGCCGACTTCACCGGTCGCGTCGCCGATGCCCGCAAGAAACCGGTCGAGGCGGTCGATGAAGTGGCCCGTGGCCGCGTGTGGAGCGGTGCGCAGGCCAAGGAACGTGGCCTGGTCGACGCCTTCGGTGGCCTGAAGGACGCCGTGGCCGATGCCGCCAGCCGTGCCAAGCTGGGCAAGGCCGATGCCTACCGCGTGCGCTACATCGAGAAGGCGGCGACGCCGTTCGCGCAGTTCGTCAGCGGTTTCGCCGGCAGCCGCGCCGGTGCCTGGATGCTGTCCGACTCGGGCATGGCGAGGATGATGCTGGCGCGCACGATGCCGGAAGTGGACACCCAGTTGCGCTTCGTCGAGAACGCGGCCCGCGAGAAGGGCAATGGCGCGCCGGTGAAGGCGCTGGCGTATTGCTTCTGCGGGTTCTGATCGGAAAGCATCCACGCATGGCGTGGATCTCTTGGAAACGCCCGGCTTCGGCCGGGCGTTTTCGTTCATGGGGTCGGATCCCTTTGCTCAGAAAAGGGCTCTGACCCCACAAGCGACCCGTCATTGCGTCGCGTCGGCTTCGGCCTTGCGCTCGCGTGCAGCGGCCTCTTCCACGGCCTTCCGTGCGTCCTTCGCACGGTCCAGCGGCTCCTGCATCGCGCGCGACATCGCCTTGGGCACCGGTGGCTTCTCCGGGTTCGGCGTCGGCGGCCGCTGGCAGGCCACCAGCAGCACGCTGGCCAGCAGGGACGAGGACAGGGTCAGGATGCGCATGGCGGCTCTCCGCGGTGGGCGTAGGTGCAGTGTCGCATCCCCGGCAGGGGGCCACCGTGAGCGCGTATCCTTGCCGCATCGAAATGCAGCGGGCGCGGCCCCGGAGGACACATGACCCAGCAACGGTGGCGCCTGGACGGCCAGACGGCCCTGATTACCGGCGCCAGCGCCGGTATCGGCCTGGCCATCGCGCATGAACTGGCCGGCTTCGGCGCTGACCTGATGATCGTCGGGCGCGACATCGACATGCTGGAGACCGCGCGCGACGAGCTGCTGGACGTGTATCCGCAGATGCAGGTGCACGCGCTGGCCGCCGATGTCTCCGACGACGAAGACCGCCGCCAGATCCTGGACTGGGTGGAAGACCACAGCGATGGCCTGCACATCCTGGTCAACAACGCCGGTGGCAACGTCACCAAGGCGGCCACGGAGTATTCCGAGGACGAATGGCGGAAGATCTTCGAGACCAACCTGTTCTCGGCGTTCGAGCTATCGCGCTACGCGCATCCACTGCTGGCTCGCCACGCATCTTCGTCGATCGTCAACGTCGGCAGCGTGTCCGGCCTGACCCACGTGCGCAGCGGCGTGGTCTACGGCATGACCAAGGCCGCGATGCACCAGATGACCCGCAACCTGGCCGTCGAGTGGGCCGAGGATGGCATCCGGGTCAATGCCGTGGCGCCGTGGTACATCCGCACGCGGCGGACCTCCGGTCCGTTGTCGGACCCGGATTACTACGAGGAAGTGATCAACCGCACGCCGATGCGCCGCATTGGCGAGCCGGAGGAAGTGGCCGCGGCCGTGGGCTTCCTGTGCCTGCCGGCCGCCAGCTATGTCACTGGTGAGTGCATCGCGGTGGATGGCGGTTTCCTGCGTTACGGGTTCTGATCGCTCTGCTGTAGAGCCGAGCCCATGCTCGGCTGCATTCCGCCAACGGCAGCCGAGCATGGCTCGGCTCTACAACAGATCCACCCCTTGGGCTGGTGCGGCCATGCCGCCGCTGTCACCCCGGTACCGGGCAGATACTGGCCTCCAGCACGCCCTGCAGCCGCTCGCGTTCTCCGCGCGCGGTTTCGCGGTTCTCCGGCGCGGCGAAGCGCTCACGGCCGCGTGCATCGCGGAAGCGCTGCTGCCAGCTGCCGCATCGCTGTGCTTCGGGCAGTTCCTCGCAACGGTCGCGCACGACTTCGCAGCCGGCCGCGTTCATCGGCGTGACCCCGCCCAGGCCCTGCACCGTCATCGGTTCGCAGCGGCCGGGTGATGCCTCGTACTCGTGCAGATAGCTACCACCCTGTCCGTCGGTGCACTGGAAGATCGGGGGAAGTGGTGGCTTCGGTGGTCCGTTGCCTGCTTCGGCACGAGCGTCGGCATCACGGCGCAGGGTCGCACTGTCGAGAATCTGGTTGCCACCTTCGCGTTCAACCATTCCCGCTTCCATGATGGTGCGCCCTTCGTCCGCGCGCCTTGGTGCCGCTGCGGCCGCAGGCACTGCTTCGGGCCTGGTCGGAGCCGCGGCGGGCGTCCTGGTGACAACAGGTGCTGGTGCCTGGGGCGCGGCGACCACCGCCGGCTGTGCACTGGCCGGCTCGGGCACGCGCAGCACCTGCTGCTTGGTTCCGGACGGGCAGGGCGTACGTTGCAGGGTCGGTATGTCGCTGTTGCTGGACGTGCAGCGGTACACCACGCCGGCTTCGGCCAGTGCCGTGCCGGGCAACAACCCCAGGGCCAGCCAGATCAGTCTGTTCATGCCTACAGCGTACAGGCTGCGATGCCGGGCTGCGCTCAGCGCTGGCAGTCGCGTGACAGGCGCGCGTCGATGCCACGCTGCTCGTTGCTGATGGCGGTGCGCTCGCTCTGCAGTGCGCTGTTGTAGCGACGATCCAGTTCCCAGCGGCGGTCGCGCAGGCGTGCGCAGACCTCCTGCGGCGGCAGCGCGTGGCAACTGTCGCGCACCAGCACGCTGCCGGCCGGGACCTGCACGCCCACGCCGACTGCCGGCGGCCGGTAACCTGCACCCTCGCCGACGGGCGAACCGATCGGTGTGCCGATGGCCGGGCGCGGACCCGGGTAGGCCGGGCCCCGATGCCCGTGTGGCAGCCAGACGCTGGTCCACAACGGCACCCAACGCGGATTGCCCTCGTTGCTGTCGCTGGTATAGCGCTGGCCGTCGTCGCGCACGCATTCGTACAGCGGCTGCGGCGGTTGGATGTAGACGTGGCGGACCTCGCGGTCACGCATCACCGGAGCTTCGTCCGGCGGTGCGGGCGAAGCATCGCTGCGAACCACCCGCGGCGCTGGATCGCGCGGGCGCTGCAGGTCGCGGACTTCCTGGCGGCCGCTGTTGCAGGGCGTGTCCTGCAGGGCCACCGCACCGTTGCTGGCGACGCAGCGGTAAACGCGCACATCCTCGGCCGCCGGTGCCATCGATGGCAGCAGCAGGCACAGTCCCAGGGCGGTGCGCAGCAGGTTCATGAAGGCAGGGTGCGTGATTGTCCGGGGCAGCGCAATTGGCCGATCAGGAGCGCAGCACGTTGCCGCTGAGCGCGTCGCGGATCGGGGTGGGCTGGGCCAGGCCACCGGTTTCGCCATCGAGGATGCCGTCGAGCAGGCGCAGCAGGCGTGGATCCAGTTCTTCGCGGCGGCGCGCTGGGGGCTCGCCGGCCAGGTTGGCGCTGGTGGAGACCAGCGGGCCTCCCCAGGCACGGCAGAGTTCGGCCACCAGCGGGTGGGCGCTGATGCGTACGGCGATGCCGCTGTGCTCTCCGGTGACCCACGGCTGGGCACGGGGTCCGGCCGGCAGGATCCAGGTGTTGGCGCCGGGCCAGCTGGCCAGTACTGCGCGTTGGCGTGCATCCGGCAGCGCCTGCAGGCGCACCCAGCCTTCCAGCTGAGGCAGTTCGGCGGCAACGAGGATCATGCCCTTCTCGATCGGTCGCTGTTTCAACCGCAGCACCGTGTGCACTGCCGCTTCGTGCGAAGGGTCACAGCCCAGGCCCCAGACCGCTTCGGTCGGGTAGGCGATCACGCCGCCCGCGCGGAGCGTGGCGACAGCAGAGTCCAGCGTGAGTTCTTTCATGGCGGCGACCGGCCCGGCGTGGGCCTTCATTATCCCCCTGCAGCGTGCAGAGGGGGTGGAACCTGCAACCCGGGTGGGTGCGGACCGTTGGCCCGCACTCGCCTCATCCACGCATGGCGTGGATTTACTTCTTGGCGGCCTTCTTGGCCGGTGCCTTCTTCGCGGCAGCCTTCTTCACCACCTTCTTCACTGCCTTCTTGGCCGGTGCCTTCTTGGCGGCAGCCTTCTTCGGCGCGGCTTCCTTCTTCACCGCGGCCTTCTTGGCCGGCGCCTTCTTCGCAGCGGCCTTCTTGGCACCGAAGCCCTTGCGCACCGGCTTGCCGGTTTCTTCCATCAGCTGCTGCACTTCAGCCAAGGTCAGCGAGGCCGGTTCGCGATCCTTGGGGATCTTGCCGTTCATCCTGCCGTCGCTGATGTACGGGCCGAAGCGGCCGTTCAGCACCTGGATGTCGCTGCCCTCGAACTCCTTGATGATCCGGTTGCGCGCGATCTCTTCCTTCTCTTCGATCAGGAACACGGCGCGGGCCAGGTCGATGGTGTACGGGTCGTCTTCCTTCTTCAGCGAGGCATAGGTACTGCCGCGCTTGGCGAACGGTCCGAAGCGGCCAATGCCGACGCTGACCGGCTCGCCCTTGTCCTCGCCCAGCGCGCGCGGCATCAGGAACAGTTCCAGCGCGTCTTCCAGCGAGATGGTGTGCATCGACTGGCCAGGGCGCAGCGAAGCGAACTTCGGCTTCTCCTCGGCATCCTCGGCGGTGCTGCCGATGGCGGCATACGGCCCGAAGCGGCCCAGTCGCACGCTGACCGGCTTGCCGGTCTTGGGGTCGGTGCCGAGCTCGCGCGCGCCACTGGCCTCGGCGCGGTCGACCGATTCCTTCTTGTCTTCGACCAGTTCCTTGAACGGTTCCCAGAAGCGCGACATCAGCGGGATCCACTCTTCTTCGCCACGCGAGACGGCATCGAGCTCGTCTTCAAGCTTGGCGGTGAAGTCGTAATCCACGTACTGGGTGAAGTGGCTGGACAGGAACTTGGACACCGCACGGCCGACGTCGGACGGGCGGAAGCTGCGACCTTCCATCTCCACGTACTTGCGGAACAACAGGGTCTGGATGATCGAGGCGTAGGTCGAGGGACGGCCGATGCCGTACTCTTCCAGCGCCTTCACCAGCGCCGCTTCGGTGTAGCGCGGCGGCGGCTGGGTGAAATGCTGTTCGGCCTGGATGCGTTCCAGCGGGACGCGGTCGCCGGGCTTCATGGCCGGCAGCTTGCGGCCTTCGTCCTCGTCCTCGGCGCTCTTGTTGTCCTTGCCTTCCTCGTACACGGCCAGGAAGCCGGGCACGACCACGGTGGTGCCGCTGGCACGGAACACGTGCTCGTTGCCGGCCGACAGGTCGACGCTGACGGTGTTGAGCGTGGCCGGAATCATCTGGCAAGCCACTGCACGCTTCCAGATCAGTTCGTACAGGCGGCGCTCGTCGTCGGTGAGGAAGCGTGCGACCTGGGCCGGGGTGCGCAGGGCCGAGGTCGGGCGTACCGCTTCGTGCGCTTCCTGGGCGTTCTTCGACTTGGTCTGGTAGGTGTTGGGCTGGTCGGGCAGCGAGGCGATGCCGTAATCGCGGGCGATCACGTCGCGGATCTCGGCCAGCGCATCCTGCGACAGGTTCACCGAGTCGGTACGCATGTACGAGATCAGGCCGACGGTGCCTTCTTCGCCGATTGCTACGCCTTCATACAGCTTCTGCGCCACCTGCATGGTCTTGCGGGTGGTGAAGCCGAGCTTGCGCGAGGCTTCCTGCTGCAGGGTGGAGGTGGTGAACGGCGGCGCCGGGCGGCGCTTGCGCTCCTTGCTGGCCACGTCGGTGACGTGCAGCGAGCCCTGCGCGGCCTGCTGGATGCGCATGCGCGCCGCTTCAGCGGTGTCGCCATCGGTGATGGTGAACTGCTCGAACTTCTGCCCGTCCAGCTTGATCAGCTTGGCGTTGAAGTGCTGGCTGGGATGCGCGCACTCGGCGGCGATCGACCAGTATTCGCGGGCGATGAAGGCTTCGATCTCTTCCTCGCGCTCGACGATCATGCGCAGCGCCGGGCTCTGCACGCGGCCTGCGGACAGGCCGCGCTGGACCTTGCGCCACAGCACCGGCGACAGGTTGAAGCCGACCAGGTAGTCCAGCGCGCGGCGCGCCTGCTGGGCATCGACCAGGTCGCTGGCGATCGCGCGCGGCTGGCTGATGGCTTCCTTGATGGCGCGCGGGGTGATCTCGGTGAACACCACGCGCTGCATCGGCTTGTCCTTGACCAGCCCGCGTTCCTTCAGGATCTCGGCGATATGCCAGCTGATCGCCTCACCCTCGCGATCCGGGTCGGTCGCCAGCAGGATGTCGTCGGCGCCCTTGGCGGCCTTGGCGATCGCATCGACGTGCTTCTCGTTCTTGTCGATCACGTCGTAGTGCATGGCGAACCCGTTGTCCGGGTCGACCGCGCCTTCCTTCGGAATCAGGTCACGCACATGCCCATACGAGGCCAGGACGGTGTAGTCCTTGCCGAGGTATTTGTTGATCGTCTTGGCCTTGGCCGGCGATTCGACGATGAGCAGGTGCTTGGGCATGGCAGCAGGGTCTGTGGGGCGAACCGTGGGGAAGGGGCCGCTAGGGTGGAGCAAATGGCCGCATTAGTGAAGCGGCCACGCGCAAATCCATAAACTGAACGCCCGGTAATGTGCCGGGCGTTCAGGTTTCACCTTATTAGAGGAATCACGCCCGGCCAGCCCGTGTCAAGCAGCCAGGCGTGAGGATGGTCGTTCAGGAGGCCATCTTGGCGATGAAGCCGACCGCGAACACCAGCAGCGCCAGGCCCGCCAGCGACAGCAGGCCGGTCAACACCAGCACCAGCACGGTGACGGTGCCCAGCTCGCGGCGCTGCAAGTGGGGCTGGTCGGTGTAGGCCCAGCGGTCGACCACCAGGGTGTCGCAGATCATGTCGTGCAGGCCCTGCTTGCGCTCGGTGAAGGCCGCCATCAGGAAACCGATGCCGAGGGTGAAGCTGCTCAGCAGCATGGCCCAGTAACGACCGAACGCGCGGGCCTTGGTCAGGCGCTCGCCGTTGCCGCGCACGACCTTGATGCCCACCGCCATCTTGCCCAGCGTGGCGCCGCCCTTCGAGGCATGGAACCAGGTGTAGTACGCCATGCCGATGGCGAAGTTGATCAGTGCGCTGGCCAGCTGCGCCACGATCTCGATGGCCGACTCGTCACTGCCCACCGCACCCATGCCGGCGCCGAGGATCACCCCGAGAATGACGCCGATGATGCTGCCGGGGATGACCAGCACGAAGTAGTCGATCACGTAGGCTGCCACGCGCTTCCAGAAGCCCGCATAGACGACTTCGCCGCCGACCACCGGCTGCACATGGCCGCCGGCACCGAGCGCTGCCGGGGCGCTGTAGGGTGAGCTGCTGAGGGCGCCGGTGCCGGGCAGCGGCGCGGTACCGTTGTCGATGGCCGCATAGTCGTTGCGCAGGTCGAAACCGCCACTGCCGGTGGCGGTACTTGCATCGGCCAGGGTCTGCAGCCCGAGCTCGTCGACCACCTGGCGCAGCGCCGCCCACTGGTCCATGCCTTCGCGCCAGACCAGGGTGTCCAGGTTCAACTGGCCGCGCTGGAAGCGCTGGCGGATTTCCTGCACCGGCAGCGGGCCCTGGCGCTGCTGTCCTTCGGCGTAATACCACTCAGTCATTGCGTGTTCCCTGTTGGATCGTCCATGGAGGTGCTGGCATGCGCGCGGCTCAGCCGCGGCACGACTGCGGCAGGTACTTGTCGTCGCTTTCGCCGCTGCATGCCCAGCGGCCACTGTCACGGTCGTATTCCAGCCACAGCAGGTCGCCGTCGATGCCCTTGCCCGGTACCGCCAGCGTTGCTTCGATGCCGCAGTGGCCGTTGTTGAAGCGGCCGATGTTCACGGCCGACAGACCCGCGTGGGCGAAGTCGCCCGGGGCCGGGAAACCGGCGTCGTTGGCACCCGGGCAGCGGCCTTCGTCATCGGCGAAATGCTGCACCTGGTCCTTCAGCGGCTGCAGCGCGGCCACGGCGCCAGCGACTTTGCTGCGCACGGTGTAGTCGTTGTAGGCCGGCAGTGCGATCGCGGCGAGGATGGCCAGGATCGGCACCAGCACCAGCAGCAGGCCACCACCGATGATGGCGGTCAGCGCACAGCCGGACAGCTTCTTTTTCGGTGCCGGCAGGACGGTGGCCGATGCACTGGTGGCGTAGGGCGTGGACGCCGGCAGTACCGGTGGCTGCGGCGGAGGCGGTGCGACGGGTTCCGGTTCCGGCTCGGGTTCGACCGGCGGTGCGGCGGCGTCCAGCGCCGGCACGATCAGGCCGAGTTCGTCCACGACGGTGCGCAACGGCTGCCATTGCGGCAGTCCGTCGCGCCAGACCAGGGTGTCCAGGGTGATCTGGTTGTTGCGGAACAACTCGACCAACTGTTCCGCCGGCAGCGGGCCTTGCTGCCGGTTGCCTTCTGCATGGAACCACTCGCTCACGGGGACGCTCCTGAATGCGCTATGCCCCCAAGTGTACGGTCAGTGCAGGGGTTCTGGCTCGTCCATGAACATCTGCGTCTCCATCCAGGCATAGGCCGCTTCGGAGCCAGGTTGGTTGAACAGCACCATCAGCACGACCCATTTCAGGTCGTCCAGGTCCAGTTCGTCCTGGTCCAGGGCCATCGCCCGGTCCAGCACCAGCTCGCGCTGGTCGGCGTCGAGGATGCCGTGCTGTTCCAGGTACAGCAGGAAGCCGCGGCATTCCACGTCCAGCTTGTCCAGCTCGGGGCCGTGGTAGACGCGCACGGGGCCATCGACCCGTGCCTGGGCCACGCTCGGCCGCTGCGCGGCCAGGGCGTCGAGCCAGTCGAACGCCTTGTTGATCTCGGTTGGGCTGAAACCGGCCTGGATCAGGCCGTTCTGGAGCGAATCGCGGTCACGGATCAGGTCCGCGTCTTCGCTGAAATAGTGTTCAAACAGGTACAGCAGTACGTCCAGGATGCTCTCTTTCATTGCCCCTCGGCCTGCGTCGCGCGACGCTGTGGAGGTGAAGAAACTAGGGAGTTCGACAGTAGCGGCCGTGTACGCACACCACGATTCCCGCCAGTTCCATGGCCAGCAGCATGGAGGACACCTGGGGCGCCGTCAATCCACAGCGCGTGATCAGTGAATCCATACTGGTTGGGTTGTGGTCCAGGGCCCGCCACAAGCGCTGGTAGTCAGGGTCGTCGGCCCAGCGCGCCGGCAGGAGCGCCGGCGGTCCCTGTTCAGTGGGGGCATCCAGACGTGATTGCAAGCCCGGCAGCTGCTGGCGAAGGGCAGGGGCCAGCAGTTCCAGCACTTCCTCGGGGCGCTCGACCAGTGCGGCGCCCTCGCGGATCAGCCGGTGGCAGCCCGCTGCGCGTGGGTTGAGTACCGAGCCGGGCAGGGCGCAGACCTCGCGGCCGGCCTCGGCAGCCAGCCGTGCGGTGATCAGGGCGCCGGAGCGTTGCGCGGCCTCGACCACCACCGTCGCCAGCGCCAGCCCGGCCACCAGCCGGTTGCGCGCGGGGAAGTGGCCCGGGCGTGCCGGTGTGCCCGGCAGGTACTCGCTCAGCACCGCGCCCTCGGCGGCGATCCGCCCCTGCAACCGTTGGTGGCTGTCCGGATAGGCCCGATCAGGGCCGGTCCCGATCACCGCTACGGTGCAGCCGCCTGCCTCCAGCGTGGCCAGGTGGGCGGCGGCGTCGATGCCGGTCGCCAGGCCACTGGTTACGGCCAGTCCGGCCTCGACGAAGCAGCTGGCAAAGCGCGCGGCCAGCGCGCGTCCTCCCGGGGTTGGCGAGCGGCTGCCGACCAGCGCCACCGAGGGGCGCCAGGCCACGCTTGGATCGCCCGCCACGAACAGCGCCAGCGGCGGGTTCGGGACGTCCAGCAGGGGCGGCGGAAAGGCCGCGTCGGCAAAGGACAGCAGATGGTGGTCGTCGTCTTCCAGCCAGTGCCGTGCCGCGGTCCAGGCGCGGGCGTCGGGGCGTTCCAGTGCAGCGCACTGCTCTGGCGTGCAACCGTGTGCGCGCCAGTTCGCGGCGCCCTGCGCGATCGCAATCTCTGCGTTGCCCGCGGCCTGCAGCAGGGCCCGCCGTGGCGCCAGCGCGCCGCCTGCCATCACCAGGCGCAGCAGCGCCTCATCCATCTGTCTGGTCATTCCCCCACTATCGGCCGGATACAACGAAGGCGCCCTAGGGCGCCTTCGCATGTGACCGTCAGGGTTTGCCGGAGACCGCCCCTGTAGAGTCGACTGTCAGTCGACCATCGCGTGCAGCGCGGGCGTTTCCGGGGGGGGGGTGAAGAGCAGTCGACTAACAGTCGACTCTACACAGTCGACTCTACACAGTCGACTCTACTTCGCGTCCGGGTGCAGGGCGTTGTACCCCACGCGCACCGGCTTCACGCCCTGCATCACCAGCGCGTAGCTGACGTTGTCGAAGGTGCGGAACACCATGGCATGCGCCGCGTACTCGTCCGGCAGCGAGACCCGGCCGGCGCCGGTGCTGAGCGAATCGTCCGTACGCGACGAGTTCGGATACTTCATGCGGTGCGCCACATGGCGGCCCGGGCGCCACAGCGAGAACACGGTTCCATTGTCCACGCCCTGCGTGCGACCCGCCGAGATCGCGATCACGTCGCGGGGGCCGCCGGCGGTGAACATGTCGGTGACGGCCAGCACGCGTACGTCGACGCCCTCGACACCGGCGGCGGGGACATGGGGCACGAACTGCAGGTCGTACGGCCTGGCCTCGATCGGCACCAGGCGGTCGCCGGCACGCACCTCGCGGCCGCCCTCGTTCTTGTCCAGCACCAGGGTGGACGCCTCGACCTTGCCGCCGGCGACATGGGTGATGGTGCCGGTGGCGACCTGGGCCAGCTCATAGCCGAGCACGCCGCGGCGGTGGTTGGGGGCGCTGTAGGCGCGCCACAGGTTGCCGCTGCCCGGGGTGACGTCGCCGTTGGCGGTCAGGTCCTCGGTCGGCTTGGGCTGGGCGTAGCGCACGGTCGGGCGGACGACCGCCCAGCGCTGGCCCACCTGGGCGTCGGCCAGGCGCACATAGACGGCGTGGCCGCTGGTGGCGCGCAGGCGTTCTTCTTCCAGGCCGGCCACGTAGGGCAGCTGCTCGATGCTGTCGACCACGCTCAGCTGCTTCAGGAACGGCTCGACCTGGGCCAGCGGAATGGCGTCGATCGGGGCCTCCTGGCGCGGGCCGGGCTGGGCCGCCACGGTCACCCGGTCCAGGTAGGCCAGGCTCAGGACGTCACCGGGATAGATCAGGTGCGGGTTGGCGATCTGTGGATTGGCCTGCCAGATCTCCGGCCACAGCCACGGCTTCTGCAGGAAACGTGCGGCGATATCCCACAACGTATCCCCTTTTCGGACCACATAGGTGTCCGGGTGCCCGCCATTCACTTCCACGGCGGTAGCATAGGCAGCCACGGTCAGCATCGCCGCGGCGACGACCGTACGAAAACGAAGCAACATAGGTGTGAAGCCCTGATTCCCCAACAGGTCCGCGCACTATAGTCCAGAAACCGGGGCGCAAGGCAAGCGTTGGAGCTAGAATCTGCGACGTATGCCGGCGTGCCGGCCCCCTATCCGGAAACAGCCATGGCCCTTCTCCCCATTCTCGAGTTCCCCGATCCGCGCCTGCGTACCAAGGCCGCGTTGATCGAAGCTGCCGAAGTCACCACGCCGGCCTTCCAGGAACTGATCGACAACATGTTCCTGACCATGTACGACGCCCCGGGCATCGGCCTGGCCGCCACCCAGGTGGACGTGCACAAGCGCTTCATGGTCATCGACGTCAGCGAAGAAAAGAATGAACCGCATGTGTTCATCAACCCGGAAATCGTCGCCAAGGACGGGGGCCGGGTGTACCAGGAGGGCTGCCTGTCGGTCCCGGGCATCTTCGCCGACGTCACCCGTGCCGACACCATCACCGTGAAGTACCTGGACCGCAACGGCCAGGAACAGCAGATGGAAGCTGGCGAAGTGCTGGCCACCTGCATCCAGCACGAGATGGATCACCTGGACGGCAAGCTGTTCATCGATTATCTGTCGCCGCTCAAGCGCGAGATGGTGCGCAAGAAGCTGGCCAAGCAGCGCAAGCACGTGGCGTGATCGCCAATCCGGGCCACCCTTCGGGTGGCCCGTGCCTGCGCGGCTCGCGCGGGCTGTACGGCGCCGGCCGACGGCGCCGTTTTCTTTCCTGCACGAATCCATCCTGCAAGTGGGGTAGCCATGAGGATTGTCTTTGCCGGTACGCCGGAATTCGCGGTGTCGTCGCTGCGCGCGGCCGCGCGCCACCATGAGGTCGTGGCGGTCTACACCCAGCCGGACCGCCCGGCCGGTCGTGGCCGTGGCCTGGCGCCTTCGCCGGTCAAGCTTGAGGCCGTGGCCCGTGGCATTCCGGTCTACCAGCCGGAGTCGCTGAAGGGCGAAGCCGCCCAGCAGCAGCTGCGCGAGCTGCAGCCGGACCTGATGGTGGTGGTGGCCTATGGCCTGATCCTGCCCAAGGCGGTGCTGGCCATCCCGACCCATGGTTGCTGGAACGTGCATGCCTCGCTGCTGCCGCGCTGGCGCGGCGCCGCGCCGATCCAGCGTGCGATCCAGGCCGGTGACGCGAAGACCGGCGTGTGCCTGATGCAGATGGAAGCGGGCCTCGATACCGGCCCGGTGCTGCTGCACCAGGAGCTTCCGATCGCGGCCACCGATACCGGCGGCCAGCTGCACGACAAGCTGGCCGAGCTGGGTGCCCAGGTGCTGTCCGACGGCCTGGGCCTGCTGCGCGCCGGCATCAAGCCGATCGCGCGGCCGCAGCCGGAACAGGGCGTGACCTACGCCCACAAGCTGGACAAGGCCGAAGCCAGGCTGGACTGGGCGCAGGACGCCGGCGTGCTGGCGCGTACCGTGCGCGCGTTCAATCCGTGGCCGATCGCCGAGGCGACGCTGGCCGGTGAACGGGTGCGCATCCATGGCGCGGTGGCGCTGGAGGCGGACCACGGCCAGGCACCGGGCACCCTGCTGGCCGCCGGCCGCGACGGCATCGACATTGCCTGTGGCCAGGGCGCGCTGCGCCTGCGCGTGCTGCAGCGTGAAGGCGGCAAGGCGATCACCGCTGCCGACTACCTCAACGCTCGCCGCGATCTGCGCGTGGGGGCATAAGCGGTGTCCAAGCAGAACGATTTCTCCGTCGCCAAGGCGGCACCGGGCGCGGCCACGCGCATGCTGGCCGCACGCGTGCTGGCACAGGTGTTCACCCGTGGCCGTTCGCTGAAGGCCGAACTGGCCTGGGCACTGCCGAAGCTGGCCGACAGCCGCGACCGTGCGCTGCTGGAAGCCCTGTGTTTCGCTGTGCTGCGCCGTCGCAGCACGTATGACGCGGCCTTGCAGGCCTGGATGCAGAAGCCGCTTTCGGCGCGTGATGCCGACCTGCGTACGTTGCTCATGGTCGGCTTCGCCCAGCTGGACGTACTCGAACTGCCTGCGCACGCGGCGCTTTCGGCCACGGTCGATGCGGCGCGCGCGCTGGGCCGTGAGCGCCAGGCCGGCCTGGTCAACGCGATCCTGCGCCGCGCCCAGCGCGAGGGATTCCCCGAACAGCCTGCGCGCGACGCCTTCCCGGAATGGTTGGCTGATGCGATCGAACGCGATTGGCCGACGCAGGCCGAGGCGATCTTCAGCGCCAGCCTGCAACCCGCGCCGTTGTGGCTGCGTGCCAACCGCCAGCACGGTGGTCGCGACAAGGCCCTGGCGACGCTGGCCGAGGCCGGCATTGCCGCTGAAGCCACTGCACTGTGTGCCGATGCGTTGCGCCTGGCGGCCCCCGTTGCCGTGAACCAGCTGCCGGGCTTCGGCGACGGTGCACTGTCGGTGCAGGACCTGTCGGCGCAATGCGCGGCCGATGCGCTGGCGCCCGCGACCGGTGCCCGCGTGCTGGATGCCTGCGCGGCACCCGGCGGCAAGTCGGCGCATCTGCTGGAGCGTGACCCGAGCCTGCGCCTGCTGGCGCTGGATATCGACGCGCGCCGGCTGGCCCGTGCGCGCGACACCTACACCCGCACCGGTGTGGGCGAACATGCGCAGACCCTGGTCGCCGATGCCAGCGATCCCGGCGCGTGGTGGGACGGCGTGCCGTTCGACGCGATCCTGCTGGATGCGCCGTGTTCGGCCACCGGCGTGATCCGCCGCCAGCCGGATGTGATGTTCCACCGTCGCGCCGAAGACATCGATGCACTGGTGGGCGTGCAGGCGCGCCTGCTGGAGGCCTGCTGGTCGATGCTGCGCCCGGGCGGCGTGCTGCTGTATGCCACCTGCTCGATCCTGCGCGCCGAAAACATCGACCAGGTGCGCGCGTTCCTGAAGTGGCATCCGGACGCCGTGGCACAGCCTCTGGGTGACGCATTCGGCGTGGATTGCGAGGGCGTGGCTCGCCAGCGGCTGCCCGGTGACAACGATGCTGACGGTTTCTTCTACGCGCGTCTGATAAAAGCAGGCTGACCCCCGCTGCCGTTTCGAGTCCCATGCTGAAAACCCACGCGTCGCGCCAGACGTGGTTGTTCGTGGTGGTGGCCCTGCTGGTGCTGGGGGCCGGTCTCGGTCTCCGCGATCCGTGGCCCTCTGATGAACCACGCTTCGCGCTGGTGGCCAGGCAGATGGTCGACAGCGGTTACTGGTTGTTCCCGCATCGCGGAACCGAGCTGTATTCGGACAAGCCGCCGATGCTGATGTGGTGGCAGGCCTCGCTGTACGGCCTGGTTGGCCACTGGCGCGTGGCCTTCCTGCTGCCCTCGCTGCTGGCCGCACTGGGCACGCTGTGGTGCGTGGTCGATCTGGGGCGCCGGCTGTGGACGCGCCAGGTCGGGCTCTGCGCCGGGTGGGCACTGCTGTTCGCGCTGCAGTTCACCTTCCAGGCGAAGAAAGCGCAGATCGATCCGCTGCTGGTGCTGTTCATCACCCTGGCCAACTATGGCCTGCTGCGCCACCTGCTGCTGGGCCCGGCCTGGCGCTGGTGGTGGCTGGGCTGGTTCTTTGCCGGTATCGGGGTGATCACCAAGGGCGTGGGCATGCTGGCGCTGCTGATGATCGTGCCGGCGGCCATCGCTGCAGCCCTGCACTGGCCCCGTGTTTCCCTGCACGCGCGCGATGGCCGCTTCTGGCTGGCACCGCTGGCCTTCCTGCTGGCGGTATCGCTGTGGCTGGCGCCGATGCTGCTGGCCGCGCTGGGCACCGGGTCGGACGAGTACCGCGCCTACATCAACGACATCCTGGTGCGGCAGACGGCCCGCCGCTACACGCAGTCCTGGGACCATCACCAGCCGTGGTGGTACTTCTTCGGTGTCATGCCAGCGATGTGGATACCGGCGTTCCTGGCGCTGCCATGGGCGATCCCGGCGTGGCGCCGACGCCTGTGCCGCCGCGATCCACGCTACCTGCTGCCGCTGGCCTGGTGGGTGCTGGTCGTGCTTTTCTTCTCGATTCCCCAGGGCAAGCGTGATGTCTACATCCTGCCGGCGCTGCCGATGTTCTGCCTGGCGCTGGCACCGCTGCTGCCCGGGTTGCTGAAGCGACGGGATGTGCAGGCGGTACTGGGAGGGTTTGCCGCGTTGCTGGCACTGGGATTGAGCCTGGTCGGGGCGCTCGCGTTGCTGGGTGATCCGCGCTTCGAGGTGAACCTTGCCCATGGACGCGGATTGGCGCCCGGCGCCACCGATGCATTGGCGTGGACGATCCTTGCGATGGGGCTCTGGGGTGGCTTGAGCCTGATGGTGGCTGGCTGGCGTCGAAGCCATCTGGCGCTGGTATCGACCCTGGCCGTGGCCTGGGTGCTCTACGGCCTGCTCGGCTACCCGTTGCTGAATGATTCAAGCTCCGCGCGTGGTCTGATGCGTGACGTCGGCACGCGTCTCGGGCCAGACGCGGAGCTGGGGCTGGTGGCCTGGAAGGAACAGAATCTGCTGATGGCGGACCGCCGCGCGGCAACCTTTGGATTCGAGAACCGCTGGCATGAACAGCTGCAGGCGGCCGTGCGCTGGCAGCGCTTGTCCCCCCTGCATCGCTGGTTGCTGGTGAATGACGATGCGATGCAGGGGTGCATTGATCGTTCGCAGGCGGAGATGGCCGGCATATCCAACCGCCGTCGCTGGTGGCTTGTTCCCGCCACGGCGGTGTCCGGGGCCTGCGTGCCTGACCTGAAGGAGCTGGAGCGCGAGTACCGGCTGCAGGGGCCACCGGATGCGGACTGAACGAATGAGCGACAGACGTGGCCAGCCTGCATCAACCAGCGGCCTGCTCTGTCCTAGAATGAGGACCGCTCCCGGCACCGTGCCGGTCTATCGCTACCGACCTGCCGACCGCACCACGTGACTCCGCTTTCCCTGCCTACCTCCCGCATGACGGGCCTGCTGGCCGGCGCCTACGCCGTGGTGCTGGGCGCGTTGCCGACGTTGCTGATGATCACCATGGAGGGCGGCAGCGCGGGGTTCTACCTGGCGATCCTGCTGTCGGTCGTCCTGCTGCTGGTCCCCTCGGCTGCTCCGCGCCTGCTGCCCGGTTCCGCCCGGCGCTATGCGTGGATGGGCATCGGCATGGGCGTGATGCTGGCCGGCGTGCTGATCAGCCTGGGCGTGCATGGCATCTGGAAGGGATCGGAGGTCGAAAAGGCCGCGCGCCTGTTGTCGATGCTGCTGATCCTGTTCGCCGCGCTGCGGGTGCCGCGCAGGGTCCTTGCGCGGGCGATGCTTGGCACCCTGCCCGCGGTGTGGTCGGCAGCAGCCATCATTGGCTGGTTGGCGCTGGAGACCGGCGTGCGGCCTGCCACCCAGCAGTTCAATGCGGTGACCTACGGCGACCTGACCCTGTTGTTCGGTGTGCTGAGCCTGATGTCGCTGGGCCTGCCGGTGACCCGTTTCACTCGCATCGAAGCCACGCTGAAGCTGCTGACCGGCATCCTTGGCCTGGTCGCATTCCTGTGGACACAGACCCGCGGTGGCCTGCTGGCGATTCCCTGCTTCCTGCTGATCGGCCTGCTGGTGATGGGGCGCCGGCTTGGCCGGATGAAGATCCTGCTGGGCCTGGTGCTGGCGGCCGGTGTCGGCATTATCGCCACCCATGATGGTGCGCTGCGCGATCGCATCGATGCTGGCGTGAGCGAGTATGGCGATTGCAGTGCCGACCACCTGGCCGATACCTCGGTCTGCATCCGCCTTCAGTTGTGGACCGCGGCGGGCTACATGATCCGCGAGCAGCCGGTGTTCGGTGTCGGTGGTGGCGATCGCTTCCGCCAGGAACTGGAACGACTTGCAGGACAGGGAAAGGTGTCGGCGATGGTCGCGCGTGATTTCGGCGAGACCCACAACGACCTGCTGTATTTCCTGGCCACCTACGGCGTGCTGGGGGGGCTTGGCCTGGTGCTGGTCTACGTGGCCCCTGCGCTGGTGTTCGTGCCACGCCTGTGGCGTGGCGACGAACGGTCGCGGTTGCATGCCGCGGCAGGGTTGAGCATCTGCGTGGCATTCGCCGTCTTCGGGGTCACCGAAATGATGCTGCGTGACATGCGAACCGCCTCGTTCTATGCCGCCTGGGTTGCCCTGCTGCTGGCCCTGTCCGAGCCGCGCCGGCCAGATCAGGCCGAGGCCAGCACCGCTTCGTAACTGGCCAGGGTCGCCCCGGCGAAGGTCTGCAGGCCGAACTCGCGCTCCGCATGGTGGCGTGCGGCCATGCCCATCGCCGGCAGCGCCTGGCGTTGTTCATACACCGCCCGCACCTGCGCGGCGATGGCGGCCACGTTGCGGGTGGGCACGACCCAGCCGTCGACACCCTGCTCGATGTTTTCCGGCAGTCCCGCGTAGTCGCTGACCAGCATCGGCCTGGCGCTGGCCATCATTTCGCGGCAGGCGAAGGAGATCGTTTCGATGTCGTTGGACAGTACGAAGCCGACGTCGCCGGCGGCGATCAGTGGCCGCGTATCGGCCAGCAGGCCGGTGAAGTGGACCTGCGCGGCGACGTCACCGAGGGCCTGCACCTGCGCGCGTTGCTGCGCGCTGGGCAGGTGCCCGGCGACCGCCATGTGCACGTGCGGGCGGATCGCGTCGGGGAGCAGGGCAATGGCCTGCGCCAGGTCGATCCAGCCCTTGTAGTCATCGGTGCCGGCGTTGCTGACCAGCAGCAGCGCATCCGGGTCCTGCGTCCATTGCCGTCGCATCGCCTGGCCGGCGTCGGCCGGCAGCGGTGCGAAGCGGTCCAGGTCGACGCCGTTGCGGACAACATCGATCGGGCAGCGTCGGTAGGGCCCCTGCTCGAGCAGACGCCCGGTGTGGGCCGAAACCGCAATCACACGGTCGGTGGCCCAGCGTGCCCTGACGGCATTGCCCAGTGTACGGGTGGGCTTGCTGTTGTGCTTGGTCAGGATGATCGGTGGGCGGCGCATGCCGAGCAGTCCCTGCATCACGAAGCGGTGGTCACGAGCACCGTTGACGTGGACCAGGTCGATGCCCTCGTCACGCACCAGCCGGCGCAGCGCGTGTTGCTCGGCCAGTTGCTGTGGCAGGGTCGGCAGGCCGCTGCCAAAGGCCATCGGCAGCGGGGTGGCGATTCCTTCCTCGGCCACCGTACGCAGCAGGCGGCTGTCGGCGGGGGCTGCGACATGGAGCGTGTGCTGGCCATGCAGGGCTCGCGCCAGCGACACGATGTACGTGGTGTGGCCGCCACCGTCGCCGTAGTGGAAGTTGGTGTAGAGGATTTTCATGGGGGATCTTCAGGCAACGCGCGGCAAGTGTGACACAGCCGGCTCAGGGCCGTTCCACGGGAGCCGGAGGATCGGCCACCGCCTGCCCGTTGCCCAGCATCCACAGCATGATGGTTTTCTGCCGTACGTAGTTGGCACGCACATAGGCATAGACCAGGCCGTGCCAGCCGTCGCGGAAGCCGCCGCGGAACAGGAAGCCGCGCCAGAACCGCCAGGCCGGGGCCAGCACCAGTTTGCCCAGCGTGGCCCGCTTGCCACGCGCGAATTCGTGCTCGGCCATCATCCGCGCGTACTTCTCGGTCTTGGCCAGCTGCTGCTGCAATGATCGATAGGGGTAGTGGATGAGATCGCCGCGCAGGGTGCCGACGCTGCCGTCGACGCTGGCCGCCTCGTGGATCTCGCGCTTGCCGCGCCAGCCGCCCTGGCGACGGTCGAACAGGCGCATCACCCGGTCCGGGTAGGCATTGCCGTGGCGCAGGAACCTGCCAAAGTATTCGGACAGGCGAGCGAAGCGGTAGCCGGCGTGGTCGGCGAAGCCGCCGTCACGGGCCTGTTCGATGGCCGTACGCAGCTCGGGGCTGATGCGCTCGTCGGCATCCAGGCACAGTACCCAGTCGTGGCTGGCCTGTTCGACGCAGAATGCCTTCTGGCTGCGGAAGCCCTCGAACACGCGCTGCAGCACGCGGGCACCGGCCGCCTCGGCGATGGCCACGGTGGCATCGGTGGACTGCGAGTCCACCACCACGATCTCATCGCAGAAGGCCAGCGAGGCCAGGCAGTCGCCGATGCGCCCGGCCTCGTTGAACGCGATAATGCACGCCGAGATGCGAGGCCGTTCGATGGGAGCGGTCGTGGAGGACATGATGGCCGGATACCTGTTGTTTGCGACGGAGCGCTATGCGCTGCCTATTCTCGCCCCGTTGGCGCAGGCCTTGCACGCGTCCGGGCAGGAAGTTGCGGCCTGGTTCGAAGGCGGCGCAGCCGGCAGCAGCTTGCCGGGGGTGCCCAACGTTGGCCTGAAGCAGGCCCTGGCAATGCGCCCGCGGGCGGTGTTCAGCGCGGCCAACTGGGTGCCGACCTTCCTTTCGGGGGCCAAGGTACAGCTGTTCCATGGCTTCAATGTGGAAAAGCGCGACAGTGCGCGCGGCCACTTCCGGGTGCGCGGCATGTTCGACCTGTACTGCACGCAGGGGCCGGCCACCACGACGCCGTTCCGCGAGATCGCGGCCCAGCAGGGCCACTTCGCGGTGGCCGAGACCGGCTGGCCGAAGCTGGACCCGCTGTTCCGCGATGACGGTGGCGAAAGCGCCGCACTGCGCGCGCCGGCCGGCGATCGCCCGGTGATCCTGTTCGGCTCGACCTTCACCGAGCGGCTGAGTGCGGCCCCGCACCTGCATGCGCAGATCGCCGCCGATATTGCGGCTGGTGGGCGTTACTGGCTGCTGACCCTGCATCCCAAATGTCCGCCGGAACTGTTCGAGCGCTACCGCGCGCTGGCCGGTGCCAATGCCCGCTTCATCGAGCCGGAGCAGGTGATGGCTGCGCAGCGTGCCGCCGATGTGCTGGTGTCGGACACCTCGTCGATCGTTTCGGAGTTCATCGTCCTGCACAAGCCGGTGGTGACCTTCCGCAACCGCGTGCCGAAGCCGCACATGATTGATTTCGACGACCCGGCACAGTTGCCGGCGATGCTGCAGCGCGCGCTGCACCCGGACGAGGCGCTGCAGGCGGAAATCGTGCGCTACGCCGATGCCATCCACCCGTACCGCGATGGCCTTTCCAGCGAGCGGGTGATCGCGGCCACCGAGGATTTTCTGTCCGGTGAGATGGGAGCGCTGCGCCGCAAGCCGTTCGGCAGCTGGATGCGCGACCTGCAGATCCGCAAGGATCTGGGCTACTGGGGCCCCTCGCAGCGATGATCGGGCGCGACGGCGTCGCCCGGGTAGAGTCGACTGTCAGTCGACTGCTCTTCCCTCGGGTCGCGCCCCCCGCGCTGCGCGCGATAGTCGACTGTCAGTCGACTCTACCGTCGGGCGTCCACGCACGCAGTGATGTCCAGTAGATCCACGCCATGCGTGGATGCCCGCATCACCAGCGCAGCTTGCGCCGCGCCAGCGCGGCCGCCAGTTGATCCATCGCCTGCTGTGCCTGTGCCTGCGGCAGATGATGCAGGGTGAGTGCCACGTCGCCATGTGCACCGGCGGTATCCAGTTGCAGGCTGCTGGTGCCCAGCAGCTTGTCCAGCGGTGAACGCTGCAGGCGCAGGCCCTGCACCTTGTCCAGCTCGGCCCAGCGCCACCAGCGTTTCCACCAGCCGCCGCGCACGGCCACATAGTGCTCGTCCAGATACCAGCCCATGCGCGCCATCTGCCGGTGTGCGACCAATAGTGCGACCGGCAGCCAGGCCAGCACGACCAGGCCCCAGGGGCCCCAACGCCAGTACGCGGCGACGGCCAGCAGTGGCACCAGCAGCAGCGCGCCCAGGCACAGCCGCCACCAGCCGCGCTGCGGAATGGACTGCCATTGCGCTGGCGGCCAGTGCAGCTGGGGTAGCAGGTGCTGCACCAGCTGTGTGCAGTGTTCGCGGGTTGCCAGCGGCGCCAGTTCGCGCAGGGCGCGGTCCTCATCACGCGAAGGGCCACCGGCGGCACTGTCGATGCGCAGCTGGCGCAGCCCGAACCAGCGCTGCAGGGTGCCTTCGCGCAGGGTCCAGGCCTGTATGCGGCGACGTGCCACGCTGCTGCGGGTGCGGCTGAACATCCCGGCCGACACCGTCAGGCGGCGGTCCTGCTCGACGAGGGTGAAGCCGTGGTAACGCAACAGGGTCAGCACCACTGACAGCATGCGCAGCGCCAGCCAGCCCAGCAGCAGGGCTGCCGCCACCAGCAGGAAGGCACCGGTCACGCCGGGATGCAGGTGGCTGGCATAGCCGAAGGCCTCACGGCCGCCGCGCTGGATGGCATCGTCCATCACCGGCCGCGGCACCGTCTGGAACAGCACGCCGAACGCGGCCACCGCCAGTGCCCAGCCGCGGTTGGAGAGCAGTCCCATGCGCACCACGTCCCAGCTGGACAGTCGCAGCAGCACGTGTTCGCTGTCGACGTCGGCAATGGGCGGCGCATCCACGGCGTCGTCGGCCTGCGGCGCCTGCCCGCGCTGGCGGACCAGCCGTTCCAGCGCCAGTGCCTGGTCCAGCTTCAGTACCCGCATCTCCGCTTCCGGGCGCACACCGCCGGCCGATTCCAGGCGCAGCTCGGCCACGCCGAACAGGCGGTGCAGCGGGTTCTGCCGCACTTCCACGTTGTGGATGCGGGCGAACGGGATCTCGCGGCGGTTGCGCGCCAACAGGCCACTGCGCACGGTGATCGCGTCGCTGCCGATGCGGTAGCGGTAGCTGAGGTACTGCAGCACCGACACCAGGACCAGCGCGGCAATTGCCGTCAGCGGAATCAGCTGCGCCCACATCGGATCGCGGTCGCCGCGCTGGCCGAACACCAGCAGCGCGACCAGCGGCAGGAAGTAGTGGCGCAGCTGCATCAGCAGCACGAACAGCCACGACCACGGGTGCAGCCGGTGGTCCTCGGTACCGGCGGGCAGCGGTGCAGGCAGGGGGGGCGGCAGGCTCACAGGGCGTCGGCGTCCTGGTCGAGCTGGTGGGACAGGGTGTCACGCAGGCGTTCGGCGTCGGCCTCGTCCAGGCCGCTCACGGTCACCGCGCTCATGCGGGTGCCGGCGGTGTGCACGATCAGCGTGGCCAGCCCGGCACGGCGCTCCAGCGGGCCCCGCCGCAGATCGAGATGCTGCACTCGCGAGAGCGGGATTCGCGTTTCCAGCTGCCACATGAGGTCGCGGCGCAGGCCCAGGCCCTGTGCGTCCAGCCGCCAACGGGTGCGGACCAGGCGTCGACGGCCCAGCCATGCACCAAAGGCCACACCCATCAGCAGCCCGGCTGCAGCGGTCCACAGGCCACCGGGCAGATCGAAGAACCACGCCGCCGCCGCCAGTGGCAGGCCCGGGATGAACAGGCCGCCAAAGGCACCTTCCAGTGCGGCCAGGCGGGCCGCACGTTGCGGCAGTGACTGCCAATCGGTGTCGGGTGGTGCAGGAATCGAGGCGTCGGTCACGCGGGCTCCGTCAGGCAGCAGGGCGGGCGGTAGCGGCCATGGCCGCACCGCGCAGACGGTAGCAGGTCGGCTGCGTTACTGGGCAGCCTGGATCAGCGCATCGACATCCAGCAGGTGGCCGGCGCGGTCGGCCTTGGTGCGCAGGTAGTGCTCGTTCTCGGCGGTGATCTCGCCGGTGACCGGAATGCAGTCCAGCACCTCGATGCCGGCGTTGCGCAGGCGCTGCGCCTTGGTCGGGTTGTTGCTGAGCAGGGCCACGCGGGTGATGCCCAGGCCGCGCAGCATCGCCACCGCGCTGCCATAGCGGCGTTCGTCGGCACCGAAGCCCAACTGCGCATCGGCGTCGATGGTGTCCAGGCCGTCGTGCTGGTAGCCATAGGCGCGCATCTTGGCGGCGATGCCGGTGCCGCGGCCTTCCTGGTCCAGGTACAGCAGCACGCCACCGCCCAGTTCCTTCAGTTTGCGCAGGCCGCGCCGCAGCTGGTCGCCGCAGTCGCACTTGAGTGAACCGAACAGGTCGCCGGTCAGGCACGAAGAATGCACGCGCACCGGCACCACGGCCGACAGATCCGGCTCGCCGACGATGATCGCGACCTGGTCTCGCTGCGCCACGCCGCCGCGGAAGACTGCGAAGGTGGTCATGCCGACCTCGCGCAGCGGCACTGGCGAACGCGCCACCAGTTCGTAGTCGTGGGCCGCATGTGCTGCGCCTTCGGCCAGGTCGCACAGGGCCACCTCGGCCGCACCGTCGAAAGTATGGTCATCGACGTCCAGGCGCACCGCGACCATCGCTGGCAGCAGCAGGCCCAGGCGGGCCAGCTCCACCGCCCCGGCATCGAAGGCGTCGCCGGCACTCCAGCCTTCCGGCATCGGACCGGGTTCGCGCAGGTAGCCCAGCGAGGGCAGGGCATCGAAGGCCACACCGCTCAGCGGCAGGCGCGCGCCCTGCGGTGCCTCCACGCCGAGCACGCGGGCACGGGTGGCGGTCAGGAACAGATAATGGCGCTCGCGGGCGGCAGTGGCGAAGGCGGCGAAGCTGCTGGCCGTGGCGCTGTCCAGCGCGATCACCGCCAGGCGCTGGCCCTGGCTATCGTGGAGCAGCACCGGGCGACCGGCACGCAGTTCGGCAACCGCGCGCTCGCAGCGGATCGCGGCCGGATCGCCGAACAGGGAAGAAGCAGCAGACATGGCAGGACCGGGGGAGGCGGACATCGCAGTCTCTATGGGGGCGACGGCGTCGTATTCAACGTGGTGCGGCCGCGGGTCGCAGGGACCGCGCGGCCCGGGGCGCGAGGCCGTCAGTGGGGATGCTCTTCGGTCGCGTAGGGATCTTCCTCATCGCTGCCCGGTGGCCGCAGCGTATAGCGCTTGTAGGTCCACTGGTACTGCGCCGGGTCGCGGCGGGCGATGCGTTCGATGCCGGCGTTGAGGACGGTGGCCGCCACCAGCGGGTCCGGATCGGCCACGGCCGGGTCGGTCGGCTCGATGTGCAGGGCGAATTCCATGTCCGGCCCGATGCGTTCGCACCAGCCATAGAGCACGGTGGCGCCGGTGCGTTCGGCCAGCCGGTTGACCAGGGTCATGGTCAGCGCCTGCACGCCGAAGAACGGCACGAACACGCCATCGCCGGCCTTGGGCTGCTGGTCGGGCAGGATGCCCGTGGCACCGCCGTCCTTGAGCACCTTGAACAGTTGGCGCACGGCCGGGCCTTCGGCGCGCACCTGCTGCACGTTCTGCCCGCCGCGCACCAGCTGCAGGAAGGCATCGCTGGCTTCGTCCTCCGGCGGCTTGTAGACGATGGCGATCTGCCCGCGCGAGGCCAGCCACTGGTTCAGCAGCTCCCAGTTGCCGTAGTGCGGGGCGGCCACGATCACGCCCTTGCCGCTGGCCAGCGCCGCGTCGTACAGGGCCTCGCCATGGCGCTGCTTCAGGTGCAGGCGCAGGTTGTCGGCCGGCGTCTGGCTCCACAGCCGCAGCGTTTCGATGGCCTGCAGGGCGGTGGAGCGCAGCAGTTCCCGGTGCAGGCGATCGCGGGCAGCGCCGTCCAGCTCGGGGTAGGCCAGCTCCAGGTTGCGCCGGGTGACACGGCTCTCGCGGGCATTGAGGGCGATCCACGCCCACGCCAGGGCGCGCGCGAACGCCCGCAGCAGCGGCCAGGGCAGGCGGGCGAACAGGGTGGTGGCGCGGTAGACCAGCCGGGCTTTGCGTTGCGGATTCATCGGCGCCAGTTTAGCCAAGGGCGCTGCTATCGTGGCCGGCCCTGTTCATTGGAAGCCCACGATGCTCGTCCTGATCCAGCGTGTCAGCCAGGCCGCCGTCCATGTCGACGAGGAGGCCGTGGGGCAGATCGGGCCCGGCCTGCTGGCCCTGGTCGGCATGGAGCCGGGCGATACCGAGGCCCAGCTGCGGCGGATGGCCGAGCGCCTGCTGGGCTACCGGGTATTTGCCGACGAGGCCGGGAAGATGAACCGCTCGCTGCGCGATACCGGCGGCGGCCTGCTGCTGGTCAGCCAGTTCACCCTGGCCGCCGACACCCGATCGGGCATGCGGCCGAGCTTCACCACGGCCGCGCCGCCGGACGAGGCTGAACGCGGGTTCAATCGTTTTGTCGAGATCTGTCGTGAAAATCACGCGCCAGGGGTGGAAACGGGCCGATTTGGTGCCCATATGGTCGTCAGCCTGGTCAATGACGGTCCCGTGACCTTCCTTCTCAGGCCCTGAGCCTGCGGGACCACCGCCCGGCAGGCGGGGCCCCGGGCTGGTATAATGCTACGTTCCCTATTTCTCCCTAGCCGGTGGCGCGAGCACTACATGGCCAACGAACGTCCTGCCCAATCCGAAATCAAGCAACTGATCAGCAAGGGCCTGGAACAGGGCTACCTGACCTACGCCGAAGTCAATGACCATCTGCCGGACGACATGGTCGACCCGGAACAGATCGAAGACATCATCGGCATGATCAACGGCATGGGCATCGATGTCCATGAAGTTGCGCCGGATGTGGAAACCCTGCTTCTCAACGATGGCAACACCGGCAACCGCGAAGTCGATGACACCGCGGCCGAAGAAGCTGCCGCCGCGCTGAGCGCGCTCGACACCGAAGGTGGCCGTACCACCGACCCGGTGCGCATGTACATGCGCGAAATGGGCACCGTCGAGCTGCTGACCCGCGAAGGCGAAATCGCCATCGCCAAGCGCATCGAGGAAGGCCTTTCGCAGGTCCAGGCTGCCCTGGGCCAGTTCCCGGTCTCGGTCGAGTCGCTGCTGACCGATTACGAAGCCCACAAGGAAGGCAAGAAGCGCCTGGCCGAAGTGATCGTCGGCTTCAACGACCTGTCCGACGAAGAGCCGGCACCGCCGGCCGCCGCTGCCGATGACAGCAGCGATGCGGACGCCGAGGGCGACGAGGACGAGGACGATGATGTCGAGGGTGGCGAGGAAGAAGCCGCACCGACCGGTCCGGACCCGGAGGAAGTCGCTGCACGCATGCAGGCGTTGAGCGATGCCTTCAACGCCTTCAAGAAGGCCGCGACCAAGGGCGACAAGAAGAACCTGCCGCGCCTGCGCGAAGAGATGTCGGCGGTGTTCGTCACCCTGAAGCTGCCGCTGCCGCTGACCGATGTGCTGACCAAGCAGCTGCGCGACACCATGGCGTCGATCAAGGCCCATGAGCGCCGCGTGCTGAACCTGGCGACCGTCACCGCGCGCATGCCGCGCAAGGACTTCATCCGTTCCTGGGAAGGCAACCAGACCAACCTGGAGTGGGTGGAAGACGCACTGAAGCGCAAGCAGAAGTGGTCGTCGGCCCTGCGCGAAGTGAAGGACCAGATCATCGCCGAACAGCAGGCGACGATCGACATCGAGACGCTGACCCAGCTGGACCTGGAAGAGCTGAAGGAAATCAGCCGTGCCATGGCCTACGGTGAAGCCAAGGCGCGCAAGGCCAAGAAGGAAATGGTCGAGGCCAACCTGCGCCTGGTGATCTCGATCGCCAAGAAGTACACCAACCGCGGCCTGCAGTTCCTCGACCTGATCCAGGAAGGCAACATCGGCCTGATGAAGGCCGTGGACAAGTTCGAATACCGCCGTGGTTACAAGTTCTCGACCTACGCCACCTGGTGGATCCGCCAGGCGATCACCCGCTCGATCGCCGACCAGGCACGCACCATCCGTATCCCGGTGCACATGATCGAGACGATCAACAAGTTGAACCGCATTTCCCGCCAGATGCTCCAGCAGTACGGCCGCGAGGCTACGCCGGAGGAGCTGGCCAAGGAAATGGACATGCCGGAAGACAAGATCCGCAAGGTGATGAAGATCGCCAAGGAGCCGATCTCGATGGAAACCCCGATCGGCGACGACGAGGATTCCCATCTGGGCGACTTCATCGAGGACACCAACGTGGAGTCCCCGATCGAGAACACCACCAACATCAATCTGTCTGAAACCGTGCGCGACGTGCTGGCCGGCCTCACCCCGAGGGAAGCCAAGGTGCTGCGCATGCGCTTCGGCATCGACATGAACACCGACCACACGCTGGAAGAGGTCGGCAAGCAGTTCGACGTGACCCGCGAGCGCATCCGCCAGATCGAAGCGAAGGCCCTGCGCAAGCTGCGTCACCCGAGCCGCTCGGAGCAGCTGCGCAGCTTCCTGGATATCGATTGATATCGGGCGGTTGTTGAAGCGTTGAGAGAAACCCCGCCTGGTGCGGGGTTTTTCTTTTTGGGGTGCCTGCGCTTTCTGTAGAGCCGAGCCATGCTCGGCTGCTGTTCGCGATGACGTATCCGGCGGGTCTTCTTAACGGGCGTCGGCTGCTTGCCGCACCTTGTGACGCAACTGGCCTGAGAATTGTTGAGGCCTTCGCTGCGATTCGCTGCCGTGGGAAGTGGTCATTCAGCCGAAACCCCAAGTGCCTCAATGAAATGAGTAGCCGGATGTGAGTGATAAGCGCACGCAATGTCGCATTCACCAATTGAAGCCTCTAGCCTTCCTTCCACACAGTCCTCCGCAGGTGATCAACACACCGTCGTAGGCGGACTGTCTGCTGCAACAGCAGGCAATCCAAGGTCAAACCGCAACTCTCGCCATTGCGGTGAGCCAAGGGTTTCTGGCCGGGTGGCGCGCAGTCATACAAGACCCTGCAAGGGGGAAAGCTGCGGGCGGTCCTACGACCGTGTTGAAGCGCCCGGTCGCCTCTCTCAACAGGAGGCGGAAGAGGTTCGACGAATCGTAGGAGAGTGAGTATGGAGCTGAAGGAAATTGCTGCCGGGCACGGTAGGCGTGAATCGGACGCGCATGACTGCGCGTTTGCGCCGCTACTGGATTGGGAAGATGTGATGCGCGACGAGCGCGAGGATTCACTGGGATTCGCCCGAAGAGCAACATTGGCGTTGCTGACGCAGTCGGGTGCTGGGTTGCTTGCGAGCTTCGGAGGCGACAAGCAGAAGGGGCTGGAAGAGGCCGGGAGGACGGTGGCGCTGTTCCACGCACACCTGCGGCGGCAGGTGTGGTTTGCGGACGTGGCGGAGAAGCGGTTGGGACGTGCTGCTGAGGCTCTTGCTGCTGCCGGGTAGCCTATCGAGCGCGGCCTCCACTACACTGTGGCGCTGCGCAGGGCCTATAGCTCAACGGTTAGAGCAGGGGACTCATAATCCCTTGGTTCCAGGTTCGAATCCTGGTGGGCCCACCAACCGACCTCGCATGACCGGTCGCAGGCCTCATCGCTCCCCCGCGCGACCTGCAGCGTCGGTACCATCTGATCCGCACACAGGGATCGACCATGGCCAGCAACGATACCCCGGTGGAAGACTTCACCACCGAAATCGAAGACTGCCGGCACCTGTTTGCCTGGTGCTTGGTCCACTATGGCCAGGTGCCCGAGGCCCAGGCGCTCGAACAGGCACGGAAGCGCTATCCCGACCAGAGCCCCGGCCGCGAATACGAACACGCGCTGATCTTCCACGACGAGCCCTGGCACTGGGCGATGCTGCACGTGAAGGGCGAAGGGTATTGGCAGCAGCACCCGGAACTGGCGGAGCCGTCGCTGGGCTACGAAGCCGAATCGGACGCACTGTGCCTGGCCCGCAGTGAGCAGGTGCCACTGCTGGATGAGGACGAGTACCTTGGCGCGCTCGCGCATGCGCGCCACATGCGTGCATGGACGCTGGTCCATCAGGCGGGTCGTTGGCCGGATGAAGCGCGCCAGGAGGCGCTTGGCTACTACGCGTATCATCCGCGCCATCATCGCGGGCGATTTCAGGTTCACGATCCGCGTGACGGCTGGTGCCATGTGATGAGCGCATTGCATGGCAACGACTACTGGGCGCGACCAGAGCTGCGGGAACCGCCACAGGCCTATTGGAGCGAGTCCCGCGCCTTTGTTTTGGCGCAGGGAATCCGCTTGCCGGACCCTCCGGGCTGAGGCCTGCGCAGCCGGCGAAGGTGCAGCACCATCGATCACCGCACTCTATGCCGAATGACACATGCCCTGCTATTTCTGCTGGCGGGAAGATGGCGGCATCCTGAAGTGGAGTGATCTGATGCCTGGTACGCTCAGCCGTCGCACCTTCCTGGCCAATGCCGCGGCTGTTCCTGCGGCCGCGCTCATGCCTACCGGTGTTGCTACCCTGGCGCGGCCAAGCGTCACCACCGCGAGCCTGATCGACGCGGAGCGCGGCGTGATCCGCTCCGCCATGCAAGGCAGCGGCATCGGTGCCGCTGCCGTCTGCCTGGTCGAAGGCGGGCAGGTGCGCTGGACTGAAGGCTTCGGTCACGCATCAGGCCAGGGCAGCGTGCCCGTAGACGCCAGCACGATGTTCAGCATCCAGTCCACCTCGAAGAATTTCGCGGCGGTGGCGGTGCTGTTGGCCGTGCAGGACGGCATCCTTGATCTGGACGCGCCCATTACCCGCTATCTGCCGTCGTTCACGGTGCGCAGCCGCTTCGAGCATGCTCCACAGGAGCGCATCAGCCTGCGCCTGCTGCTTGCCAATCGCGCGGGATTCACGCACGAGGCGCCCCTGGGCAACAACTACGAACCGGCGTCGCCGGGCTTTGATGCGCACGTCCGCAGCATCTCGCAGACATGGCTGCGCTTTCCGGTGGGTACGCGCTATCGCTACTCCAACCTGGGCTTCGACCTTGCCGGTCATGTCCTTGAGCAGGTTGCGGGCATCAGCTATCCGGCCTGGCTGCAGCGCCGGATCTTCGAGCCGCTGGGAATGCACGACAGTACGGCCGATGCCTCGATCTACCTGGCAAGCAAGGGGCGGGCACTGGGAACCCAGGATGGCCATGCGCAGGTACCGCCGGTGACGCCGCTGGTGGTGTCGGGAGGCGTCTGGACCAGTGCCGCCGACATGGCGAAGTATCTTGGCTTCCTGCTCGGTGGCGGCCAAGCCGGTGCGCAGCAGCTGCTTGAGCCCCGTTTCTGGGACGAGATGCATGGTTTCGGCCTGGGCGGTGACTACGGGCTCGGTGTCATGCGCAGCGAACGCCTCTACGGCAGTACACCGGTGCGGCTGCTGCACCACCGCGGCGGGGGCTTCGGATTCGGGTGCGTGTTCACCTACTGCAGGCAGGCAAACGCTGGATTTGCCGCGATGTTCAATCGCGCGACGTCTGCGGGGTACGGCATCGGCGAGCATCTGCTCGATCAGCTGTTGTCGGCGCGTTTCGGGCCCCGTCAGCCGCGTGTGCCCCTGTCAAGCTTGGCGCCGATCAGGTTGAACCAGGACCAGATGCAGCAGATGGCGGGAAACTGGATCGGGCGCAGCGGCAAGGCGAAGATCGTGATTGCCGGAAGCGGTGAACTGCAACTGCATCGTGGGGCGCAAGCTCTGGGCAGCCGTTTTGCGGCCCTCGACGGCGATCAGCTGTTCACCGTGGACACCGATGGAGAGGTTGCGACGTACCGTTACCATGCGGCGACGGAGATGCTGCCGGCGCACCTGGAATGTACGAACGGCGAGGATGGCCTGGACCAGAACGATCCCATCGATGGGTCCACCGGGCCGCACGCGCCCCATTGGCAACCCTGGCTGGGGCGCTATCGCATCGACCAATGGGGGAAACCGTCGATGTCCGTGGTGCTGGAGCAGCGACAGGGCTGGCTGTACATCGATGGCATCCGCCTGGTCACTGAAGTGGAGCCAGGCCTGCTGTTCACCAGCGATGGCGAAGCGGTGGATTTCCGCAGCTCCCCGCCGACATGGCGCAACCTGCGTCTGCAGCGCGTCCAGCCCGTGGGCCAGGGGTGATGGCGGCATGCCGCGTGCTCATCCGCGCCGCCCGCGCACATCGATGCTGTAGCGCCCGGCCCCGGTGCAGGCCAGCAGCAGGAACCCACCGGCCAACCCCAGATTCTTCAGGAACATGATCTGCTGGGTCTGATCGGCGAAGTTGTGGTGGAAGATGAAAGCGGTGACCACGCTGAAACCTGCCAGCACGACCGACACCAGCCGGGTCTGGAAGCCCAGCAGGATGCACAGGCCGCTGCCGATCTCGAAGGCGATGGTGGGCCACAGCAGGATGCCGGGTACCCCCATGGCTTCCATGTAGCCCTGGGTACCGTTGAGGTCGCCGAGCTTGCCGATGCCGGATACCAGGAACAGCGCCATCAGCAGGATGCGCGCAAGCAGGTAGGCGAGCGAATGCGATGAGTGGCTCACGTCGGTTTCCTCGGAGATGGCTGGCGAAGGCGATCGGAGCCCACCGGCAGTGAAGCCCGTGTCTACGTAGCGGGCAAGGCGCCTTGACAGCTGGCCGCCCGCAGGAGACCTTTCCACCATGACGATCGATATTGAATCGCTCAGCCTTCGGGAGCTGGGCGCCTTGGTGGTTGCCGCTGAACAGCGGAAACAGCTCATTTCCAGCCGCCGCCCGGCCAGCGCGGTGCGGCGGATGTTGAAGTCCGCTGCGGCCGAAGCTGGTTACACCCTCGAAGAACTCTTCGGTGGTGAAGCCTCGGAAACACCTGCGCCCGCGCGCAAGCCCGCCCGCCGCAAATCCGGCAAAGTCGCGCCCAAGTATCGCGACCCGGAATACAAGCGCCTGACCTGGACCGGTCGCGGGCGCATGCCGCGCTGGTTGGCGTCCAAGGTGTCGATGGGCCACAAGGCCACCGATTTCCTGATTCCTGGCTTGGCCAGGCCGACTGCTGGCAAGACCAGCACCCTCGGCAAGCGGACCGTCATCAAGAAGGGATGAGGCTGCGGCGCTGCTACGCTGCCCGGGTCTTTGAACGAAGGAGTGCGGGATGGCAAACGAGGGTGGCATGACGATCACGCCGAAAGTCCTGTACACCGCCGCAGGCGCGGCCGTGCTGGTCAGCCTGTTGGCCTGGGCGGTGGAATGGAGCGGGATGGCCTATGTCTGCCCGTACTGCCGCGTACAACGCACTGTCATCGGTGTGCTGGGCGTGCTGACATTGTTCGCGCGGCCGGGCGGCATCGTCGTGCCCTGGCTTGCATTCGCCAGTGGTGGCTTCGCGTTCGTGGTCGCGGCAATGCAGCACTTCAACGGCTGGAAGCGCATTTCCGGTGGTGATTTCAGCTTCAACGCGCAGTGGTACATCGATCCGTGGCTGCTGTCAGGCTGCGCGATGCTGATCCTGGTGGCGCAGCTGATGCTGGTACAGGCCGCCTGCCGGCGCAGGTTGCCCTGAGTGTTTCCACGCGTGGCGTGGAGCTACCCGTTCTGGAATACCGCCAACTGCGCCGCGAACGCGCGCTGATAGGCGGGACGCTGCGTCGCCCGTGCCACATAGGCAACCAGCAGCGGGTACTCATCGAGCAGACCACTGCTCTTCAGGCGCAACAGCACCGAGACCATCATCAGGTCGCCCACGCCGAACTCGCCGTCAACCCACGCCGCCGCGCCCAACCATGCGGACAGCTGTGAGAGACGCATCCGCACGCGCTCGTCCAGCATCACCAATCGCTGCGCATACCAGGGCTGTTCGCGCTCCAGAACCCAGGCCATCGAGCGCTCGACGATGGGCGGCTCGACTGTGTTCAACGCAGCGAACACCCACATGATCGCGCGCATGCGAGCATCCGGATCGCGCGGCAGCAGGCCAGGGTGTAGCTCGGCCAGGTGCACGGCGATTGCGCCGGACTCGAACAGGACCTGGTCGCCGTCCTGCCGGGTAGGAATCTGCCCGAATGGATTCCGCGCCAGGTGGGCAGGTTGCTTCATTTCGGCGAAGGTGAGCAGCTGCACGTCGTAGGGCACGCCCAGCTCCTCCAGTGCCCAGCGCACGCGCATGTCACGGGCCAGGCCCTGGCCGCGGTCGGGGGAGGTGGCGAAGGCGGTGAGGATGGGGGAGATCGGGGCGCTCCTGCAGGCCGACGGGCCTGCCTCCTCCTGATTCGACGAATGACGGTCCCCAGAATCGACATCGTCGATATCGATGTATACGTCGCCTGCACGGACTCTGCACGTACTCGCTGTCGCACATCCATCAGGCTGCCGGGGTCATCCGTGCAGAGAGGTAGGCAGACATGAATACTCCAGGCAAACCCACGCCCAGCTGGCGCCAGCGAAACGTACTGATGGGAGTGCTCGCCGCTCTACTGGTGATCGTGCTGATCATCCTCTTCGTGCCGTGGTGATGCAGGCGAAGGCTGTTCGATGTGAACGGCCAAACGCTGCGGCGTGAGGCAGTCAGTGCGGGTTGGGTGAAGTGACGTGCGCATCAACCGGTACTCACCTGCGAACCACGCCGAGGTGTCCACAGTGTTCCCACAGGCAGCGTCGTGATGCTGCTTTTCTCCCCCGCACATCGATCACACAGGAGCAACGCCATGAGCACCCAGTCCACCATCGAACATCGCCTCAACGACCTGATCGAGATCGCTCGTGACGGCAAGTCGTTCTATGAAGAAGCGGCCACCAAGGTGAAGGATGCCGAGCTGTCGGCCTTGTTCACCCGCATCGCCGGCGTCAAGGGCCGCATCGTCGCGGCACTGAGTGGTTCGGTGGCCGCCAGCGGTGGCAAGCCGGCCGAACATGGCACCATGGTCGGTTCGATGCAGCAGTTCTACGGCAAGGTGCGCGCCGCGTTTGGTGATACCAACTATGGCTACGTGGCCGAACTGGAAGAGTCCGAAGACCGCCTGCTGGGCGCGTTCAAGGATGTGCTGCAGGACAACGATCTGCCGCCGGCGGTACGCCAGGAAGTGACCCAGCTGATGCCGGATGTGCAGGAGTGCCACAACGTCATGCGGGCACGCAAGCATGCGATGAAGGCCGCTTGATCGATCAGGGCGGAACCTGAAAAAAAAGGGGCGGCCGCAAGGCCGCCCCAAACCGTCAAGAGAACACGCGTCTAGAAGCGAACCGACCAGCGCATGTTGGCGCTGTGGTCGCGGCTTTCACTGCCGTACTGGCCGCTGTAACCCAGCTCCAGCTGCTGGCGCGGGGTCAGCCACGCCGACAACCCCAGCTCGGCCACCACGGCGCTGTCGGCAATCGGCGCGCCTTCGACCGCGAACGCGGTGCTGTTGTTGGCGAAGGCAAGGTTGCCCAGCTGGCTGCGGTCGCCCGAGGCGCGGCGATAGCCCACGCCACCACGCAGGTGCAGCCAGCTGTCCTCCTGGAACGATGCCTTCAGGCCCTTGTCGAAGCGCAGGCCAGCGGTGGCGATCGTGGTGCTGGTGTCGTCCACCTTGCCGTGCAGGGCGGCTGCACCACCGCGCTCGTTGATCTGCTTCAGGTCCACCTCCACGCGGGCGACCTGCAGGTAAGGTTCCAGCCCGGCCTCCGGGCCACCAAAGCGGTAGCCGGCTTCGATGAAGGCCTGGCGGGTATGCGCGTTGTAGCGTGCGCTCAGGCTGTCGCTGAACCCTGCGAAGTCGACATCGCGGGTGCTCTTCACCTTGTGCTTGCTCCAGGCGACGCCGCCACGCAGGCCGAAGCCGCCCCAGTTGTGACTGGCATATGCACCGAAGTGGGTGTTGTCGATCTTCGACTTGGCACGACGGGCCTGCTGCTTGACGTCGGTGCGGCCGGTGCCAGCCAGCACGCCGACCTGCCAGCCGGAGAACTCGCGGTCGATACCGACCAGCAGGCCGTTGCTGTTGGCTTCGGTGCGGGCGGTGTTGCTGTTGCCGTCCAGCTTGCTGTTGCCGCCCAGAGCCTGCACCCAGGCGCCGGTGGCGTCGCCCGCATCGGCGCCCGGCGCGACTGCCCCTGCACCGCGCGACAGCGCAGCATCGCGTACGTAGCGGCTGCCTTCCACCAGTGCGAGCGGCGTAGCTGCGTGCAGTTCGCCGCTGAGGCCGTCGAGCACGCCGCCAACCTGCTGCGGGAACAGCTGGGTCAGCGGCTTGGGCAGGCCCTGGCTGATTGCCAGAAGATCGGCGGCCGTCGCTACCGCGCGCTGGTTCGGCGTGGTGGCTGCACTGGCCAGCGTGGCGCCACGCGCCACGTCGATGCGGGTGCCATTGGTACCGTAGGCGAGGCTGAACTTCAGGAACGGCGAGAACGCGCTGAAGTCGGTTTTCGCGAACTGGCCGTTGATGCCACCGTCGGCGCGGATGAAGTTGAACTGCTCGCCGAGATAGTAGATGCCCGGTTCCGGCAACGCGACCAGGGTGCCGCCGAGGGTGGCGGTACCGGTCACATGCAACTTGTCGCTGCGCCCGCCAGGCGCGAGTTCGGCGGCGTAGACGCCGGTCGGGCCCTGCACGTAGTTGCCGTTGACGGTCAGCGTGCCGATCGAATTGCCGGGGGCGATGGTGCCGTCCACCCGGGTGCTGCCCAACGTGCCGATACCCTTCAGCAGGCCGTTGCTGCCGACCGTGGTGGTGCCGCCGGTCTGCATGCCGTTGAAGGACACCACGCCGCCGTTGACGGTCAGGTTGCCGTCCTTCAGCACGCCGCCGGCGCTGACTGTGCTGACGCCACCCGTGGTGATGAGTGCGGTGGCGACCAGGCTGCCGTTGAGCAGGAATTGCCCGGCCTGCACCTCGACCGCGGAGGTGAGGGTGTTGGTGCCGTTCAGCTCCAGCGTACCCTCGCGCAGCAACGTGCCGTTGAAGCTGTTGTTGCCGCTCAGGCGCAGCCAACCGATACCGGATTTGGTCAGCCTGCCGGGGCCGCCGATGTCATTGGTCCAGTCGTCCCAGGCATCGCCTTCCCACACCTTCAGGCCACCGGCCTTCTGGTTCATCACCACGCTGGTATCCACGCGCAGCGAGCCATAGCCCTCGATGGCCCTGCGCAGGTCAACCATGCCCCAGCCATAGATCGGGTCGACGCCTGCGGCACCCAGATCGCGCGCGGTGGTCAGCAGGACGTCGCGCACCTGGGCGTTGTCCAGGTAGGGGAAGCGCTCGATCAACAGGCCGAGTGCGCCGGTGATATGGGGGGCGGCCATGGAAGTACCGGTCTTCTGGCCGTAGTCGTACGTGGGATTCTGGCTGTCGATGAGAAGACGGACGTAGTCTGCGGTCTTCTCCAGACGTCCCCGGATGTCACCGGAAACGATGGTGCTCAGGATTGCCGTGCCGGGCGCGGAAATGCACCAGTTGGCTGCAGCGCCGCAGATGCTCGAGCCTGCGTTGATCACGTAGTCGGTTTCGCCATTGGCTGCATTGGGCTGGCGAACGTTGGCGACGGCCAGCCAGTAGGGCTCGATCTCCGGCTTCCAGCGCGGCAACGCCGCGGTGATGCCGGCAACGGCGCCGCTGCCATTGCCGGCCGACCAGACCTGGATCAACTGCGAAGCAGGGGCGTTCGCACTGTCCTTGTAGATGCTTCCGTATACGTCGTAGCCGGCGCCGATGCGTGCGTACTGGGCATCCAGCGCGGCAACGGTCATGTTCCGGGTGGAGATGCCCCAGCTGTGATTGATGGCACGCACGCCCTGTGCCTGCAGCTGTGCGTACATGTCCAGCGTGGCTGCGTCGTCGGGGTCCGTCCGTTCCACGGCTTCAGGCAGGTAGCCTCCGCTCGCCTGGCGCCTCCACTCGTAGTAAGTGTCACCAAATACACGGGCGGTCGTCAGATCGGCACCGAAGGCGACGCCGTGCATCCCCGTGCCATTGCGATTGGCGCCAATGGTTCCGAGGACATGCGTGCCGTGATCGGCATAGCGGAAACCCCATTCACGGCCTGCGGCAATGATGTTGGCCTGCAGGGAAGCAGGCACGCCCGCGCCGAGCGTGTAGTAGTTGATACCCGGTTGATCCCCCTGTGTCTGGCTGCACGCGCCGGTACCGCCGACGGTTCCCGGTGACGCACAGTTCGGGCCGATGGTGATGCTGGAGGTGTTGCGGCCCGCGAATTCGGGGTGAGCCAGTGCCGAGCCGGTGTCGAACAGCGCCAGGCGCACGCCCTTGCCGGTCAGGCCGCGGGCATACGCGTAGTCGGCGCCCATCGCACCCAGTCCCCAGTCGGCGTTGAACTCATCGCTGCGCCAGCTGGCGGCATCGCCCGGATTGCCGAGCAGGGCGGTGCCGGTTGCGGCTGGCGTGGTGGCCGTCGGTGCTGCAGGCGCGCTGACGGCGGGCTGTGCCCAGGCCGCCTGCAGCTGGCGCTGCTGCTGCCATGCGTCGAGCGCTTCGCTGGCCATGACGGGCGATGCGGCTGCAAGCAACAGAGCGCTGGACACCGCCAGGGCGAGGCGGCTGTGCAGCGGGGAGCGGGAGTGGGACGAACGGCCGTGCAGCGGGTGATTCATCGGGCAACTTCCTTGATGGACGGACAACAAGGCCGTTAACGCCAATCCGTGGCGATGTCCCCCATGAATGTGAAAGAAAAATTGTGAACGGGTTAAGTGTGCGTGACAGAGGGCTTCACTTCGTCTCCCCCTGTCCTCGCTAACGTGGTCCGGCCTGGGCTCACCAGGCTTATCAAGGAGTGATGGCGATGCGTGTTATCAGGAAGGTGATCGCAGTGGCGGTACTCGCGTTGGCGTGTACCGGTTCGGTGGCAGTGGCTGGGCCGGTCGAGCCCTGCGACCAGCCCTGCTGGCGGGCGTATCAGATGTGCCTGGCCAGTGGTGCCGATGCCGGTGAATGCCAGCAGGCGTACAACACCTGCGTGGTCGATCTGTGCATGGGCGTGTGAGTCGCGCCGTTTGAGCCGTACGTGGAGCCCCGTCATCGACGGGGCTCTTCTGTTTCAGCGATCGCCTCGGTTGGCGATGCGGGCGTCTGGCCTGAGCCCGCTTGCGGGCCATGCACGCAGCGGCGAGGATGGGGAATCGCATCGGAGCCGCTGCGCATGGCCGTCAAACGTATTGTCGCCAACATCGCCACGCCTGACCCGGCGCGTGCCGCAGCGTTCTATGGCGGGCTGCTGGGCATGCCGGTGGTGATGGATCATGGGTGGATCGTCACCCATGGCGGGCAGGGCAGTGCGCTGGCGCAGGTGAGCTTTGCCAGCGAAGGGGGTTCCGGTACTGCGGTGCCCGACCTGTCGATCGAAGTGGACGACCTGCAGCAGGTGCTGGAGCGCATGCACGCGGCCGGCATCCCGCTGGAGTATGGCCCGGCCGACGAGCCCTGGGGCGTGCGTCGCTTCTTCGTCCGCGACCCGTTCGGGCGGCTGTTGAACATTCTCGCCCACACCTGAGCGGGGAGCGCTGCTTCAGCGGCGACTGCCGCCGCGCGTCGGAGCTGCCGGAACGCCGACCATGCGCAGGCAATCTACTTCCACGGCGGCAATGAAGGCATTGGCATCCTGTGCCGGTGTGGCGATCAGGTCGTCGGTGGCGCCATGCACGCCGGCATAGATCAACGAGGCGGTGACCTGTGGAGCAGGCAGGTGCCACAGTCCGGCTGCGTTGCCCGTTTCGAGGATGCCCAGCAGTTGCTGCTGGATCGCATTGCGCTCGGCGTTGCCGCGCTGGTGGTGGTGATGGTTGGCGTACACCACGTCATGCAACGCGTGGGTGCGCACGTAGATCTCGACGTTGGCGCGGATCCAGGCGCGCAGGCGCGCTGCGCCATCACCGGCAGGGTGCTGCTGCACGGCCCGCTCGACCTCGCCAATGAACTGCTGCGTGTAGCGCTGCGCCAGCGCCTGCAGGATCTCGGTGCGGGAGGCGAAATAGGTATAGAAGGTGCCCTTGGCCACGTCGGCCGCGGCGACGATGTCGCTGATGGTGGTGGCGTCCACACCCTTCGACAGGAACAACGCCTGCGCGGCGTCCATCAGTTCCTCCCGGCGGGTTTCGGCGGGCTTGGTGCGAGGCCTGGCGACAGCTGGGGTCTGCATGGTGGGCGATATGAGGGTGTGACGGCCGCCATTCTAGCGGCCTCTTCGCATTGACTGACCGTCGGTCATTGACCGACGGTCAGTCAGTCGCTAGGATGCGCGCACATCCTCCCCCGGGATCCACGCATGAAACGCCTCCAACGGCCCGCCCTGGTGATGGCGGCCTACCTCGGTACGTTCCTCGCTTCGCTGGACATCAGCATCGTCAACGTGGCCCTGCCAACCCTGCAGCAGGCGCTACGGACCGACATGGCAGGCCTGCAGTGGGTGATCAACGCCTATGCGATCGCACTGTCGGCGCTGATGCTGTCAGCCGGTCCGTTGGGGGATCGCTATGGTCATCGGCGGATGTGGCTGCTGAGCGTCGCCACCTTCACCCTGGGCTCGCTGCTGTGCGCCTGCGCCAAGGACCTTTCGACCCTGGTCGCCGGCCGCGCGGTGCAGGGCGTGGCAGGCGCGCTGTTGATTCCCAGTGCGATGCCGATCCTGAGTCACGCATTTCCCGATCCAGGCCAGCGTGCGCGCGTTATCGGTGGCTGGTCCGCCTTCAGCGCGTTGGCACTGGTGCTCGGCCCGTTGCTGGGCGGTGCACTGGTGCAGCGCGCCGGTTGGCCCAGCATTTTTCTGATCAACCTGCCCTTGGGGCTGCTGGCGCTTGTGCTTGGCGCCTGGGGCATTGCCGAGCGACGCCACCCGCAGCACGCCGCGCTGGATCCGGCCGGGCAGCTGCTCAGCATCGTCGCGCTGGGCGCGCTGTGCTATGGCCTGATCGCGATCGGCGAGCATGGCCTGCTGTCCCGGGTGACGCTTCTGGCGCTGGGCGCCGCAACTGCCGGGCTGATCCTGTTCGGCATCGTCGAACGGCGGGTAGCACGCCCACTGCTGCCGCTGGACCTGTTTGCCGACCGCCGCTTCGGCATGCTCAACCTGGCCTCTTTCGTACTGGGCTTCACCGCCTATGCGAGCCTGTTCTTCCTGTCGCTGTTCTTCCAGCAGGCACAGGGCCACAGCGCCGCGGCGGCGGGCGCACAGCTGGCTCCTCAGTTCCTGTTGATGGGTGTCGTCTCGCTGCTGTTCGGTCGTCTGGTCGCCCACCTCGGCCTGCACGCCGCGCTGGTGATGGGCTACGCCCTGGCCGGGGGGGCGCTGTGCGTGATGGCCACGTTCGAACCGGCTACGTCGCGCGCTTATGCCGGTGCCGTGCTGATGCTGCTTGGCATCGGAATGGGGCTGGCAGTGCCAGCGACCGGCATGGCAATCATGAACAACGCACCGGCCGAACGCGGGGGTATTGCCTCAGCCACGATGAACGCGCTGCGCCAGGCAGGCATGAGCCTGGGCATCGCGTTGCTGGGCAGCCTGATGGGCCAGCGTGCCGTACAGCAGTTCACCGCTTCCGCGCAGGCCGCAGGTCAGCAGCGGCTTGTTGCGCAGGCGCGTGAACTGATCCTGCACCCCGGCTCGATGCACACCACGCCGCAGGTGCTGGCCTGGTACCGCAGTGCGATGGCCAGCGGGTTCGGTTGGGCGATGGCGGCTGCGGGTGCGCTGGCCCTGCTTGTGGCGCTTGGGCTGTATCGGCAGCGTGCCCCGGCCTGATCGTGCGGGGTTCACCGCTGCTGGGGGTGTGGATCCTCTGCACCGTGCTCGATCTGCTGCTGTTGCTGGCGTGCATTGGCGTGGCGTGCGTGCCCGCCTTCGCGTCCGATTGCGGCCATGTGCTGCCGGTCGCGGCTGATCGCTTCGCCGCCCTTGCGGCCTGCAGCACGCGCTTCGTCGGGGCTGAACTCGTGCGCGTTGCCGGAGGCGTGCGCCGCGCGCCCGCCCTTGGCGGCGATCGCGCGCTGTTTGTCCTGGTCCATCGAGGCGAAGCCCCGGTTGGAGCGGTGATTCTGGTCGGTCATGGGACTCTCCTGCTGCAGGGTCGGCGCCGTCGTCAACGGCAGCGCCCATGCTTGGCCATCATGTGCTAAGTCCAGGTCGCCATCCTCGCCATGGCCTTCACGCCACGTGCGCACGCGGTTGATGGCGTGGCCTTACCGGCGAACGCAGCGGGAGATGCCGTCGGCGAAGAGGTGAGGCACCGGCGCAGTGTCAGCGCCGGCGGGCGTCGCGCAGGCGTTGCGCGAATGGCCGCTGCTCCAGAACCTGCAGTGCCTCGCGCAGCACCTGCTCCAACGACTGGCCGAGATCCGCATCGAGGCTGCGTGCGGCGCGTGCAGTGGCCTGCCATTGCGCCTGCAGCGCCGGCAGTGCCTGCAGTGCGTGCGGGCTCAGCTGCAGGATGCGCTCACGGCTGTCTTCGCCGATGACGGCGTGCAGCCAGCCATCGCGCACCATCGCAGCTACCGTCTGGCTGAGCGCCGAATGGCTGAGCCCGCAGGCCAGCGCCAGGTCCTTGATGCGGCAGGGGCCCTGCGCCATCAGCGTGCGCAGCACCGGGGTGTAGCGCGGCCGGTAGTCCAGTTGCAGGTCGCGATAGGCCTGCTCGACCGCCGGGTCGAGCTGATCGAGCAGGGCGCGCAACAGGGTGCCCAGGCTGGCATGTTGGAGATCCATGGCCGTAATGATATATAAGTGCTTATATATCATCAACGCGGGGGCGGTCATGGCGGTTTCGTGGATGCTGGGCGCGCTGCTGGCGGCGTCCTGCCCGGCCCAGGACACAGTGCTGCAGGCGGCGGCTACGGCAATAGAGGCGCACTACCTGGACGTGGCCGAAGGCGCGCGCATCGCCGATGCACTGCGTGACTGGTCGAGGCAGCAGCGCTATGTGGACAGCTGCACGGACCCCAAGGGCTTCAGTGCGCGCCTGAACCAGGATCTGGACGTGTTCGACGGCCACTTCCATGTCGAGCGGGTGGATGCCAGCGCCGGCCAGGACGACTGGCTGATGGCCTGGCGTGCGGATGCACGCAGCAATGGTGCGGGCGTGCGCGAGGTGCGGGTGCTGGAAGGCAACATCGGTTACCTGCGGCTGAGCACCTTCTATCCGCTCGATCTGGCACGGCCCAGGCTGGTGGCAGCGTTCACCCTGCTGGCCGATACCCAGGGCCTGGTGCTGGATCTGCGCCAGAACGGGGGCGGAGATGATGGCAGCGCGGACCTGCTGGTGCGTACCCTCTTGGAGTCGGGTGTCACCGCGGTGCAGGTGCTGGAGCAACGTGGCCGGCGTACTCCGGTACCACTGCCGCCAGCAAGCCTTCCGCTGTACCTGAAGCCGCTGGTGATACTGGTCGACCGCCGCACGGGCTCGGCGGCCGAGTTCGTGGCGTATTCGCTGCAGGCCCAGGGACGTGCGCGCATCGTCGGCGGTCGCAGTGGTGGCGCCGCACATATGTTCGATGATCCTGTGCTGCTGCCCGATGGCTATCAGATCAGCATTCCGGACCGGCAACCGATCAATCTGCGCACGGGCGGCAACTGGGAACGGACCGGTGTCGTGCCTGACGTTGCAGGCGGTGACGACCCGCTGTTCATCGCGCGTCAACTGCTGGCGCCGCCGAAGTCGTCAAGATGAACGCACAGTTGTACGTTCGCGCTATCGCAGATGCGTTGTCGCATGCCTAGAATCGAGGCATCCCGGTAGTTCCCGGGCGCTTCGAGTGAATGGACTCAATGAAGATTCTGTTGACCGGCAGTTCCGGGCGGATCGGGCGCGCGATCTTCGGTGCGTTGGCGGCTGCCCATGAAGTGGTGGGCCTGGATCGCAGCCCGTTTGCCACCACGCGCATCATTGCCGATGTCACCGATCATCAAGCCGTCGTGCGCGCGGTGCAGGGTGTCGACGCGGTCATCCATACCGCGGCCCTGCATGCCCCGCACGTTGGCCTGGTACCGGATGCGGTGTTCCAGCAGATCAACGTGGACGCCACTGCGCACCTGCTGCAGGCGGCGCGAGAGGCAGGTGCACGGCGGTTCGTGCTGACCAGTACCACTGCGCTGTACGGCCACGCAGTGGTGGCAGGAGGATGCCGCTGGATCGATGAGAATACCGAGCCGTTGCCGCGAACGATCTACCACCGCAGCAAGCTGCAGGCCGAGGCCCTGGCTGAAGCTGCGGCCGCACCGGACTTCGGCGTGCGCGTGCTGCGGATGGGGCGCTGCTTCCCGGAACCGCCGGAACGGATGGCGATGTTCCGGTTGCATCGTGGGATCGACGCCCGTGACGTGGCCAGTGCCCATGCCGCGCTGCTGCTGGACGAGGGGCCAGCCTTCGCCCGCTACATCGCCTGCGCGGCAACCCCGTTCCGGCGCGAGGATTGCCTGGAACTTGCCACCCAGCCGCGCAACGTACTGGCCCGGCGCGTGCCGCAGCTGCTGGCCGAGTTCGAGCGCCGCGGCTGGCCGTTGCCGCTGAGCGTTGACCGCGTCTACGACAGCGCCCGCATCCGCAGGGAGCTGGGGTGGCAGCCGCGTTTCGGGCCGGACGCCGTGCTGCAGCAGTACGCCGCAGGCAGCATCGAGGTGTTGCCACGCGCGGAGTGGATCAAGGATCGGGTGGCCGAATAGGGGACGCCGGGGCGGGTTCCTGTCCCGTCCCTGAGTGCATTCAGGAATGTGTAGGGCGGTCGCCTCAACCTCGTTGGCAGGCGGCCGCTAACCCGGTGCGCTTCCAGCGCCGGGCGGGTCCCGGCGGCCGGTGGCCTGCGCGACGGATCGCGCACCTGCGCGGTGCCCTCGCGGTGCCGGTCGTCCTGAACTGCCTTGCGGACCCCTCCATGCCTTCTTCCCGTTCCGCCGCTGCCCGCCGTCCGGGCAGCATCGCCCACAAGCTGATGCTGGGCACCGCTACCATCGCGCTGCTGTGCTTCGGCCTGACGGCGTTCCTGATCTATCGCCAGGCCAGCGCCAGCCTGATCGATGCCTCGCGCCAGACCATGACCAGCGAGGCCAATGCCGAAGCGCGCCAGGTCGCCGCCGACCTGGGCACGGCGTTCGCCAGCAACGATGCGATGGTTGAAGCCGTGCTGGCCCAGCGTGCGCGGGGTGACGTGCCTGATCGCGCCAGCCTGGCGGCCGTGCTCGGTGAGCAGCTGCGTACCCATCCGGAATGGCTGGGCAAGAGCACCATGTGGGAGGCCGATGCCTTCGATGGCAAGGATGCCGAGTTCGCCAATACCGAGATGCACGATGCCAGCGGCCGCTACATGAGCTACTGGGCCTGGCATGACGGCAAGCCGCAGCAGTCGACCATGACCGACTACACCGAAGCCGCCGACGGTTCGGCCGACTGGTACGTGGTGCCCAGCCGCGACAAGCTGCCCAAGGTCAGCGAGCCCTACGCCTACGACATCGCCGGCCAGCAGGTGCTGATGAGCACGTTGAGCACGCCGATCGTGGAAAACGGCAGGTTCCTCGGTGTGTTCACCGTGGACTTCTCGCTGGCGGCGCTGCAGAAGCATCTGGCGACGCTGACGCCGATGGGCGCCGGCCGCGTCGAACTGCTTTCGCCCAAGGGCGTAGTGCTGGCATCGGCCAATGCGGCCGAGATCGGCAAGCCGCGCAGCGACGCATTGACCCGCAGCATGCTGGCCGACATTGCCGCCGACCGCAGGTTTGAAGCCTTCACCCCGGACGCGGCCGGCAACGTACGCGTGTACGTGCCGCTGCGCGTGGGCGACGCCCCGCAGCGCTTCGCGCTGGGCGTGGTGATGCCGCATGCGGTGATCGTTGCCGAGGCCCGTCAGCTGCTGTGGCTGACGCTGCTGGTTGGCGTGGTGGCCGCGCTGACCCTCAGCGCCGGTGTCTACGTGCTGCTGCGCCGCCTGGCGATACGCCCGCTGGCCGAAGCCGTGCGCGTGGCGGGCGACGTGGCCGCCGGCAAGCTGGACAGCACGCTGCCGGCACGCAGCAACGATGAAGTGGGCCGCTTGCTGGAGGCGATGCAGGGCATGCGTGGCCAGCTGCAGGCGGTGATGGCCGCGCAGGCGGAAATGGCGCGCCGCCACGATGCCGGCGAGCTCAGCTACCGCATGGACGCCTCGGCGTTCCCGGGCGAGTACGGCCGCATGGTGGCCGACAGCAACCAGCTGGTGGCCTCCAGCAATGCGGTCACCCAGCGCCTGGTCGAGGTGATGCAGCGCTACGCCGTAGGTGACCTCAGCGTGGACATGGAAGCACTGCCGGGCGAGAAGGCGGTGTTCACCGCCGCCATGGCCACCACCAAGCACAACTTGGCCGCGATCAACGAGCAGATCCAGCAGCTGGCTGCCGCGGCAGCGGCCGGCGACTTCGCTGTACGCGGCGACGCCCAGCGTTTCGATCACGATTTCCGCCGCATGGTGGAGACCCTCAACACCATGATGGAGGTGAGCGACCACAACCTGGCCGAGCTGTCGACGCTGCTGCGCGCGATTGCCGCAGGCGACCTGAGCGCGCGCATGCAGGGCGACTTCCACGGTGTGTTCGCGGTGATGCGCGATGATGCCAACAGCACCGTGCAGCAGCTGACCCGGATCGTCGGGCAGATCCAGCAGTCGGCGGCCAGCATCCGCCTGGCGGCGGGTGAGATTGCTGCCGGTAACAGCGACCTGTCGCGCCGCACCGAACAGCAGGCGGCCAACCTGGAAGAAACGGCCGCGTCGATGGAGGAGTTGACCTCCACCGTACGCCAGAACGCCGACCACGCGCTGCAGGCCAACACCCTGGCCGGCTCCGCAGCGGGCGTTGCCAGCGAAGGTGGCCAGGTGGTCAGCCAGGTGGTGCAGACGATGGAGCAGATCGAAGCGTCGTCGCAGCGCATCGCCGAGATCATCTCGGTGATCGACGGTATCGCGTTCCAGACCAACATCCTGGCGTTGAACGCGGCGGTGGAAGCCGCGCGGGCCGGTGAGCAGGGCCGCGGCTTCGCCGTGGTCGCCAGCGAAGTACGCGCGCTGGCGCAGCGCTCGGCGGGCGCTGCGAAGGAGATCAAGGAGCTGATCGACGCCTCGGTGGCGCAGGTCGGCGCCGGTGCGCAGCTGGTGCACGGCGCCGGCCGCACGATGCAGGAGATCGTCGGCCAGGTCGGGCGGGTCAACGAGATCATGGCCGAGATCTCGGCCGCCTCGCGCGAACAGTCGGCCGGCATCGAGCAGGTCAACCAGACCGTGGTGCAGATGGATGAGACCACCCAGCAGAACGCCGCGCTGGTGGAGGAAGCCAGTGCTGCGGCACGCGCGATGGAAGAGCAGGCCGAGCAGCTGGCGGTGGCGGTCTCGCGCTTCCGCCTGCAGGCCGAGCCGGTGGGCGTGGCACGCCGCGCGGCCTGAGGTCCGCTACGCGCACATGAAAACGCCCGGCCAAGGCCGGGCGTTTTCGTTTCAGCCGGTCACAGGGCACCGGATCCAGGTCCGGTGACGGCCTGGGTTCAGAACATCCCTTCGAAGGGGTTCCAGCTGGCGCGACCCTTCACCTGCTCCAGGTAGTAGCTGTAGTTGGTGCTTGAAGCAACCAGGAAGTTCATGGCGATGAACAGTGGACGCGCGACGACATCCGGCAGGAACAGCGAGACGATGGTCAGCACGATGCCGATGCCGATCACCACCAGTGCCTTGCGCCACATGCCCAGGATGAGCAGGTAGATGAAGCCGAAGAAGAAGGCGAAGAAGTTGATGTTGACCTTCAGGCGGTCGCCGAAGGACAGCGCCTTCCAGGCCTGCTTGAAACCCGGTTCCTTGGGTGCGCCGTGCTGCTGGAAGAAGTTGAAACGGAACTGCCACTTCGGGCTGAAGCGGGAGAGGTCGACTGCGTTCATTGACGTGCACGTCCTTGTGGGAAAACGTTTACATGATACGGGGTGGCCGGTTCGGGAAGCTACCCTGCGGCGTCAAAAATGTGACGCTCAGTGCGCAATGGCCTGCGGCCAGGGCGCGCACCGTCACCCACCCGCCTTGTTTTTAGGATAGGGTGCGCAGTTCCGCTGCCGCACCCGCTGAATCCGTGCGGTGGCGGGATGTCCATGGAGGTTGCATGACCACACCTGCTACACCGGAAAACGCACCGGGACCGGTGCTCCTGCCGACACCTGAAGTGGTGCAGGCGCAACAGCTGCTCGCACGCCAGCAACTGGCGGTAGCGATGGACCGTGCACGCACGGCGGCTGCGCAGAGCGCGGCGCCCGCCGCCGCACTGGAAAGCGAGTAATCCGCAACACCGCCGATCGCGCTGGCCCGTCGCCAGCGCGATCGCGGCGGACGCTCCTGCTCAGAACCGCGCGGTCATGCTGAGGAAGTAGCTGCGCCCGGCCACGAAGTAGTCGGTGGAGCCTTCCGCATACAGCTTCTTGTCGGCCAGGTTGCTGACACCGCCACGCAGGGTCAGCACCTCGTTGAGGTTCCAGGCCGCGGTCAGGTCATACAGCGTGTAGGCCTTGAGGAAGGTCGTCGCCGTGCCGGCCTGCTTGCCGGTGTACTGCGCCGACAGGCTGCTGGAAAACACCGTGCCGGGCGTCCAGTCCAGCGACGAATAGCCAGAGAATTCCGGGGTGTCGATCAGGTTGCGGCCGGTGGTCAGGTTCTTGGCTTCCTTCATCCAGGTGGCCGAGGTGCGCCAGCGCCAGTGCTCGCCGAGGCGGAAATTGAGGTTGCCCTCCATGCCGCTGGTGCGCGCGCGCTGCACGTTGCTCATGCGCGTCCACCAGATGCCGTTGAACCTGCCCAGCGGGGCGTACTCGATCTTGTTCCTGAAGTCGGTATGGAAGTAGGTCAGGCCGGCATCGACCAGGTCGTTGTCGAAGCTGATGCCGATCTCGCGGTTGGTACTGGTTTCCGGGTCCAGGTCCGGGTTGCCGGCCATGTAGCAGCCGCCGCGCGTGTAGCCCAGCGGGATCAGCGAGGTGCAGCCACGGCCACCGGACTGGGTGGCGGCGGTGGCGGAGTTCTCGGTCAGGCTGGGCGCGCGGAAGCCCTTGGAAATGCCACCACGGATCGTCCATTGTTCGGCCGGGTGCCAGACCAGGTAGGCGCGCGGGCTGACGTGGCCACCAAACTTCTCATGGTGGTCCAGGCGCGCGCCCAGGGTCAGCGCCAGGGTGCGGTGCAGCTTCAGTTCGTCTTCGACGAACAGGGCCCAGGTTTCCACTTCCAGATCGGAGCCGCTGACCGCATTGCCGGCATAGTCGATCGGCGCGCGGCCGATGGTGTCGGTGTTGGTCAGCTCCTGGCGCTTCCACTGGCCGCCCACGGCGAACTGGTGTTCAACGCCGAGGGTGAACGGCGTGGTCAGGCTGCCCTCGATGATCGTATCGGTTGCTTCGGAACGGCCGGTAGCACCGATGTCGTTCTTGTACTCGGTCCAGTACGCACTGATCTTCGAATTGCCGAAGCTCCACTTGCCATCGTGGTTGAGCGCCAGCGAACTGCGCTTGAGTTCGCTGGCCCCCCAGGCGCCTTCGTCCTGCTTTTCCAGCGAGGCGTCGATGAAGGCCTGCTGCACGCCATGGCCGGCTTCCAGCGACAGTTCCTGCGCGTCGCTGAGCTTCCACTGCAGCAGTGCGTCGACATTGCGGTCCTTCTCGCCGGCATAGGCGTTGCCGTAGACACCCCCGTTGGACTGGTCCGAGTCGCGGCGCATGCTGTTGGCACCGATGCGCAGGCCGAAGCGTTCGCCGAGCGGACCGGAGAAGGTGGCGCCGATCTGCTGGGTGTCACCGCGCTTGCCGTCGCCGGGGCGGGTATAGCTGTGCGTCGCGCTGCCGTTCCATTCATCGCCGATGCGCCGGGTGATGATGTTGATCACACCGCCCATGGCGTCGGAGCCATACAGCGATGACATCGGCCCGCGCACCACTTCGATGCGCTCGATCTGGTCGGGCGAAATCCAGTTCAGATCCTGGCGGCCCAGGTCCGGCCGGTAGTTGGTCGACGCCGAGCTGCCCATGCGCTTGCCGTCCACCAGCACCAGCGTGTAGTTGGACGGCATGCCGCGCAGCTTGATCTTGGATTGCTCGCCGACAGCGCTGAGGCCGCCGGTCACGCCGGGCACGCGGCTGAGCAGGGTGGCCAGGTCGTGCACCGGCTGGCGCTCGATGTCCTCGCGGCTGATCACGCTGATGCTGGCCGGGGCATCCTTGATCCATTGCTGGTTGCCCGAGGCGGTGACCACCACGGTATCCAGATCCTTGGTGGAGGCATCGGCGCTGGCCTCTGCGGCGGCAAGGCCGGGCAGGGCCAGCAGGCAGGCGGTGGCCAGGGCACTGGCCAGGCGGGTGCGCGGCAGGCGCGCGGAACGGGAACGGAACAGCTGGGACATGACGGCTTCCATCGGAGGAGGGAGACCCGGTGGAAGCAGCAGGCGCACGCACACAGCAGGCAGCTCCCTTCCATGGGTCGTTGGGCGCGCGGTTCGAACCGTCGCCGCTGGGTGGGTCTCGGCCGTACGGAAGACGGTGACCTGCCTGGTTAATGAAATGATAACCGTTCGCGTTTGTTACGATCCAGTACCCGGTGTGACGCAGTGACATCCCGCTGCTCGGCGCGCCATCGCCTGCTGTTTGCTGAATGGGGATAAATCCCGGCGTAGGCCTTCGCACCCGGCTTACATCCGGCGCCCTAGACTGGGCCGCATTTTCGATTCCGCCCCGTTGGAGATCGTGTGGGTTCCGGTAGTGACAGACAGCGACTGTGCGGCCAAGGGCCGGCACAGCCAGGACAAGTGCGGGCGCCGGGAAGGCGCGCCGGGAACCTTCGTGCATGCAGCCCGGCCGGGACGGCCGGCCATGCCGACCGTGGGGAGTAAGCGGTGATGGGGGGTCAAACCATCCACGCGGACGCGGATGCGCCCCGGCTCGACGCCGGCTGGGCGCTGCTGCCCGCCGAATCACCGCTGCCGATGCCCGAACAGACCCTGCGCGAAGGCGCGCTGAAGGTCCGTCGGCACCGTACCTCGCCACGCCTGATCGGCCTGCGCCGGTTCTACATCTTCGGCGGCACCCTGGCCATGACCGCCATCGCCACCCGCATGATGTGGCGGGTGCTGTCGGCCAATGGCATCAGCGTGCTGGAAGCCTGCCTGCTGGTGCTGTTCGTCGGCCTGTTCGCCTGGATCGCGCTGTCCTTCGCCAGCGCCGTGGCCGGCTTCCTGACCGCCGTGTTCGACCGTGGCTATCGCCTCGGCATCGACCCGGACAAACCGCTGCCGACCGTGCACAGCCGCACCGCGCTGCTGATGCCGACCTACAACGAGGATCCGCGTCGACTGCTGGCGGGCCTGCAGGCGATCTACGAGTCGGTGGCCGCCACCGGCCAGCTCGAACGCTTCGACTTCTTCGTGCTCAGCGATACCCGGCGCGAGGACATCGCACGCGCCGAGGAGCAGGTATTCGCCGAACTGCGCGACCGCGTGCCGGACGGCCAGACGCGGCTGTTCTACCGCCGCCGTGGCGACAACAGCGGGCGCAAGGCCGGCAACATCGCCGACTGGGTGCGCCGCTTCGGTGGCGCCTACCCGCAGATGCTGATCCTGGACGCCGACAGCCTGATGACCGGCGACAGCATCGTGCGCCTGGTGGCCGGCATGGAACACAACGCCGATGTCGGCCTGATCCAGACCCTGCCGTCGGTGATCGGCGGCCGCACCCTGTTCGCCCGCATGCAGCAGTTCGGCGGGCGCGTGTACGGCCCGGTGATCGCCCGTGGCGTGGCCTGGTGGCATGGCGCCGAGAGCAACTACTGGGGCCACAACGCGATCATCCGCACCCGTGCCTTCGCCGACCACGCCGGCCTGCCGGCGCTGCCGGGGCGCAAGCCGTTCGGCGGCCACGTGCTCAGCCACGATTTCGTCGAAGCGGCGCTGATGCGGCGTGGCGGCTGGGCTGCGCACATGGTGCCGTACCTGGGCGGCAGCTATGAAGAAGGTCCGCCGACGCTGACCGACCTGCTGGTGCGCGACCGCCGCTGGTGCCAGGGCAACCTGCAGCACGGCAAGGTGGTCGGCAGCCGCGGCCTGCACTGGATCAGCCGCACGCACATGCTGATCGGCATTGGCCACTATTTCACCGCGCCGATGTGGGCGATGCTGATGCTGATCGGCATCGCCATTCCGCTGTTCCAGGAAGGCATCGACTTCAACGCCCTGCTGCACCTGTCCCCCAGCGTGTACTGGCGTGCCCAGGACGAGGAGCAGGTGGTACGCCTGTTCGCCGCGACCATGGCGGTGCTGCTGCTGCCCAAGGTGCTGGGCTACCTGGCGATGTTGCTGGACCCGGTCGACCGCCGCGGCTGCGGCGGTGCGATCCGTGCCTTCGTGTCGATGCTGGTGGAGACCGTGCTGGCCGCGCTGATGGCGCCGGTGGTGATGTACGTGCAGTCGCGCGGCGTGGCCGAAGTGCTGTCCGGCCGTGATTCCGGCTGGGATGCACAGCAGCGCGACGATGGCGGCATCTCGTGGATGGCCCTGATCCGCGGCTACGGCGGGCTGGGCGTGTTCGGTGCCTTCATGGGCCTGCTGGCCTGGGTGGTATCGCCCTCGCTGGCGGCGTGGATGGCGCCGGTGGTGATCGGCATGGTGCTGGCGGTACCGGTAGTGGCACTGACGTCCTCGCGCGGACCGGGGGCCTTCCTGCATCGCCTGGGCCTGCTCGACATTCCCGAAGAGAACATTCCGCCGCCGGTGCTGGTACGTGCCGCCCAGCTGCGCCGGGAAGCAGCCGAGCAACCGCCGCTGTACTGATGGCCCTGCGCCAGCGGCATAATGCGGCTCGAACTTGAAGGAGCCGCATCATGCTGCAAACGGTGGAACAGGAGACCGGCGCGTCGCCGCAGTGGTCGGTGATCTGGCTGCACGGGCTTGGCGCCGACGGCCACGACTTCGCGCCGATCGTGCCGGAACTGGTGCGCCCGCACTGGCCGGCGCTGCGCTTTGTGTTCCCGCACGCACCGGTGCGGCCGATCACGATCAACAACGGCGTGCCGATGCGCGGCTGGTACGACATCGTCGGCATGGATTTCCGCTCGCGTGCAGACATGGCCGGCGTACAGGAATCGGTGCAGCAGCTGGATGCGCTGATCGCACGCGAGATCGAGCGCGGCATCGCGCCGGAGAAGATCTTCCTGGCCGGCTTCTCGCAGGGCGGCGCGATCATCCTCACCGCCGCACTGTCGCGCACCGCGCCACTGGCTGGCCTGATCGCACTGTCCACCTATCTGCCGGAAGCCCAGAGCGCCAAGCGCGTTGACGGTGCGGTGCAGGTGCCGGTGTTCATGGCCCATGGCAGCAGCGACCCGGTGATTCCGCAGGCGGTGGCCGTACACAGCGCGCAGGCCCTGCAGGCGTTGGGCCTGGAGGTGGAATGGCACAGCTACCCGATGGCCCATCAGGTCTGCGCCGAAGAGATCCAGGCGCTGGGTAACTGGTTGCAGGAACGGCTGGGCGCCGCCTGAGCCATGCCCCCCGCCAGCACACCGCCGTGGATGCCGGAACTGTGCCGCCTGCCGCGGCTGGCGGCGATGCTCGGCCTGGCCGAGCTGGTGGTGGTGGTGCTGGCGTTGGCGCCCGATGGCAGCCGCCACTGGACCTTCGGCGAGCTGTTGTCGGCCAGCGGCTTCGCGCTGTGGCTGGCGCTGGCGGTGACCGCCAGCCTGTGCCTGCTGCGGCAGGCTTTGTCGAGGCTGCCGCAGATGCTGGGCGCTGTCGCGGCGATCGTGCTGGCGACCCTGATCGCGGTGATCTGTGCTGGCATCGTGCATGCGCTGTACGCGGTACTGGGTGACAACTTCGCCCGCGGCATCAGCTTCTGGCGCTTCACCCTCGGCAGTGCGGCAACCACGGCACTGATCGCCGCGCTGGCCCTGCGCTACTTCTATGTCAGCGATCGCTGGGCCGCGCAGGTGCAGGCCAACGCGCGCGCGCAGGCTGACGCGCTGCAGGCGCGCATCCGCCCGCATTTCCTGTTCAACAGCATGAACCTGATCGCCAGCCTGCTGCATCGCGATCCGGCGGTGGCCGAACGCGCGGTGCTGGACCTGTCCGACCTGTTCCGTGCCGCGCTGGGCGCGGGCGAGGGCGACTCCACCCTGCGCGACGAATGCGAGCTGGCCGAGCGCTATCTGTCGATTGAATCGCTGCGGCTGGGCGAACGCCTGCAGGTGCGCTGGCAACGCGACGAGCCGCTGCCGTGGGACCTGCCACTGCCGAGGCTGGTACTGCAGCCACTGGTGGAAAACGCGGTGCTGCATGGCATTTCACGCTTGCCCGAGGGCGGCACCATCGAGCTGCAGCTGCACCGCGACGGCAATGAACTGCAGATCCAGGTGCGCAATCCCGCGCCGGATCCGCAGGCACCGGGGCTGGCACTGGCGCGTGGTGCCGGGCATGCCCAGCACAGCATCGGTCATCGGCTGGCCTGGCGCTTCGGCAGCGCCGCGCGGATGACGGCTGGCTGGAGCGAGGGCTACTATGCCTGCCAGGTGACAGTGCCGATCCAGTGAGGGGACGATCGTGAGGGTAGTCATCGCCGATGACGAACCGCTGGCGCGCGAGCGCCTGCGCAGCCTGCTGGCGGCGCAGGACGGGGTGGACGTGGTGGCCGAGGCCGGCAACGGCGAGCAGGCCCTGCACGCGTGCGCGGAGCTGCAGCCGGACCTGGTCCTGCTGGACATCGCGATGCCCGGGCTGGACGGCCTGGAGGCGGCGCGCCACCTGGCCAGCTTCGAGCCACGGCCGGCGGTGGTGTTCTGCACCGCTTACGACGCGCACGCCCTGTCGGCCTTTGAAGCGGCGGCGATCGATTACCTGATGAAGCCGGTCCGCGCCGAGCGCCTGGCCGCGGCGATCGCTCGCGCACGCACGTTCCTGGCCGGCCGCGATGGCCAGCCCCAGGACAGCGGCGGGCAGCAGGCCCGCAGCATGCTGTGCGCACGCCTGCGTGGCAGCCTGCGGCTGATCCCGCTGGACGACATCCATTACCTGCAGGCCGAAGAGAAGTACGTGGTGGTGCACCATGCGCGCGGCGAAGACCTGATCGAGGAGTCGCTGAAATCGCTGGAGGAGGAGTTCGCCAGCCGTTTCATCCGCATCCATCGCAACTGCCTGGTGGCGCGTCACGAGCTGGTGGAGCTGCGCCGTGGTACGGGCGGGCAGGTGCAGGCGGTACTGCGGCATGGCAAGCAGCCGCTGGAAGTCAGCCGCCGCTGCGTGGCGACGTTGAAGCAGGAACTGAGGCATCTGTGAGTGTTCCGCGCGGCCTGCGGCCGCGACTGCTTGCGAGCAACATCGAAAGCAACAGCAACAGCAACAGCAACAGCAACAGCGTTTCATGGCTCGGTGTTGCTACGTGCTGGGTCGGGGGGGGGGGGG
>NZ_JAWIRW010000004.1:124259-336727 GCF_036319985.1 Stenotrophomonas sp. SMYL89 | reverse complement strand
CAACGGCTTTGACCGATGTGGAGGTCTTGCAGGCCTCTTTGGCGACCTGCAGTTTGAAACGCGCGTCGTATCTGTTCATGTATCCCTCGGGGTTGGATCTGGCGTCCAACTCCCGGGGGTCACTTCAGGGATGGGTTTACGGCGTCTCCCGCAACCGGATCCGCCCCGCCATTCCCCAGTAGCCCAGCTTTTGACGTTGACGTTGATTCTGCAGGTGCATGGCTGCAAGCCCTGCAGAACAAAACCCCACCCCCTACCAAGGTAGGGCGGCCCGCACGCCAGCGCCGGACTATCCTCGAACCCATGACTTTGTCTGGGAGGGCTGCGTCATGAACTACGAGGAAACCTACCGTCGCTCGATCGACGAGCCGGATGCCTTCTGGGGCGAGGAAGCCAAGCGCATCCATTGGCACAAACCGCCGCAGCAGGTGCTCGACTACAGCAACCCGCCATTCCGGCGCTGGTTCGTCGGCGGCGAAACCAATCTCTGCTACAACGCCGTCGACCGCCACCTGGCCGAGCGCGCTGACCAGCTCGCGCTGGTCGCCATCTCCACCGAGACCAACAGCACACGCGAGATCACCTATCGCCAGCTGTACCGCGAAGTGAACGACTTCGCCGCAGTGCTCAAGCACCTCGGTGTCGGCCACGGTGACCGCGTGGTGATCTACATGCCGAACATGGCCGAAGCCGTGTTCGCGATGCTGGCCTGCGCACGCATCGGTGCGGTGCACTCGGTGGTGTTTGGTGGCTTCGCCGCGCACAACCTGGCGCTGCGCATCGACGACGCCAAGCCCAAGCTGCTGATCGCGGCCGATGCCGGCATGCGCGGTGGCAAGCTGATTCCGTACAAGCCGATGGTCGACGCCGCCTGCGCCGAAGCGGCCTCGCCACCACCGCACGTGCTGATCGTGTCGCGCGGACTGGACGCAGCCGAACCGCGCGTGCCGGGGCGTGACGTGGAGTACGCCACGCTGCGCGCGCAGATCGGCGAGGTCGATGTACCGGTGCAGTGGCTGGAAGCGAGCGAGCCGAGTTACCTGCTGTATACCTCCGGCACCACCGGCAAGCCGAAGGGCGTGCAGCGTGATGTCGGTGGCTATGCGGTGGCGATGGCGCAGTCGATGGAAACCGTGTTCGACTGCAAGCCAGGGCAGGTGATGTTTTCCACCTCCGATGTCGGCTGGGCCGTCGGCCATTCCTACAACGTCTACGGCCCGTTGATCGGTGGCTGCACCTCGCTGCTGTACGAAGGGCTGCCGACCAATCCCGATCCGGGCATCTGGTGGGCGCTGTGCGAGCAGTACAACGTGCGTACGATGTTCTCTTCGCCTACCGCCATCCGCGTGCTGAAGAAGCACGACGCGGACTTCATCCACCGGCATGACCTGGGCGCACTGAAGTACCTGTTCCTGGCCGGCGAGCCACTGGACGAACCCACCGCGCACTGGATCAGTGAGGCGCTGGGCAAGCCGATCATCGACAACTACTGGCAGACCGAAACCGGCTGGCCGGCGCTGACCCTGCTACCGGGCCTGGAAATGAAGCCGGTGCGCTTCGGTTCACCCGGTTTCCCCAATCTCGGTTACCGGATGAAGGTGATCGACGAGAACACCGGCGAGGAAGTCGCGCCGGGGCAGAAGGGCGTGCTGGTGGTGTCGCCACCGTTGCCGCCGGGTTGCATGAGCACCGTGTGGAATGATGACAGCCGCTTCCTGCAGAGCTACTTCAGCCACTTCAAGGAACTGTTGTACAGCTCGCTGGACTGGGCGATCCGCGACGACGATGGCTACACCTTCATCCTGGGGCGCACTGATGATGTGATCAACGTGGCCGGGCATCGCCTCGGCACGCGTGAGATCGAGGAAGCCATTTCCAGCCATCCGCGCGTGGCCGAGGCGGCGGTGATCGGGGTCAAGGACGAGTTGAAGGGGCAGGTGCCGCTGGTGTTCGTCACCCTCAAGCAGGGGCTCAACGGTGAGGATCCGGCGCCGGTGGTGGCGGAGATGATGGCCACGGTGACCACCTCGCTCGGCGCGGTCGCGCGCCCGGCGCATGTGCATGTGGTCAACGCACTGCCCAAGACCCGGTCGGGCAAGTTGTTGCGGCGCTCGCTGCAGGCGCTGGCCGAGCAGCGTGATCCGGGTGACCTGTCGACGCTGGATGATCCCAGCGCACTGGAGGAGATCCGCCGGGCGCTGGGGCGCTGACCTGCTTCTGTAGAGCCGAGCCGATGCTCGGCTCCGCATGCCTCGCCAAAGCAGCCGAGCATCGGCTCGGCTCTACAGAGGAGGGTGTTGCTGCACCGCAGCTTCCTCCCGGCAACCGGTGCGCTAAGCTCGGCCCCAGGGGAGCGCGCCCGCCAGGGCGCGCAGGTGAAGCGCATCAAGGATTGGGGGGATGCAATGGCATTGCTGCACGCCAAGACGGCTGCTGGCCGTCAGGAAATCGAAGACCGTGGCCGGCGCCTGCCGGCAGCACTGCGCTCGATCCTGCTGATGGTCGATGGCCATCGCGACGACACCGAACTGCGCGGCCTGTTCGAAGGCCTGCGCGCACCGGCCGATGCACTGGAGCAGCTGGAAGTGCAGGGCCTGATCGAAGTGATCGGTGGCAATGCCGAGGTGGCACCGGCACGTGGAATCAGCACCGGCCGCGAACAGGATCCGGCGTTGTACCAGCAGTTGTACGACGCGATGAGCGAGGCGGTGCGGCGCCACCTCGGCCTGAAGGGCTACTTCATGCAGTTGAAGATTGAACGCTGCGCCGATGCACTGGCGTTGGAACGCCTGTGCCCGGAGCTGCTGGCCGCGGTGGGGAAGGCGCGCAGCCCGGCGCTGGCGCAGCGCTGGTGGCAGGAAACCCAGGCGGCGGTGGTGAACGCTGGCAATGAGGTCGTGCAGGCCTGACTCACCGCGTAAAGTTATCGGTTCACTTCCCCACAAGGAGTCCCGCGTGCAGGACGACCACGACGACACCGATACCCCCGGCTGGGACGCGATCAATGCGGCGCTGGCGCCCCTGTATGCCGGGCAGGAGCCGCGTCATTTCGGCACCGCGCTGCCTTACACGCTCGGCGGCCAGGATCCTCTGGATGGCATCAGCGTGTACTGGGTGGATGCGCCGGTACCGCACTGGCACTACATCACCTACGGCTTCTCCGAGCTTTACACCAAGGAGAGCAGTGATGCCGCCGCCAGCGGCTATGGTTTCGAGCTGACCTTCCGCCTCGCTGCCGAAGCCGGTGAACACGCCGGCAGCACGCCGCCGGTGTGGCCGATGAACCTGCTGCAGAACCTGGCGCGCTACGTGTTTGGCAGCGGCAACGTGTTCGAGGATGGTCACCATCTGAATGCCAACGGCCCGATCGCGCTGGAGACCGATACGCGCCTGTGCCACCTGGCCTTCATTGCCGATCCGCAGTTGCCTGCGCGCGACACCGCCAATGGCCACCTGCAGTTCCTGCAACTGGTCGGCCTGACCGACGAAGAGATGGAGGCGGTCAAGCGCTGGTCGACGCGCGGTGTGCTGCAGGCGCTGCAGCCGGCGATGCCGCTGTGGATCAGTGATCTGCACCGTCGCAACCTGCTGGAGGATCCGGCACTGGCAGCCCAGGTGCAGGCCGGCAGCGAGCGCGAGGGCTCCAGCACCGGCATGCTGTTCATCGAGACGTTGGACTGGAGGCAGGAGGCCGGCGTCACCACCCTGGTGCTCGGCGCGGGCCAGGTCGCCAGCGTCTGCGAACTGCTGCCGCTGCGCCTGCGCCACGGAAAGTCGCTGGAACTGGCCAGCCGCGAGCGGCAGTGGGAGTTCATTCCAGCCGGGCGCGGTGACGTGGGCGAAGTGTCGGCCGACAGCGCGCGCTGGGCCCTGGACGAGACGGGGCTGCAGGCCCTGGCAGGCGTGCGTGCCGAACGTGGCATCTACCCGGTGGCGGGAGCGCTGCGCATCGAAGTAGTGCCAACCTACCTGCGCGACGCCAACGGTGAAGTGATTCGCCAGATTGGCTGAGTGTGACGATGGAACTGATGGGGTCAGAGCCGCCTGCGGTGCAGGCGGATCCGACCCCGACTCCGAGGGCGATGGGGTCGGATCCGTTCGCCACGCGAACGGCGTTGACCCCAGATAAGCCTCAGGCCAGGCCTTCGGCCTTCAGCGCGGCCTGCACACCGGCATCGGCGTCCATGCGTGCCTTGTAGGCGGCCAGGTTGTCCAGGCCGGACAGGTCGACCTTGGTGCCGGCGGCCCAGCGCAGGGTGATGTAGAAGTACGGGTCTGCGAAACTGCGGAAGCCGGCCAGCCACGGCTTGTCGGCCAGTTGCTTGTCGGCGGTCTCGAACAGGCCACGCAGGCGCTTGTGTGCGGCGGCGCGGATCGCATCGAACTGGCTTTCGTCGGCGATGAACTTGCCCGGTGCGAACAGCGGCGAGAAGGCCGGGTGCACGTCGGAATTGACGAAGGCCAGCCAGCGGGTGGCTTCGGCACGCTGTCGCGGGCTGCCATCACCGCCGAGGCCGGCCTGCGGGCAGGTGTCGGCGATATAGCCCATGATCGCGGCGTTCTGCAGCAGCACGAAGTCGCCATCGACCAGCGCGGGCACCGCGCCGGCCGGATTGATCTTGAGGAATTCCGGACCCTTCAGGGTGTCCTTGTTCAGCAGTTCGACCTCGAACGGCTGGCCGGTCCACTGCAGGGCGATGTGGTCGGCGGTGGAACAGGCACCGGGCTTGCTGTACAGCTTCATGGGAACTCCAGGTGATGCGGGCGGGAAACGCCCACTATCCCAGAGCCTGCCGGCGGGCGGCAACGCTGCCGCCAGCACGGATCGTTACGACTGCCGCGGCTTGAGGTTCTGCACCTTATAGAAGGTGTGATCGCCGATGGTGGCCACCTGGTAGGCGTTGCGCCAGTTCGGGCTGGCGATGGACAACGCGGCGAAGTGGCTGGCACCGGGCACGATCTCGCGGCGCTCGCCGGCCGGCAGCGCCCAGTTGCGCTCGGCGTCGAAGGCCACGTTCATCGCCTCGCTCCAGGCCGCGTCGTTGCCCAACTGGGTGCCGGGGGAGACGATCGTCGGTGCAAACTGCTTGCGCGCGGTGACCACCTGGCACATCGAGTCGCCCCACAGGCCACTGTCGAGACGGCGCAGGGCGACCTCGGCAACGGCCTGCTGGCCGCGCAGGGTCTGGTCACGGGCTTCCAGATAAACGGTGGTGCTCAAACACAATGAATCAGCGGCCGGCTGCGGCAACAACTGCGACAGCCAGAGAATCCAGGCCAGTTTCATATAACTCCTTGCTCCGTATGGGCCGCACTCTCCACTTCCGGTCGCGGGGGCGACAGGACGCGGGGTACGACTTGGCGTCATGGGGAGGCGGCCATCGGGGCCGCCCCGTGGGCGGCCCCAAAAGAAACGATCAGTACCGATCGAGGGGGCCGCACCGGCTCACCGGAAACTGGCTGGTGAGCGGAAGATGGCGCAAGGTAGGGGGGGATAGCCGAACGCATCGTGAACCGCTCGGCTTGACATTCAGGTTCAACGGAGGTGACGGAAATCACATTCCGCCCCCCATTCAGGCACTTATCAGAGCGCGGCGGCGACCCGACTGCCCTGGTCGATCGCCCGTTTTGCATCCAGTTCTGCGGCCACATCGGCGCCGCCGACCAACGTCGCGCTGATGCCAGCGGCCTGCAGTTCCGCCTGCAGCGCACGATTCGGTTCCTGCCCGGCGCAGATCACCACCTGATCGACCGGCAGCAGTTGTTCGCTGCCCTCAACGCGGATGCGCAGGCCTTCATCGTCAACACCCAGGTACTCGACGCCGCCGAGCATGCGCACGCCCTTGGCCTTCAGCGTGGCGCGATGGATCCAGCCGGTGGTCTTGCCCAGCCGCGCACCGGGCTTGCCCGGGCTGCGCTGCAGCAGCCACAGCCGGCGCGGCGAGGCCTCTGCCTGCGCCCGCGCCAGGGAGCCGCGGGTCTCAAAGGTACTGTCCACGCCCCATTCGGCCATCCAGCGCTGTGGGTCCAGCGAGGGGGACTCACCGGCGTGGCTGAGGAACTCGCCGACATCGAAGCCAATGCCGCCGGCGCCGATGATCGCTGCATTGGCACCCACCTCGACCCGGCCCAGCAGCACGTCCAGGTAGCTGACCACCTTGGCGTGGTCGGCGCCGGGGAAGTCGACCCTGCGCGGGGTGATGCCGGTGGCCAGCACCACCTCGTCGAAGCCGGCCAGGCTGGCCGCATCCGCTCGCGTGCCCAGGCGCAGCTGCACTCCGGTTTCAGCCAGCTTGTGGCGGAAATAGCGCAGGGTCTCGTGGAACTCTTCCTTGCCCGGGATGCGCTTGGCCACGTTGAACTGGCCGCCGATCTCGTCGTTGGCATCGAACAGGGTGACCTGGTGGCCGCGCTCGGCGGCCACGGTGGCGCAGGCCAGGCCGGCCGGGCCGGCGCCGACCACCGCGACCTTTTTCGGCGTGGCAGCAGGGTGGTAGACCAGCTCGGTCTCGTGTGCGGCACGCGGATTGACCAGGCAGCTGGCCAGCTTGTTCTCGAACACGTGATCGAGGCAGGCCTGGTTGCAGGCGATGCAGGTGTTGATCGCCTCGGGGCGACCGGCTCGGGCCTTGTTCGGCCACTGCGGGTCGGCCAGCAGCGGGCGCGCCAGCGACACCATGTCGGCGCCGCCATCGGCCAGGATGCGCTCGGCGACCTCGGGCATGTTGATGCGGTTGGTTGCCACCAGCGGCACCTTCACATGCGGCTTGAGCTTGGCGGTGACACCGGCAAAGGCCGCGCGCGGCACCGAGGTGGCGATGGTGGGAATGCGCGCCTCGTGCCAGCCGATGCCGGAATTGATGATCGTCGCGCCGGCGGCCTCGATGGCCTGCGCCTGCTGCACGATCTCTTCCCAGTTGCTGCCGTCTTCCACCAGGTCCACCAGCGACAGGCGGTAGATGATGATGAAGTCCGGCCCGCAGGCCTCGCGGATGCGGCGCACGATCTCCACCGCAAAACGCATGCGTTGGTGGGCGTCGCCACCCCAGCGGTCGGAGCGCTTGTTGGTGCGCGGGGCGATGAACTCGTTGATGAGGTAGCCCTCCGACCCCATCACTTCGACGCCGTCGTAGCCGGCTTCGCGGGCCAGCTTTGCGCTGCGTGCGTAGTCGGCGATATGCCGCTCGACACCGCTGGCCGACAGCGCACGCGGGGTGAACGGGTTGATCGGCGCCTTCAGCTTCGACGGTGCCACCGACAGCGGATGGTAGGCATAGCGGCCGGCATGCAGCAGCTGCAGGCAGATCTTCGCGCCATGCTGGTGTGCGGCGGCGGTGAGCTGCCGGTGCGGGCGTACTTCCCAGGGCCAGGACAGCTTGCCGCCGAATGGCTTCAGCCAGCCCACCACGTTGGGCGCGAAGCCGCCGGTGACGATCAGGCCGACACCGCCCTCGGCGCGCTCGGCGAAATAGGCTGCCAGGCGCGGGAAGTCGCGGGCGCGATCTTCCAGGCCGGTGTGCATCGAACCCATCAGCACGCGATTGCGCAGCTGGGTGAACCCCAGGTCCAGCGGGGCGAACAGATGGGGATAGGCGCTTTCGTTGGCTGGCGACATGGTCGATACGCTTGCGTACGGAAGCGCGAAGCGTGCCGGGAAACGGCGGCCGGGGCAAGGGGCTGGCGAATCGGTAGCGCCGGGCCATGGCCGGCGACGCGGCTACCCGTGGCCGCGCTGCGCGCTCGCCGGGCGTGGCCCGGCGCTACCCGCTGGCAGCGGCCGGCCAATCCCGAACCAGCCCAGCGTTACCCCGCACAGGGGGCCGATCAGCAGGGCGAAGGCGAGGGTGCCGACACCGACGTTGCCGCCGAGCCACCAGCCCAGCAGCAGCACGCTGCCCTCGATCAGGCTGCGTACCTTCCAGATCGGCCAGCCGGTGCGGGCGTGCAGGCCGGTCATCAGGCCATCGCGCGGGCCGGGCCCCAGCTTGGCGCCGATATAAAGGCCGGTGGCCAGGGCGACCAGCAGCATGCCGGCGCAGAACATCGCCAGCTGCCAGCCAAGGCCGACCGCCGGGGGGAGCAGCCACAGACCGAACTGCGCGGACGGGCCGATCAGCATCACGTTGAGCACGGTGCCGACGCCCGGCTTCTGTCGCAATGGCCACCAGAGCAGCAGCACCAGCGCACCGATCACATTGGTGGCCAGGCCGAACGACAGCGGTGTCTGTGTGGCGATGCCCTGCGACAACACGTCCCACGGGGCCACGCCGATCGCTGCACGGATCATCAGCGAGGCGCCGAAGCCATACAGGAACAGGCCGATGATCAGTTGCAGCAGACGCAGGGGCAGGGCGGTGGGCATGGCGGCGCTCGGGGAGAGGGGGATCTGTTTCCACCGTAATCCCGATTCATCCGTCGCCATAGATACAGATGCCGGCCAATCCGCCGCCACAGGCGGGACCTGTAGAGCCGAGCCCATGCTCGGCTGGCGATGCCAGGCAAAGCAGCCGAGCATGGGCTCGGCTCTACACCGGCGTTCCAGCCTGGCTCAATCGCCCCAGCCCGCCAGCGCCAGCTTGCCGACCGTGCGTCCGCTGGCCAGGCGCTGATGCGCGATGTCCAGATTCGCCGCATTGATCGTGCCCAGCGTTTCGCTGAGAGTGCCGCGCAGCTGGCCAGCGTCGATCATGCTGGCCGCGCGGCTGAGGATGCGGTGCTGTTCGATGCGGTCCGCAGTGGCGAAGCGCGAACGCGCGAACATGAATTCCCAGTGGATGCCGATGCACTTGGCCTTGTAGGGATCACCGATGCGCAGCGCACCGCGCGGTTCGACGATGAGGCCGACATGGCCCTGTGGCGCCAGCAGCTGGCCCAATGCGTCCCAGTAATGGTCGGTGTCGGCCAGGTTGAGGGCGACCTGTACTGCGTCGATGCCCAATGCCTGCAGCTGGGGCAGCAGCGGCTGCCGGTGGTCGATCACATGCTGGGCACCCATCTGCCGGCACCAGTCGATCGACGACTCGCGCGAGGCGGTGGCGATCACCTCGAATCCTGCATGCCGGCCCAGCTGGATCGCCATCGATCCAACGCCGCCTGCTCCGCCGATCACCAGCAGGTGCTGGCCGGCATGGCGGCGGTCATCCAGCTGCAATGGCATGCGCTGGAACAGCAGTTCCCATGCGGTGAGCGTGGTCAGTGGCAGGGCGGCCGCTTCGGCGAAGTCGAGCGTGGTCGGCTTGCGCGCTACCAGCCGTTCGTCCACAAGATGGAACTGCGCATTGCAGCCCGGGCGGGTGACATCACCGGCGTAGTAGACCTCGTCGCCGGACGCGAACAGGCTGGCGTCCTCGCCGATCGCTTCGACCACGCCGGCGGCGTCCCAGCCGAGCACGCGGGGTGCTTCGAGCGTGGCTGGATCGGTGGCCGCCCGCTGCTTGCCGTCGACCGGATTCACCGAGACGGCTTCGACCCGGATCAGCAGGTCGCGGCCACCCGGAGGCAGCGGCGGAGGCAGGTGGATATCGCAGAGGGCGGGGGCGGATTCACGACTCAGGGCGACGGCTTTCATCTCGGCTCCGGCTGGGTTCGTGGCTCCATCATAGAGTTCCTCACGTTTCAGCAGATGTGCTGAATCGCGTGGAGCAACCTGTTGCGCAATATGTCGTATTCCGCACCTAAACCCCGTCAAACCCTTGCGGCGTGAGGGTCTTGCGGTTTTTCATCATCCTGTATAGGGTTTCAACGTCGGACCGGTGGAGGGTCGGGCACAACACTTCACATGTTACGGGACTGTTAACATGACCTTCACCCGCCTGAGCATAATGTTCGCGGCGGTGGCGTGCTGAATCGGCTGTCGAACATCGACGCACTAGTGCTGGCCCATGCCTCTACCGGTTTCATACCCCCGAAATAGGAGCTGTACTCAATGAACAAGAAGATCCTTACTGCCGCGCTGCTGGGTGGTCTGGCTTTCGCCCAGGCTGCGTCCGCGCAGGAGTTCGATGACCGCTGGTACCTGACCGGTTCGGCCGGCTTCAACTTCCAGGACAGCGACCGCCTGACCAATGACGCTCCGTTCGTCACCCTGGGCCTGGGCAAGTTCATCAGCCCGAACTGGTCGCTGGACGGTGAGCTGAACTACCAGAACCCGAACTTCGACGCCAACAAGGACATGAACTGGTCGCAGTACGGCGTCTCGCTGGACCTGCGTCGCCACTTCATCAAGGAAGGCCGCGGCTGGAACCCGTACCTGCTGGCCGGCCTGGGCTACCAGAAGTCGGAAGAAGAGTACAACCCGATCAGCGGTGGCCTGGCTGACCGCAAGGACGGCAACTTTGCCGCCAAGGTCGGCGTCGGTCTGCAGACCACCTTCGAGAAGCGCGTTGCTGTCCGCGCCGAAGTCGCCTACCGCGCTGATTTCGACGACCAGAGCGTGAACCCGAAGCGTGCCGGCAACGATGAAAGCTGGTTCGGCGACGTGCTGGCTTCGGTCGGCGTCGTGATCCCGCTGGGCCCGGCTCCGGTCGCGGCTGCTCCGGCCCCGGCTCCGGTTGCCCCGAGCTGCGCCGACCTGGATGACGACGGTGACGGCGTCAACAACTGCGACGACAAGTGCCCGAACTCGCAGCCGGGTCAGACCATCGGTCCGGACGGTTGCCCGGTCCCGGTCTCCATCGACCTGAAGGGCGTCAACTTCGACTTCGACAAGTCGAACCTGCGTCCGGACGCCGTGGCGATCCTGAGCGAAGCCACCGAGATCCTGAAGCGTTACCCGGATCTGCGCGTTGAAGTCGCCGGTCACACCGACTCGAAGGGTACCGACGCTTACAACCAGAAGCTGTCGGAGCGTCGTGCTACCGCCGTGTACAACTACCTGACCAAGAACGGCGTTGACGCCGGTCGCCTGGTCGGCCCGATCGGCTACGGCGAGAGCCGTCCGATTGCTCCGAACACCAACCCGGATGGTTCGGACAACCCGGAAGGTCGCGCCAAGAACCGTCGTACCGAGCTGAACGTCCAGAACTAAGTTCTGACGCTCTGCCAGTAGGACACAGCAGGACCCGGCTTCGGCCGGGTCTTGTTGTTTCTGCGGCCCGGAATCCAGGTAGTGCTGGGCCCGGGAGCAACCGTTCGTCGGGTTTTTGTCCGTAAAACCAATGAGTTGCCGTATTCATTGAAAGTGGCGCTTGAAAGCTGTCGCGGCATTGCTAAACTCGCCGCGTCACTTCCTTTCGTGGATGCCCCTCATGCTGCGCTCTGCATCGGCCGCCTTCCTGGCGCTGGCCCTGGTTCCCGCCGCCCACGCTGCGGTCGATTGCTCGGTCAACGCCAGCGCCTCGCCGCTGCCGTTGCCGGCCACGACCATCGCGCCGGTGGCCGACGAGCTGTACATCCGTGGCAACCAGCTGGGCATGCCGGCCGGTGTGCTGAGCAGCAACTACGATCCGTCGCAGTCGCTGGACCAGGTGCTGCAGCGCCTGCGCATCGACGGCTGCCAGAACATCGCCAAGGCCATTCCGAGCGCACCGGCGGTGAAGCCGAACGATCCGGCGGCCTACAAGCCGCAGACCGAATTCGACAACACGCCCTGGCGCTTCGACATGAGCCAGAACGGCAAGCGCATGACCGCCGAAGAGTTCGACGCCTGGATGAAGGCGCGCGGCGTGCGCGTGGTCAAGGCGCGTCCGGCTCCGGCCACCACGCCGGCTCCGGCCGAAGCACCGGCTGAGACCAAGCCGGTCGACAAGAAGTAAGCGCTGCGGGGAGCAGAGGCTTGCGCACGCGCCGCCCACCTGCCGCCCCCGCCGCCCGCTCCCACGCACCGCGTGGGCGTGCGACTCCCGCTGCCGCAGCCGCCGGTGTCCGTCATGGCCTGGCGCGCGTGCTGTCCAAGGCCGGCGTGTGCTCGCGCAGCGAGGCCGCGCGCTGGATTGCCGATGGCCGCGTACGCGTGTCCGGGCGCATCGTCCGTGACCCCGAGTTTCCGATTGCACAGCCGGCGCCGCCGATCGAGGTCGACGGCCAGCCGTTGGGCGCGCCGCAGCGCCTGTACCTGATGCTCAACAAGCCGCGCGGGGTGGTGACAACCGTGCAGGACGAGCGTGGCCGCGACACCGTCTATCGCTGCTTCGATGGCGCAGGCCTGCCGTGGATCGCACCGGTCGGGCGGTTGGACAAGGCCAGCGAGGGGCTGTTGCTGTTCAGCAACGATCCGCAGTGGGCCGCGCGCCTGACCGATCCGGAAACCGGCCCGCAGAAGACCTACCACGTGCAGGTGGACCGCCTGCCCGACGAGGACACCTTGGCTGCGCTGCGCGCCGGTGTCGAGGACGAGGGCGAATTCCTCGTCGCCCAGGCCGTGTGCGTGCTGCGCAGCGGCGACAAGACCGCGTGGCTGGAGGTGGTCCTCGACGAGGGCCGCAACCGCCACATCCGCCGCCTGCTGGCGGCCTTCGACCTGCAGGTGCTGCGCCTGGTCCGGGTCGCGATCGGTGGGCTGCAGCTCGGCGATCTCGGCAAGGGGCAGTGGCGGGTGCTGGAGGTCAGCGACCAGCAGCGGCTGGGGGCCGCTGCACCGGGCTGATCATCGCCCGCGGCCGGCAGCTGCCGGCCACCGTTCCAGGCCTAGGGGGCGCCTGGTTGTTGAATTTCCCGAACGGAGCCTGCCCATGTACCACCCGACCCTCAATCAAACCCTGCGCTGCGCAGGCCTGCTGCTGCCGATGGTGCTGCTGACCGCGTGCGGCGGCCACAAAAAGGTGGCCAAGGCGGAAACGCCGGCCGAGACCCCGGTGGTGGAAGTGAAGACCCCGGAGCTGGATGGTCGCGGCAGTTACCGCTTCATGATGAGCAACGGCGACCAGAAGATGACCGCCGACGAGTTCGATGCCTGGATGAAGGCCAACGGCATCCGCGTGGCCAAGGGCAACGCGCAGGACGCTGCCGCCAAGCCGGTGGTGGTGGCCAGCAAGGACGAGCCGAAGGGCAAGAAGAAAAAGAAGTGATGCCGGGAAGGTGCCGACCTCGGTCGGCACGCCCTCAAGCTCCGGTAGGTGCCGACCTTGGTCGGCACGCTTTGACCGCTGGGATCAACCCTTGATCACGCCCAGCTCGACGCCAATGCGGGTGAACGCATCGATCGCGCGGTCCAGCTGTTCGCGGGTGTGCGCGGCACTGATCTGGGTACGGATGCGCGCCTGGCCCTTGGGCACCACCGGGAAGAAGAAGCCGATCGCGTAGATGCCTTCTTCCAGCAGGCGCTCGGCGAACTTCTGCGCCAGCGGTGCGTCGTACAGCATCACCGGGCTGATCGGATGCACGCCCGGCTTCATGTCGAAACCGGCGGCGACCATCTTCTCGCGGAAGTGGCGGGTGTTCTCCACCAGGGTGTCGCGCAGGTCATCGGCGGCGGCCAGCATCTCGAACGCCTTGATGCCGGCGGCGACCACGTGCGGTGGCAGCGAGTTGGAGAACAGGTAGGGGCGCGAACGCTGGCGCAGCAGTTCGATCACCTCGGCGCTGGCGCAGGTGAAGCCACCCAGCGCACCACCCATGGCCTTGCCCAGGGTGCCGGTGATGATGTCGATCTTCTCCAGCACGCCCTTGACCTCGGCCGAACCGCGGCCGGTGGCACCGAGGAAGCCGGTGGCGTGGCACTCATCGATGTGCACCAGCGCGTTGTACTTCTTCGCCAGCGCGGTGATTTCGTCCAGCGGCGCGATGAAGCCGTCCATCGAGAACACGCCGTCGGTGGTGATCAGCTTGGTCTTGCAGCCGGCGGCATCGGCGGCCTGCAGCTGCGCTTCCAGGTCGGCCATGTCGCAGTTGGCGTAGCGGAAGCGCTTGGCCTTGCACAGGCGCACGCCGTCGATGATCGAAGCATGGTTCAGCGCATCGGAAATGATCGCGTCGTTCTCGCCGAGCAGCGGTTCGAACAGGCCGCCGTTGGCGTCGAAGCAGGCCGCATACAGGATGGTGTCCTGCTTGCCGAAGAAGTCGGCGATCTGCTTCTCCAGCTGCTTGTGCAGGTCCTGGGTGCCGCAGATGAAGCGCACCGAGGCCATGCCGAAGCCGTGGGTATCCAGCGCATCCTTGGCGGCCTGGATCAGGTCCGGATGGTCGGCCAGGCCGAGGTAGTTGTTGGCACAGAAGTTCAGCACCTTGCGGCCGTCGTCGAGGGTGATCTCGGCCGACTGCGGGCTGGTGATGATCCGCTCGGACTTGAACAGGCCCTGGGCGCGGATGGCGTCCAGTTCCTCGGCATAGTGGCGGGTCAGGGCGGAGGAGGCGTCGGTCATGGCGTGGGCACGGCTCAGCACGGGAAACCGCCGATTCTACCGGGCAACGGCGGCCATCGACCGTGCCGGGCGGGGCACCGCCACGGGCGGCACATGTTGCATCGCAATAGCAAACGGGTTAAAAATTCGTGAACCGCGCCTGTCTGGCACCGGTTGCCCGCTCCCCCCTTCCCGCCCCCGCCACCCTCGGAGACGCCCATGAAGCACGCCCGTGCCTGCCTCGCCATTGCCGCCGCCCTGACCCTCGCGCCGTTCGCCGCCAGCGCCCAGGACAACGAATCGCCGTACAGCTGGAACGTCACCGCCGTGTCGGACTACCTGTTCCGTGGTGTGTCGCAGACTGACGAGAAGCCGACGCTGCAGGCGGGCTTCACCTACACCTCGCCGGTGGGTCTGTACGCCGGTGTCTGGGGTTCGGGCGTGGACTTCGGCCCGGGTGATCCGAACACCGAGGTCGACTACCAGATCGGCTACGGCGTGGACGTCACCCCGCGCGTTAATTTCGATGTGCTGCTGAACCGCTACACCTACATCGGTGCCAGCCACCAGAACTACAACGAGCTGGTCACCACCACCACGCTGGACGAGACCTACAAGCTGACCGTGGCCTACACCAACGACCAGTGGAACAGCGGCACCGACGGCTGGTACTACGGTGTCGGCGGCCAGTGGGGCTTGCCGAAGGAGTTCACGCTCAATGCCAATGTCGGCCGCAGCAGCTTCGAGAAGGGCCTGGCCAAAGACTACACCGACTGGAACGTCGGCGTCGCGCGCCAGTTCGGCCTGTTCAACGTCGGCCTGGGCTACTACGGCACCGACAGCAACGGCCGCGAGAACTCGGGCAAGCTGGCACACAGCCGCGTGCTGCTGACCGTGGCGATCGGCAAATAACCCGTGCTCCGGTAGGTGCCAGGCTTGCCTGGCACGCTTTACGAAAAAGGCGCCCATTGGGCGCCTTTTTCAATTCCGCGGTGTTCCTGATCTCATCTGGGGAAGAGCCCCCTTGTTGTTCAAGGGGGCGCGCCAAAGGCGCGGGGATAAGGAAACATGCGGGGGAATTGACCCTTCGGGTCAATTCCAGCTGAGCACGACCTTGCCGGCCTTGCCTTCTTCCATCAGGTCGAAGCCCTTCTGGAAGTCGTCGATCGGCAACTGGTGGGTCATCACCTTGCCGAGCGGGAAGCCGGACAGCACCAGCTGGGTCATCTTGTACCAGGTCTCGTACATCTTGCGGCCGTAGATGCCCTGCACGGTCAGGCCCTTGAAGATGATCTTGTCCCAGTCGCAGCCGGCGCCCTTGGGCATGATGCCGAGCATGGCGATCTTGCCGCCGTGGTACATGCAGTCGAGCATGTCGTTGAACGCGCGCGGGTTGCCGCTCATTTCCAGGCCCACGTCGAAGCCCTCCATGTGCAGTTCCTTCATCACGTCCTTCAGCGACTGGTTGGCGACGTTGACCACGCGGGTGGCACCCATGTCGGCGGCCAGCTTCAGGCGGAAGTCGTTGACGTCGGTCACCACCACGTTGCGCGCGCCGATGTGCTTGCAGATGCCCGCCGCGATGATGCCGATCGGGCCGGCACCGGTGATCAGCACGTCCTCGCCGATCACGTCGAACTCCAGTGCGCAGTGCGCGGCGTTGCCGTACGGGTCGAAGAATGCCGCCAGCTCCGACGGGATCTGGTCCGGGATCGGCCACAGATTGCTGGCCGGCATCACCATGTATTCGGCGAAGGCGCCGTTGACGTTGACGCCGATGCCTACGGTGTTCGGGCACAGGTGCGGGCGGCCGCCACGGCAGTTGCGGCAGTGGCCGCAGACGATGTGGCCTTCGGCCGAGACGCGCTGGCCGATCTCGTAGCCGGTCACGCCCGGGCCGATTTCGGCAATGCGGCCGACGAATTCATGGCCGATGGTCAGGCCCGGCTTGATCGTGCGCTGGCTCCACTCGTCCCACAGGTAGATGTGCAGGTCGGTGCCGCAGATCGCGGTCTTCTCGAGCTTGATCAGGACCTCGTTCGGGCCCGGCGTCGGAACCGGAACTTCTTCCAGCCAGATGCCCTTGGCCGCTTCGCGCTTGACCAGGGCCTTCATCGTTTGCTGCGCCATCGGGGTGGAACTCATCAGGGGGAAAGCGCGGATTATAGGGTGCCGCGCGGATTTCCCATGTTGCGCTGCGGGTGCAGTGGTGGAACGAAAGGCGTGCGCCGGCGGGCGTTTCGAACGTACTGCGAACAGCGGCGCCTCCCTGATCCGGGAAAGGGGGCGTGGTCACCCTGGCCGGGACACGCAAAAGCCCATCCATGGTGCTCGATGGCGCCATCCATGGCGCCAACGGTCCCGTCCAGGGTGACCACGCCCCCTCTGGACGATTTCCGTGTGCGCGGCCGGCGTGCGCGTGGCAGAGCAAGAAGCAGGCCCATGACTTCCGGGGTTCGGGCCGGGGCAGGGCGGCGGGCTACAATCGAGGGTTCCACTACCAGGGGCCGCTCCATGCGCTCGAACCTGCTTGCATTCTCCATCGTCGCCAGCCTCGGGCTGGCCCAGGTCGCCCATGCCGCTGAAGGCATGTGGGTGCCGCAGCAGCTGCCGGAAATCGCCGGCCCGCTGCAGAAGGCCGGCCTGAAGCTGTCCCCGGAGCAGCTGTCCAACCTCACCGGCGACCCGATGGGCGCGGTGGTTGCGCTGGGCGGCTGCACCGCCAGCTTCGTTTCGCCGCAGGGCCTGGTGGTGACCAACCACCATTGCGCCTATGGCGCCATCCAGCTGAATTCGACCGCGCAGAAGAACCTGATCAAGGACGGCTTCAACGCCCCGAAGCACAGCGATGAACTGAGCGCCGGCCCGAACGCCCGCGTCTACGTGCTCGACCAGATCACCGACGTCACCGCGCAGGCCAAGGCCGCGATTGCCGCCGCCGGCAACGACCCGCTGGCCCGCAGCCGCGCGCTGGACGCCTTCGACAAGGCCCAGGTCGCCGCCTGTGAAGCCGAGGAAGGCTTCCGCTGCCGCCTGTACACCTTCTCCGGCGGCAACACCTACCGCCTGTTCCGCAACATGGAAATCAAGGACGTGCGCCTGGTCTACGCGCCCCCGGGCAGCGTCGGCAAGTACGGCGGCGACGTCGACAACTGGATGTGGCCGCGCCACACCGGTGACTTCTCGTTCTACCGCGCCTACGTTGGCAAGGACGGCAAGCCGGCGGCGTTCTCGGCCGACAACGTGCCGTACCAGCCCAAGCACTTCCTGAAGTTCACCGACCAGCCGCTGGGCGCCGGTGACTTCGTGATGGTGGCCGGCTATCCGGGCCGCACCAACCGCTACGCACTGGCCGGCGAATTCAACGAAACCGCCAACTGGACCTACCCGACCATCGCCAAGCACTACAACGCGGTGCTGAAGATGATCGACGAGGCCGGCAAGGCCGACGCCGACGTCAAGGTGAAGTACGCCGCCACCGCCGCCAGCATGAACAACGTGGCCAAGAACTACTCGGGCCAGCTGGAAGGCTTCAAGCGCATCGACGCGGCCGGCCAGAAGCAGGCGGAAGAAGCCGCTGTGCTGGCGTGGCTGAAGAAGCAGGGCGCCGCCGGCAAGCCGGCGCTGGCCGCGCACGCGCAGCTGGTCAAGCACCTGGACACCAGCAAGGCCACCCGCGAGCGTGACCTGTTCGTCGGCCAGTTCAACAACACCCAGGCGGTCAGCGCCGCCATCGGCCTGTATCGCCTGTCGATCGAGCGCACCAAGCCGGACGCCGAGCGCGAAGTCGGCTACCAGCAGCGCGACCTGCCGACCCTGGAAGGCGGCCTGAAGCAGATGGACCGCCGCTACGTGGCGAAGATGGACCAGCAGCTGCAGACCTACTGGCTGGACCAGTACGTCGCCCTGCCGGCCGCACAGCGCAACAATGACGTGCTGAACACCTGGCTGGGCGGCAGCGATGCCAACGCGGTCAAGGCACTGGTCACCAAGCTGTCGGGCACCGAGCTGGGCAGCCTGGACGCGCGCCTGAAGTGGTTCAAGGCCGACCGCGCCGCGTTCGAAGCCAGCAGCGATCCGGCCATCCAGTACGCCGTGGCGATCATGCCGTCGCTGCTGAAGCAGGAAGAGCAGAAGAAGATCCGCGAAGGCGAGTCGCTGACCGCGCGCCCGCTGTACCTGCAGGCACTGGCCGACTACAAGAAGAGCCAGGGTGAGTTCGTGTACCCGGACGCCAACCTGTCACTGCGCATCACCTTCGGCAACGTGATGGGCTATGAGCCCAAGGACGGCGTGGCCTACACCCCGTTCACCACGCTGGAAGGCATCGTCGCCAAGGACACCGGCGTGGATCCGTTCGATGCGCCCAAGGCGCTGCTCGATGCGGTCAAGGCCAAGCGCTACGGCGGCCTGGAAGACAAGCGGATCGGCTCGGTGCCGGTGAACTTCCTGTCCAACCTGGACATCACCGGTGGCAACTCCGGTTCGCCGGTGCTGGACGCCAACGGCAAGCTGGTCGGCCTGGCCTTCGACGGCAACTGGGAATCGGTCAGCTCCAACTGGGTGTTCGACCCGGTGATGACCCGCATGATCTCGGTCGACAGCCGCTACATGCAGTGGATCATGCAGGAGGTGGCGCCGGCACCGGAGCTGCTGAAGGAATTGAACCTGGCGAAGTAAGGTAGTGCCGGCCGCTGGCCGGCAACGCCGGCACGCCCGGTGCGCAATTCATCCACGCGTGGCGTGGATCTACCAACCCCGCGACCCACGTCGCGGGGTTTTTTCATGCCCGGCCCGGCCCGGTCCGCCGAACAGGTATCATCCCTGTTCCGCGGACTTCACAGGATGTGAACGAAACGCGGAAACCTCCTCCCCCCAGGACCCCTTGTTCGCATGCGCATCCTGCTTGCCCGTCACGGCGAAACGCCGTGGAACGCCGAAGGCCGCTACCAGGGCCAGATCGACATCCCGCTTTCGCCGATCGGTGAAGCCCAGGCCCAGGCACTGGGTGCCCGGCTGGCCTCGGTGGACATCACCCGTGCCGTCGCTTCGCCGCTGTCGCGCGCGCAGCGCACTGCGCAGCTGGCACTCGGCGCCGCCCGTGCCGACATGCTGCTGACCGAGCCGGAGCTGCAGGAAATCGCCCACGGTGAGTGGGAAGGCCTCCTGGCCAGCGAAATCAACGAAAAGGATCCGTCGCGCCTGCAGGCCTGGCGCGAGGAACCCGATACCGTGCTGATGCCCGGCGGCGAATCGCTGCGCCTGGTGCTGGAGCGCAGCTGGCGTGGGCTGGCGCGTGCCACCGAAGGCCTCGGCGAACACGACACCCTGCTGGTGGTTGCGCACGATGCGGTCAACCGCGTGATCCTGTGCAAGGTTCTGGGCCTGCCGATCTCCCGCCTGTGGACCTTCCGCCAGGCACCGACCACGCTCAACCTGCTCGAAGGCCCCGACCTGGACAGCCTGGAAGTGGTGCGCCTGAACGACTGCGCCCACCACACGCCGTTCTTCGGCGAAGCCAAGCACCGCGCCCTCTGATCCATTCCCCCGCATCAACTGCTTCTGCTGGAACCGCTGCCGTGACGAACACCCCGACCACCCTGGCCGACTGGCTGGACTACATTGAACGCCAGCACCCGGCGACCATCGACATGGGCCTGGAGCGCGTGCGCGCCGTGGCCACGGCGATGGGCCTGGGCGCGCCGGCCAAGCGCACCATCGTGGTCGGTGGCACCAACGGCAAGGGCTCCACCGTGGCTTTCATCGAAGCCATCGCGCGTGCCGCCGGCTGGAAGGTCGGCGCGTACACCTCGCCGCACCTGCTGCGCTACAACGAGCGCGTGCGCATCGACGGCCAGGACGTGGACGATGCCGCGCTGGTCGCTGCGTTCAATGCCATCGAGGCCGCGCGTGGCCAGACCACGCTGACCTATTTCGAGTACGGCACGCTGGCCGCGCTGCAGTTGTTCGCCGACGCCGGGCTGGATCTGGCGGTGCTGGAAGTGGGCCTGGGCGGTCGCCTCGATGCGGTCAACATCATCGACGCCGACGTGGCCGTGATCACCACCGTGGACATCGACCACGCCGAATGGCTGGGCGAGGATCGCGAGGCGATCGGGACCGAGAAGGCCGGCATCATCCGTGGCTGGAAGCCGGTGATCCTGGGCGAGACCGATCCGCCGTCGAGCGTGCTGCGCCGTGCCTATCTGGTCGGCGCCAATGCGATCCGTGGCGGCAGCGACTATTTCTACGAGCCGATCGATGCCCAGCGCTGGCGCTGGCGCGATGTCGGCCTGCGCATGGAACTGCCGACCCCGGCGCTGGCCGGCCCGATCCAGCTTGCCAACGCGGGTGCCGCCATCGCCGCGTTGCGCGCGCTGGACAAGCCGGTGCCGCGCGCGGCGTGGGCCGCCGGTGTCGCAGCGGCGCGCATTTCCGGCCGGCTTCAGGCATTCGAGCGCGATGGCGTGCAGATCCGTGTGGACGTGGGCCACAACCCGCAGGCCGCCGGCCAGCTCGCGCGTGCGCTGAAGGCCGAGGTCTCGGCCGGGCGCACCCTGGCGGTGTACGCCGCGCTGCAGGACAAGGACGCAGCGGGCGTGGTGCAGGCGCTGGAGGACGTGGTGGGTGAGTGGACCCTGGCCGGGCTGGAAGGCCCGCGTGGGCAGAGCGCCGCCCAGCTGCAGGCACGCCTGGCCGGCACGGCCGCCGCCACTGCGCTGCTGGCTGGCAGCGTCGAGCAGGCGCTGGCGCAGGTGCTGGCACAGGCCGAGCGTGGGGACCGGGTACTGGTGTTCGGCTCCTTCCATACCGCCGCCGCCGCCCTGCAATGGCTGCAGGGCGCCACCTGATACGCGTTCAGCCAACGCCGACGCCGTCCGGTCCGGCACCCGTATAATCGACGGCAATCTCCGGACAGTTGCCTGCCTCACGTGGATACGCCTCTGAAACAGCGTCTGATTGGTGCCATCGTGCTGGTGGCACTGGCCGTGATTTTCCTGCCGATGCTGGTCAAGGGACCCGCACCGGACAGCGGCGTCGCCAATGTGCCGATCGCCGCGCCGGATGCACCGGCCGATGGCCAGTTCGAAACCCGTGAACTGCCGCTGGTGGCCCCTGCGGGCGGCGCCACGGGGCTGCAGACCGGCCAGGCCAAGCCGCTTGCGGAGGCTGCGGCACCTGCCACGCCGCCGACTGTCGACACCTCGCCGGCGGTTGCCGCCGGCAACTATGCGGTCACCTTCGGTGCCTACGGCAGCAAGGCCGACGCCGACGCAGTGATCGCCTACCTGAAACGCTCGCAGCTGCCGGGCTTCGCCGAAACGGCGACCATCAACGGGCGCCAGGCATGGCGCGTGCGTGTCGGGCCGTATGCCGATCGCGCACAGGCCGAGGCGGCCCGCCTGCAGGCGGTGAAGATCCGCGCCGATGTGAAGGCCGAAGTGATCACCCTGGATGCCGCAGCGGGCAGCAGCGCCCCGGTGGCAGCCACCCCGGCACCGGCCACGCCAGGCGCCAGCACCCCGTCCGCAGCCACCGCGCCGTCGGCCAGCAGCAACCCGGTGCGCAGCGAAAGCCTGCCGCCGAGTACGCCGACCGCAACGACCACCCCGGCCGCCAAGCCGGAGCCGCCGAAGCCGGCGCCGAAGCCCGAAACCCCGAAGCCGGAGCCGAAGACTGATGCCGCCGCCAGCAAGCCGGCAACGGCCCCGACCACGCCCGCCGCACCGGCGGCCAGCGGCGTCGGCTTTGCCGTGCAGCTGGGCGCGTTCGGCCAGGCCAACGATGCCAACGCCCTGCGCGACAAGGTCCGGGCCGCGGGCTTCAGCGCCTTTGTCGAGCAGGTGCGCACTGAAAAGGGCACCCTGCATCGCGTCCGCGTCGGGCCGGTGGCCAACCGCGCCGATGCCGAGCAGCTGAAGGCGCAGGTCGCCGCCAAGGTCGGCGTGGCCGGCATGGTGCGACCGCACCCATGACCCACGCGCAGCCCCGTTGCCAGCGCCGCCGAAGGAGCGGGGCGCCATGATCGACGTGGTGCTGCTGATCGTGATCGCCGCCTCGGCGCTGCTGGGGATGCTGCGCGGCTTCGTCGGCATCGTCATCGGCACCCTGTCGTGGCTGCTGGCCGCGTGGGCGGCCTTCGCCTTCGGCAATGACGCGGCCCATTGGTGGGCCGCGCCGGCCGCACCAGGCGGCGAACACTTCGTTGGTGGCTACCTGGGCGTCGGCATCGGCGTGATGATCGTGGTCGCCGTGGTCGGCATGGTCATCAAGGCCCTGGTCCACCGCAGCATGCTGACGAGCCTGGATCGCCTGCTGGGTGGCGTGCTGGGCGTGGTCCGTGGCGGCCTGATCGCCGCGATCCTGCTGCTGCTGGGCAGTTTCACCCCGCTGACCGCCGAGCCTTCCTGGCAGCGTTCGGCAGTGCGCCCACTGCTGAACCCCACTGTTGCCTGGATGAACAGCAAGCTGCCGCACTGGGAGGTTCCCGGGGCCGATCTGCTGCCCAAGGCCTTGCCGACCGACGCGCTGTCCCCATCTGCATTGATGGAGTTGGGCAGGAACGCAGGCGCCGGGTTGGGAAAGCCGGGCGCGGCAGGCGATAATGGCATCCTCAACCAGGTAGTGGCAGGCAGCGGATGGCTGCGGCCTGCGAAAGCGGAACAGGGCGATTCCTACGATCCGGCCGAAGTGCGTCCGGACGCCCCAGCACTGCCGGACAGTATCGAGCCGGGCGATCCGGCCAATGTCGACCGCAGGCGCGGCGACCACCGCGGCCAGGTACGGCCACCTTCCTTGTAACTGGGCACAGCCCAGCGGAGACCTCGCACCATGTGTGGCATCGTCGGAATCGTCGGCAACCAGAACGTCGCCGGGCAGTTGTATGACGGCTTGACCGTCCTCCAGCACCGTGGCCAGGACGCGGCGGGCATTGCTACCGCCAATGGCAGCCGCCTGCGCGTGCAGAAGGCCACCGGCCTGGTCCGCGATGTGTTCGATGCCCGCACCATGTCCACCCTGGAAGGCAGCGTCGGCATCGCCCACGTGCGTTACCCGACCGCCGGTTCGGAAGGCATGGACGAGGCGCAGCCGTTCTACGTCAATTCGCCGTACGGCATCGCGCTGGCCCACAACGGCAACCTGATCAATACCGAGGCGCTGCGCCAGCAGGTGTTCGAACAGGACCGCCGCAACGTCAACACCGATTCGGACAGCGAAGTGCTGCTGAACGTGTTCGCCTACGAACTGGAACAGCAGCGCCAGCTCAGCCCGGAAGCGGCCATCCGTGCCGTGGCCGGCGTGCACCGTCGCTGCAAGGGCGGCTATGCGGTGGTCAGCGTGGTGCTGGGCCTGGGCCTGGTGGCCTTCCGCGACCCGCATGGCATCCGCCCGCTGGTGCTGGGCAAGCGCAGCCATGCCGAAGGGGACGAGTACATCGTCGCCTCCGAATCGGCCGCACTGGACGTGCTGGGCTTCCAGCGCGTGCGCGACGTGCAGCCGGGCGAAGCACTGGTGATCACCGCGCGCGGCGAGCTGTTCTCGGAGATCTGCGCCGAGCCGGCCGAGCACACCCCGTGCATCTTCGAGTACGTGTACTTCGCGCGCCCGGATTCGATGATCGACAACGTGTCGGTGCACAAGGCGCGCATGCGCATGGGCATCAAGCTGGGCGAGAAGATCCTGCGCCTGCGCCCGGACCACGACATCGACACCATCATCCCGATCCCGGACACCTCGCGCGATGCCGCGCTGGAAATCTCCAACGTGCTCGGGGTGAAGTACCGCGAAGGCTTCATCAAGAACCGCTACATCGGCCGTACGTTCATCATGCCGGGGCAGGGCGAACGCGTGAAGTCGGTGCGTCGCAAGCTCAACCCGATCCACCTGGAGTTCCGCAACCGCGTGGTGCTGCTGGTGGACGACTCGATCGTGCGCGGCACCACCAGCCAGCAGATCGTGCAGATGGCCCGTGATGCGGGCGCACGCAAGGTCTACCTGGCCAGCGCCGCGCCGCCGGTGCGCTACCCGAACATCTACGGCATCGACATGCCGGCTGCAGAAGAACTGGTCGCGCACAACCGCAGCGTGGAAGAGATCGAAGCCCACCTGGGCTGCGACTGGCTGATCTACCAGGACCTGGAAGACATGGAAGCGGCAGTGAGCGAGGGCAACCCGGCGCTGCGCAACTTCGACTCGTCCTGCTTCAACGGCCATTACCCGACCGGCATCGAACCGGGCTACTTCGAGCGCATCCAGCAGCTGCGTTCGGACGACGCCAAGCACAAGCGCCGCGCCTGAGGTCCAGGCGTGGTTGATGTGCCCGACGTTGGTGGCGACCTGCTGCGCGCTGCGCAGCAGTGCCTGGCCGAAGCCGAACCTCTGCGCAAGGTTGCGCTGACCCAGGCCTACGCCGCTGCGTTCCGTGCCGGCCGCCTGAAGGTGGCCGCCGACGCGCTACCGCCGGAGCCGATCCGCATGCCGGGCCGGCCGACGCAGCTGGTGCTGGTGCACCCGCGCCAAGTGCCGCGGCGCGGACTGGGTGGTGTGGAAGGGCGGGCCGCTTTCATCCACGCCATCGCGCATATCGAACTCAACGCGATCGACCTGGCCTGGGATGCGGTATACCGCTTCCGCGGCCTGCCGTCGGCATTCCATGCCGACTGGGTCAGCTGCGCCGACGACGAATCGCGGCACTTCATGCTGCTGCGCGAGCGCCTGCAGGTGCATGGCCACGACTATGCCGACTTCCCCGCGCACAACGGGTTGTGGGAAATGTGCGAAAAGACCGCGCACGATGGCCTGGCACGCATGGCGCTGGTGCCGCGCGTGCTGGAAGCGCGAGGCCTGGACGTGACGCCGGGCATGATCGAGAAGCTGCGCAATGTCGGCGATGGCGAAACCGCCGATGTGCTGGAAGTGATCCTGCGCGAGGAAGTGGCGCACGTCGCTGCCGGTTCGCGCTGGTACCGCTGGTACTGCGATCGCGCCGGTGTCGAACCGCGCACACGTTTCAAGGAACTGCTGGTGGAGTACGCCGGCGGCTACCTGCACGGGCCGTTCAACATCGAAGCGCGCCTGCTGGCAGGGTTCGATGCGGATGAGCTCGCCAACCTGGTCGAGCAGGCGGGTTGAGAAAAAGGGGACGGAGGGGATTAAGTCGTTAATGCCACAAACGACTTAATCCCCTCCGTCCCCCTTTTCCTAAGCATTCGGCAGCACCACGCGCTTGCCGTCCACGGTCGGCCGATTGATGTAGAACAACCCCGGCCCTGGCCGGTACGGCAGTTCGCTGACGCCGGCATCGGCGGCGTAGGTCAGTGCGGTGTCGCCCAGCGCATCGAAATTCCAGTGTGCCGACTGCATCAGGTAGCGGCGGCGCAGCAGCATTTCCTGGGTCTGGGTCAGTGCCTGTCCGTCGACCAGCCGCCGTGCGATCGGCTGCAGGGCCGACGGCAGCTCCCACCCGGGAACTTCGGCGGCATTGGCGGTCCATTGCACGCCGGCATTGATGGCCTGCTGCTGCATCACCTGCAGTGCGATCAGCTGGTAGCGCCAGTCGATCCTCCGGCGCAGCACTACTGCAGCGGTCACATACAGCACCGGTGACAGCAGCACGCTGCGGCTGCCGGCACGGCGCTGCTGCTGCCATTGGTGCCAGACATCCACCCAGATCTCTTTTTCCCCAACGCCCAGCTGTTGCCGCCAGCGCTCGGCATCGGCCTGCGTTTCAGCGTAGGCCGTGGTCGCCTGCAGCAGGGCCAGCGGTGGCGTCTGGTAGTCAGCCACTGCTGGCCGACGCAGCTGTTGCCGGCGTGGACGACTGAGCAGCTTGGGGCCTTCCTCCAGCTGGTTGTAGCCACCACCGATGTTGGCATGCACGCCGGGCAGCGCGATCTCGGTGAACGGCGGTGCCACGCTGGTCAGCGCATAGTGCTGGCGATGTTCATCACGCGCGGTGAGCTGCACGACGTGGCGTGCGATGCCACTGCGCAGAGCCAGTTGCGGCTGCTCGTCGGCGCGGCCACCATTGACTGCGACTACGGTGTCGAACAGTCCGATGAAGCGCAGCACCGGTGTGGCGGGGGCGAAGTTCGCAGTGCAGGACAGGCCGGCGGTCTGCAGCAGTTGGCGCCAGCGCACGCTGTTCCAGCCCTGCAGTTGGTTGGCGATGTCACGTGCGGCAGCAGCACCGCGTGAATAACCGAACAGGTCCAGCTGCACACCCTGCAGCGGTCGCTGCCAGCGCGTGGACAGTTCCGCCAGTGCGGTCGGCAGCAGCACCTGCAGCGCGCGCTGCACTTTCGCCCGCACGCCGCTGGCACCGACTCCGAAGGCCAGCCCGATCAGATCGTCGTCGGCATCATCGCGGGTACCCACGCCTTCGACATAGATCGACAACGAGGGGGCGGCCACCGCATCACGGCGGCTGTCGGGATACAGCTGCTGCAGGCGCGCGATGTTGGTCAGGCCGTTGTCGTAGCTGCTGGTCAGCCGGCTCTGGTAGGTCGAATCATCATCGGCCCGCAGCTGCGCCGGCCGCGGCTGCGGGACCTGCGGGCGACCGCGCGCCAGGTTGTGTGCGTTGTTGCGGGTGCCGTCGAAGAACAGGCCGATCCGCAGCAAGCCGACATCTTCGTCCGTGTCCTGCGATGGTGCCATGTGCATTCCCCGTCGTGGCTGCGTCACGGTAGCGCGAAAGCGGTGTATTGGCGAAGTGTAGTGACGCTATTGACCTCACTGAACGCAGATGCGGTCGATCACAGTTCCTGATTTTCATTCCCATCTTCTATTGAATTCACACGACCCGCGCAGGCCATATGGCCAAACCCGGCAAACCGGGCGTGCTGCATCAACGCTGTTCACATCATTCAAGGAGCGACGCAATGTTGTCCAGATCGATTGGCAAAGCGGCAGGTGGCCTCGTGTTGGGTTTGTCGGTGGCAGCGGCCGCGCATGCGGCACCGTTGTTCGAACCGGTAACGGTCATCAGCCGCGCATCGGCAAACAGTGAGCCTGCCCTGGGCAAGCTGCTGGCCACCCCGTCCACGGCGACGGTGCAGGAAGTGCGTGTCGACGCGGCGGCCACCGCGCAGCCGCAGCTGGAATTCGAGCTGCTCGGCAAGCGCGTGCAGGCGGTGCGCAGCAAGGTCGAAGCGCTGCCCGACGGCGGCAGCATCTGGTACGGCCAGTTCCGTTCGCCGTCCGACCGGCTGACCGCGGCCACCTCCAACGGCCAGGACGATCCGGGCAATTCGCTGATCCTGGTGCGTTCGGGCGACACCATCACCGGTTCGATCCGCAAGGACGGCAAGCTCTATCGCCTGCGTCCGCTGGGCAACCGCCACGTGCTGGTGGAAGTGGACGAATCGCGGATGCCGGCCGATCACCCGGCTGACTACAACCAGCTGCCGAAGATCCCGATGGTCGACAACGACCACATCGGCATCGCGCAGGCCTCGTCCGGCACGCCGGCGACGATCCGCGTGCTGGTGGTGGCGACCAACGCTGCTGTCACCGCCTATGGCGGCAACATGCAATCGCTGGTTCAGCTGGCAGTGGCCGAGTCCAACCAGGGCTACGTCAACAGCAACGTCGGCATCACCATGCAGCTGGCCGGTTACGAGACCACCAGCTACACCGAGTCCGGCAGCTTCGATACCGACCTGGCGCGCTTCCGTGGCACCAGTGACGGTTACATGGACAGCATCCATACCAGCCGCAACAACACGGCGGCCGATGTGGGCGTACTGCTGATCAACAACAGCGCCTATTGTGGCCTCGCTTCGGGCATCGGCTCGACCGCATCGACCGCGTTCGCCGCGGTGTACTGGGATTGCGCGACCGGCTACTACTCCTTCGCGCACGAGATCGGCCACCTGCAGAGCGCGCGGCATGACATCGCCACCGACTCCAGCACCTCGCCCTACGCCTATGGCCACGGCTACCGCTATGAACCGGCCACCGGCACCGGCTGGCGCACGATCATGGCCTACAACTGCACCCGCAGCTGCCCGCGCCTGAACTACTGGTCCAACCCGAACATCAGCTACAACGGCATCCCGATGGGCAACGCCAGTACCGCCGACAACCAACGCGTGCTGGTCAACACCAAGGCCACCATCGCGGCCTTCCGCTGAGTCCGTACGGTCCGCGGCCGCCTTGCGCGGCCGCGGATTTCCTGCCAGCGGGAATTACCCGCGGGCGAGGGTATCCAGCGACCAGCCGCTGGCGTCCACGCGCAGCACCGAACCCTGCTCGTACCAGTCGCCCAGTACGATGCGGGTGCAGGCGCGACCACCCGCCTGCAGCGAGTGGATCGCCGGACGATGGGTGTGGCCATGGATCATGGTGTCCACGCCATGGCGCACGAAGGTGGCATCGACTTCGGACAGAGCCACGTCGGTGACGGTCTCGAACTGCGCGCGATCACCCTGCTTCATTTCCGACTGGCGGGCCTGGCTGGCTTCGCGCGCCTTCTGCGCGAAGGCGATACGCGCGGCCAGCGGCTGTGACAGGAACTGTGCCTGGAACACCGGGTCACGGGTCTGTGCACGGAACTGCTGGTAAGGAATGTCATCGGTGCACAGCAGGTCACCGTGCTGCAGCAGCACCGGGCGACCGTAGAGGTCGATCATGCACGGGTCGGGCAGGATGCGCAGGCCGGCGCGACGCGCGTAGTCCTCGCCAAGCAGGAAGTCACGGTTGCCGCGGATGAAGTACACCGGCACGCCACTGTCGGACAGTACCTTCAGTGCATCGGCCACCGCATCGGCGGCGGGCGAGGGCGTGTCGTCGCCGATCCAGGCTTCGAACAGGTCGCCGAGGATGTACAGCGCATCGGCGCCGGGTGCCTGCTCGCGCAGGAAGCGCAGGAACAGATCGGTGATCTCCGGACGGCTGGGGTCCAGGTGCAGGTCGGAAATGAACAGCGTGGTCATGCGGGCATTCTAGGGCATCAACGATGACGGCAGCGACGCCGGCATCGTGGGGCCAGAACCCTCTCCAAAGGAGAAGGGATCTGCCCCCGGGGGCTACACCGGCAACGGCAACCAGGCCAGGCTGGCCGAGGCCAGCCCGATGGCGATGCCGGTGGCGGCCAGCACGTCGGACGGGTAGTGCAGGCCCAGTACCACCCGCGACAGCGCCACGCCCGCCGTGAACGGCACCAGCAGTGGCGCCAGCCACGGGTAGTAGGCCAGCGCCACGATGGTGAACGACACTGCGTGCAGGGTATGCCCGGAAGGGAAGCTGAACTCGTCCAACGGTGCCACCCAGGCGCGGATGCGCAGGTCGGCGGCATACGGGCGCGGTCGCCGGGTCCAGCGCTTGAGGCCCTTGTACAGCAACAGCGCGGCCAGGCCGGTGGCGGCCATGTGCACGGATGCGCGCAGGCCGTCGAAGCCATCAAGCAGCACCAGCGCGCCCATCAGCACATACCAGAACACACCATCACCGAGCCGGCTGATGACCGCGAACAGGCGGCGCACGCGGCGACGTCGGCAGTAGTGGTTGGCCCGCCGGCACAGGCGTGCCTCGCGGTCGGCAAGCAGTTCAAGCCGCGTTGTGCGCATGGCCGGTCCTCCGCGACTGGGCCAGTTCGGCCAGCAGGGCGTCGAACTCCGCCACCACCTGCTGCGGATGCAGACGCTTCATGGCGCGTGCGGCGTTGTTGCCCAGCACGTGGCGCTGTGCGTCATCCGCGGCCAGTTGCACGGCCGCTTCGATGAACTGCTCATCGTTGTCCACTGCGGCGCCATTCTCGCCATTGCGCAGGTACTCGCGCGCAGCGCCGTAGTCGAAGGCCACCGTTGCCACGCCACTGGCCATGCTTTCAAGGGTCACGTTGCCGAAGGTCTCGCTGCGGCTGGGGAACAGGAACAGATCGCCGCTGGCGAAATGACGTGCAAGGGCTTCGCCACGCTGGATGCCGCAGAAGATGAAGTCGGGATTCTCGTGCGCCAGTTTTTCGCGGGCCGGGCCATCGCCCACCCACACGAAGCGCGCCTTGGGACGGATCTGCTGCAGCCGGCGGAATGCTTTCACCGCCAGGCCGAGGTTCTTCTCGGCGGCGATTCGGCCGACGTAGATCGCCACCAGGCCGTTGCCGTCCACGCCCCACTCCTCGCGCAGCGCAGGGTCACGGCGGCTCGGATCGAACTGCTGGCTGTCGACCGCACGTGCCAGCAGGCGTACGCGTTCGAAACCCTGTTCGCCGAGGAACTGCTGCAGTTCGCGGGTGGGTACCAGCGTCGCATCGGCCTGGTTGTGGAAGCGGCGCATCCAGCGCATCGCGGCGGCCTGCAGCCAGGCCACGCCGTAATCGGGCAGGTACTCGTCGAAGCGGGTGTGGAAGCCGCTGGCCACCGGGATGCCGAGGCGCCGTGCGGTGCGCACCGCCGACCAGCCCAGTGGGCCTTCGGTGGCGACATAGACGGCATCCGGGCGTTGCTGCTGCCAATGGCGGCCGAGCCGGATCGGTGCCGGCATGCCGAAGCGCAGGCCGGGGTAGCGCGGAAGGGCGGCGCCGGGAACCAACAGGGTGCCCGGGGCGGAGTCCAACGCTTCGTTGGCCTGGCGGGGCCGGATCAGGTCGATCTCATGGCCGGCGTTGCGCAGTCCCTGCTCCAGTCCCTGCACGGTGAGGGCAACGCCGTTAACTTCCGGCGGATAGGTCTCGGTGACGATGGCATAGCGCATGGCGGGCCTCCGGGTTTCCGGCATGCTCGGGTCTGGCGATGTAGCCGATATGACCGCTTTGCGACCAGTAGATGACGCGGTCGGGGGCCCTCGCCACCACGGCCCCGAGGGGCCATGGTGGGCACCGTGTTTGGTGCGTGGATCAGAAGCGCTGCTGGTATTTCATATAGATGAAACGGCCGATGTCGAAGCCGCCGTAATAGGAAAAGTTGGAACTCGGCTGGCTGTACATGACCGGCCCCTGGCGGCCGAACACGTTGTTGGCACCGATCGAAACGGTGGCGTCCCATGGCAGGTTGTAGCGCGCCTGCACGTCATGGAAGGTGACCGATCCACGACGGTTGTAGTCGCGCGTACCGCTGAACCACGGCGCGCGCTGGCCGGGGTGGGAACACTCGTTCGGATAATCCTCCGCGCCCAGGCAGCGTTCCTTGACCGCGGAGAAGTAGCGCAGTCCCCAGGTCAGGCCGAGATTGCCATGCTCCCAGCCCAGCGATGCGTTGGAGCGAACGCGGAAGCCGATGCCGCCGTTGGTGGCGATGCCGTTGCTGGGGATGGCCGGTACGCCGGCTTCGTTGGTGGTCTTCTCTTCGGCGTTGACCACATAGGTGGTCTTCCAGTCGGCGCTCAACGTGCCCCAGCGGGTTTCGACCTTGTGGCCAATCTCCAGGTCATAGCCTTCCGCCTGGCGGAAGCCGCTGTTGCGGTTGCCGTAGTTGAGCTTGTTGACAATGCCCAGCTCCGGATCGCGGGTGAAGCTGCCGCAGCGCTCGGCGATGCCCAGCTCGTAGCAGTCGCGGAGGATGTCATTGGGATGATCGGAAACGATGGTGTTGTCGATGCGGATCCTCCACCAGTCCAAAGCGATGTTCAGCCCTTCGGCAAACGTCGGGCTCCAGACCAGGCCCAGCGTGCGGCTGGTCGAGGTTTCCGGCTGCAGGTCCGGATTGGAGCCGTTGGTGAAGGGCAGGGGCGTCTGTCCACTGCTACCGGTGATGGGTTCATTGCCCTGGCCGAGCTGGCGGTAGGTGTCGGCATTGGCGATGTCGGCGGCGCAGCGCGCGCGCACTTCAGGACTGCTGGCCGCTGCACCGTAGACCGTGTCGCAGGGGTCGCGGAAGCCGGTGGTGAACGTCTCCGAGCCGCCGCCGTAAAGGTTGGCGATGGTTGGCGCGCGGAAGCCCTGGGCCCAGGTGCCGCGGACCAGCAGCTGATCGATGGGCTTCCAGGTGACGCCGAACTTGCTGTTGAGGGTTCCGCCGAAGGTGGAGTAGTCCGAGTACCGCGTGGCCGCGTTGAGGGTCAGCTCGCGGGCACCGGCGAGGTCGCGCAGCACCGGCACGCTCAGCTCCAGGTAGGCTTCGTCGACACGGTAGCTGCCGCCGGTCGGGCCGGCTGCCAGGTTGGTGGTGGCACCGGTCTGCGCCAGCGGGTCGGGGATGAAGCGACCGTCCTCACGACGGCTCTCCGCGCCCACTGCGAAGCCGAGTTCACCTGCCGGCAGAGTGGCCAGGCTGCCGCTGAGGTTGGCGAACAGATTGCGGGTGGTGGTGCGCCCGCGGGTGAGTTCTTCCGGGAACAGCCACTCCTGCAGTTCGGGATTGCCGGTCAGCCCATAAGGATCATTCTGGCCCTCCGGAACCAGCGGATTCCACGGCTTGCAGCCGGCAATCGGTGCTTCCGGGGTGCCACATTCAACCCTGCCGGTTTCCGGGTTGAAGAACGAGGGGCCGGTGGCATCGGCCACGCGCTGTTTGTGCAGGTTGCCGGTGGCACGTTGGGTCAGCTCACTGCGGTTGTACTGGTAGCCCGCTTCCCAGTCGAAGTCGCGACCGCCGAATTCGAAGTTGCCCTCGAATGCCGCGACGGCCTGCCAGGTGGTCAGATCGCTGGTGCTGACGCGAGGAATTTCCCAGGTACGGCGGTTCCAATGCACATCACTGGGCGTGTCGTAGCCGTGGTGGCTGCCGAACGGGTTGAACCAGCTGTCGGCGGACATCGGGGTGATGCCGGCTGGGCCGGACTGGAAGGGGTAGCCGGCGATCTGGCGCGTGGTGGTGCGCCGGTTGTAGGCCAGCTGCGTGTTGAAACGGACCTGGTCGTTCAGATCCACGCGCGCATCGACGAAGATCGAATCGCGCTTGATCGGCGTCTGCAGATGCATCTGCTCGTTGCTGTTGCTGACATCACCGGTGAATGGTGTGTTGTCGCTGAGGTGGAAGCTGTCCGGTCCACCCGGCAGGCTGCCACGGTCGAGCGAATAGCTGCAGCCCCGGCTGTTGCTGCAGCCGGGGCCCTTGAAGCCGGTGATGCGGCCCCACTGGCCGACCGTGGTCCAGCCGTCATCCGCGTGGCGGTCGGTATAGGTATAGGCACTGAAGCCACGGTCCCTGGCCCAGACGCCCTTTTCTTCGACATGTTCGGCAGCAATGCTGATGGAAGCACGGTCATTGGACCAGCCGGCAACCACGTCGTACTGGGTGCGTGCGCCGTCGCCTTCACTGTATTGGCCGTGATAGACGTTGGCGGTGACGCCTTCGACGTTGCGGCGGGTGATGATGTTCACCACGCCGGCCATCGCATCGGACCCGTAGATGGCCGAGGCACCGTCCTTGAGCACTTCCATGCGTTCCACCGCAGCGGCGGGAATGCTGGAAATGTCCTGGTATCCGCTGGTGGTCATGCCCAGCCGCTTGCCGTTGACCAGCACCAGGGTGCGCTGCGCACCGAGGCCGCGCATGTCCACGTAGCTGCCGCCGGCGGCTTCGCCGGCGCTCAGTGGGCTGGCGCGGCTCAATGCCGGACTGCCGGTCGCAGTAAGGTTCTGCAGGATGTCGGCAACGGAGTTGAAGCCCTGTCGCTCGATGTCGGCGCGGCTGACGGTCAGCACCGGCTGTGCGGTTTCCAGGTCGACCTGGCGGATGCGTGAGCCGGTGATCTCGATGCGGTCCAGCGTGGTGGCTTCGGGGGCCTGCTGCGCGAAGGCAGGAGCCGCCAGGGCAGTGGTTGCCGTCATCGCAAGTGCACGACGGATCGCCAACCCGAGTTCGGGAATACGGATGGTCATGGGTCTCTCTCTCTCTCTCAGTCTTCGAAGTCTTCGGTGCGCGGCCAAGCGGGCTGCGCCAACGCCACCGCAGGCGGTGGTTGTTCGAACCTAGTGAAGGAGGAGGGGGAGAGGTATGGGAAATGGACGAAATCGCCATGGCACGGCATGACGCTTCCGCACAAACCGGAAGTGAATCAATCGATTGATCTGATCGACGTGGGAGCGACGGACGAAGCATCCTCGCCTCGACTCTGGACTGAAAGCGTCATGGCAATTGCAGGGAGCGACAACCTGCGCGGAAACAGAAAAAAACCACGGCCCCGAAGGGCCGTGGTCGTAGAGCTTCAACAGCTTGTCGAACACGCGCGGAGGAGGCCTAAGGCGACGCGTTCTGACGCGCCGCTCTGGCAGTAGGGATCAGGCCACGAACGGACGGAACTGGATGCCCAGGCCGGCGAGGCCGTCGGTCTCACCGATCAGGTCGGCGCGGAGCAGCGGGCGGGCGTCGATGAAGGCCTGCGGCACGATCAGCGACAGGCGGTTGTCGTCGGCGGTCAGTTCCAATGCCGGCAGCGGATCGTCCTCGTGGGCACGGTTGAGCAGTACCGCCAGGCGCAGCAGGGCGGCCAGCCGGCGTGCAGTCAGCAGCAGGCGCTCGGGCAGGGGGTCGAAGGCGGTCTTGGTCACGCTGCGGCGATGACTGCGTACCAGTGCCGCCAGCATCTGCTGCTCCTGCCGCGAGAAGCCGGCGATGTCCGAGTGCTCCAGCACGTAGCTGCCATGCACGTGGTAGCCGCTGTGGGCAATCATCAGGCCCAGTTCGTGCAGGCGCGCGGCCCAGCCGAGCATGCGTGCGTCGTCGGCGTCGAGCTTCCAGCGCTCCTGCACCTGCTCCAGCAGCGACAGCGCGGTGTCCTGCACGCGGTCGGCCTGTACCGTGTCGATGCCGTAGCGCTGGCTGAGCGCGGCCACCGATTCGTCACGCAGGTCGTTCTCACCGGCGCGGCCGACGATGTCGTACAGGATGCCTTCGCGCATCGCCGCCTTGCTGACCAGCAGTTTCTGCAGGCCCAGTGCCTGGAAGGCGGCCTCCAGCACCAGGATGCCGCCGGCAATGATCGGGCGGCGGTCGCTGGACAGGCCCGGCAACTGGATGTCGTCGATCTTCTTGGCCTTCAGCAGTTCGTCGCGCAGTTGGGGCAGGGCCTCGGCGGTGATCGCGCCCTTGCTCAGCTTCATCGTTGCGCAGATCTCGCTGATCGCCTTGTGCGTGCCCGAGGAGCCGAGGGCTTCCTGCCAGCCCAGTGCGCGGTACTTGCTGGCGAAGGGCTGGAACTCGCGGCCGATCTCGGCCAGCGCATCCTTCCAGCGCTTCTTGCTCAGCTTGCCACCCGGGAAGAAGCGGCGGGTGCTGGCGATGCAGCCGGCCTGCAGGCTCTCGCGCTCCAGGGTCTGCATGCCCATGCCGATGATGAACTCGGTGGAGCCACCGCCAATGTCGATGACCAGGCGGCGCTGGCCGGGTTTGGGCGGTTGCGCGTGGGCCACGCCGAGGTAGATCAGGCGTGCTTCTTCGCGGCCGCTGACCACTTCAATGGCATGCCCCAGCGCGGTTTCGGCCGGGACCAGGAACGACTGCGGCGAGCGCAGCTGGCGTACGGTGTTGGTGGCCAATGCGCGTACCCGGTGCGGCGGCACATTGCGGATGCGCTGGCCGAAACGGGCCAGGCATTCCAGCGCGCGCTGCCGTGCAGCGGCGGAGAGGCCACCTTTGCCATCCAGGCCGTCGGCCATGCGCACCGTCTCGCGCAGGCGGTCGATCACCCGCAGCTGGCCGAGCGTGTAGCGCGCGATGACCATGTGGAAACTGTTGGAGCCAAGGTCGATGGCGGCCAGCAGGTCGCCATCCTGCAATGCGGGCGGAGTCGTGGTGGTATGCGGCATGGGCGAATGTTAGCCGAAGGGGCGGTGTGCTCGTCACCGCGTGGCCTTCACATTTTGGAAGAGGGAGTGCGGCAGGGCTGCGCCCTGCACCTGCAGAGGCCAGAGCAACGGCAACAGCAACAGCGGGCTATCCGTGGGATGGCGGGGTGGGTCCGATGGCAGGGGACGCCGTGAACCCCCAGGCCGGCCCAGCCGCTGGCGGCTGGGCGTTCGGGCGCTCGCGAAGCAGTGCTTCGCAAGCAAAGCGCCCTCACCCATGGGGGCTTGGTCGCCGCTTGCTCGTGTGCGCAGTCCTGCGCACACGGCAAGACCGGGGTTGGGCGTCCTGCCCAACCCGCCCGAGGCATGCCTCGGGCCCATGCGGCTCACACCCCTGCCACCGGACCCACCCCGCCTTCGACAGTTCTCTGCGATCTGATGGTGGGTGTCGACCTTGGTCGACACACCAGGTCAGAGACCCTGCATCAATGCCATCTGCGCAGAGTGCGGGGCTTCGTCGTGGGCCGGCGCACGCTTGTGGTAGATGCCGTCGGCATCCAGTTCCCAGGCGTTGAGGTTGTCGTCCAGGTAGTTCTGCAGGACTTCGCGGTAGACGCGCTTGGCCAGCTCCGGGTCCAGGATCGGGAAGCAGGTTTCCACCCGGCGCAGCAGGTTGCGTTCCAGCCAGTCGGCGCTGGCGCAGTACATCTCCGGTGCGCCGTCGTTGCCGAACCAGTAGACGCGGCTGTGCTCCAGGAAGCGGCCGACGATCGAACGCACGCGGATGTTGTCCGAGATGCCCGGTACGCCCGGGCGCAGGGTGCAGGCGCCGCGGATGATCAGGTCGATCTGCACGCCCGCCTGCGAAGCGGCGTACAGCGCGCGCACCACCTGCGGTTCGTTCAGAGCGTTCATCTTGGCGATGATCCGCGCCGGGCGGCCGGCGGCGGCGATGCGCGTTTCGCGCTCGATGCGGCCGAGGATGCCGGTGTGCAGGGTGAAGGGCGACTGCAGCAGGCGCTTGAGCTTCATCTTCGACGCCAGCCCGGACAGCTGCTGGAACAGCAGGTGCACGTCGTTGCCGATGTCCGCATCGGCGGTGATCAGGCTGATGTCGGTGTACGCGCGGGCGGTGCCGCTGTGGTAGTTGCCGGTGCCCAGGTGCACGTAGCGGCGCAGCTTGCGGCCCTCGCGGCGCACGATCAGCAGCATCTTGGCGTGGGTCTTGTAGCCGACCACGCCGTACACCACCTGCACGCCGGCCTCCTGCAGGCGATCGGCCAGGCCCAGGTTGGCCTCCTCGTCGAAGCGCGCGCGCAGCTCGACCACCACGGTCACGTCCTTGCCGTTGCGTGCGGCCTGGATCAGCGCGTCGACAATGAGCGAGTCCTTGCCGGTGCGGTACAGGGTCTGCTTGATCGCCAGCACGTTGGGATCGACCGCCGCCTGCCGGATCAGGTCCAGCACCGCGGTGAAGGCATCGAACGGGTGGTGCAGCAGCAGGTCCTGGCGCGAGGCTGTCTCGAAGATGCCGTCGCTGTCGCGCAGTGTGCGCGGGGTCATCGGCGGGTACTTCAGGTCCGGCTGTGCGATCAGGTCGTACAGCTGGATGATGCGGTTGAGGTTGACCGGGCCGTCGATGCGGTACACCGCGTTCTCGGTCAGGCCGAAGTTCTGCAGCAGGGTGCGCACGATCTCGCGCGGCATGTCCTGCGCGATTTCCAGCCGCACCGCCGGCCGGTAGCCGCGATCGACCAGTTCGTCGCGCAGTGCCAGCGCCAGGTTCTCCACTTCCTCCTCGTCCACCACCAGCTCGGAATTGCGGGTAACGCGGAACTGGTAGGCACCCTGGACTTCCATGCCCGGGAACAGCTCATCGACGAAGGTGGACAGCACCGACGACAGGAACACGAAGTTCTGCGATCCGCCGAGCTTCTCCGGCAGCTGGATGATGCGCGGCAGCGAGCGCGGCGCACGCACGATGGCCAGATGGCCGGCGCGGCCGAACGCGTCGGTGCCCTTCAGCACCACCACGATGTTCAGCGACTTGTTGAGGATCTTCGGGAACGGGTGCACCGGGTCCAGGCCCAGCGGCGACAGCACCGGCATGATCTCGTTGCGGAAGTACGCGCGCAGCCAGCGCTTCTGGCGGTGGTTCCACGAATGCCGGCCGAGTACGCCGATGCCGGCCTCCATCAGTGCAGGGCGCAGCGTCTCGTTCCAGCAGCGGTACTGCTGGTCCACCAGTTCGGCGGCACGGTCGTGGATGGCGTTGAGGATGGCCTGCGGGCTCATCCCGTCCGGTGCCGGCGGCAGGCCGAACTCCTGCGCGTGGCGGACGGCGGCGGCACGGATCTCGAAGAACTCGTCCAGGTTGGTGCAGGAGATGCACATGAAACGCAGGCGCTCCAGCAGCGGCACCTGCGGATCCATCGCCTGGGCCAGCACGCGGAAGTTGAAATCCAGCTGCGACAGTTCGCGGTTGATGTAGAGCGCCGGGTCGCGCAACGGATCGTTGTCCGGGCTCACGGGGAGGGGGAGGGATCCGAGGCTGCTCATGGCGTCATTCTTCGATGGAAGTCAGGGGGGCGGACTCGCGCGGGCGCACGTGGTCGGCATCGAAATGGCAGGAAAACACCGAGCCCTTGCCGACCTCGCTTTCAATCTCCAGCCGCGCGTGGTGCAGGCCGAGGATGTGCTTGACGATGGACAGGCCCAGGCCGGTACCGCCGCTTTCGCGGGAACGGCTGCTGGAGACACGGTAGAAACGTTCGGTCAGGCGCGGCAGGTGGGTGGCCGGGATGCCGTAACCGGAATCGCGCACCGCCAGCACCGCGCCGTCGCCTTCGCGGCGGAATTCCACCGCGATGCGGCCACCGGCCGGGGTATAGCGCACCGCATTGGTCACCAGGTTGGAGAAGGCGCTGTGCAGTTCCTTGGTGGAGCCCTGCAGGTCGACGCCGGCCTGATCGTCGATGCTGATCTGGTGGCGGCCCTGGCTGTGCGCTTCGGCCTCGCGGCGCAGCGTGGCCAGCATCGGCTGCATGGCCACGGTCTCTTCCTCGCTGTGTTCCTGCGATTCCAGCCGCGACAGGGTCAGCAGGTCTTCCACCAGCTGGGCCATGCGCTGGCTCTGCTTGCGCATTTCTTCCAGCATCGGTCCGGTTCCCGGGAAATCCTCCGGGTCCATCATGTCCAGGTAGCCGTGGACCACGGTGAGCGGCGTGCGCAGTTCGTGTGAAACGTTGGCGACGAAGTCGCGGCGCACCTGTTCCAGGCGCAGCAGCTTGCTGACGTCGCGGGCGATCAGCAGCCAGTAGTCCGACGAATAGGGGATCAGGCGCAGGTTCAGGCGGATCGCCGGATCGACCGGCGAGGGCACGTCCAGGATCGGCTCGGCATTGCGGCCGCCGGCCAGCCAGTGGGCAAGCGGCATCGGCTGCAGGCGTTCGACCAGGGCCTCGCCGAGGTCGCCCGGATGATGCAGGCCGAGCAGGGCGGTGGCCGCTTCGTTGAACCACTGCACGCGCTGGCTGTTGCGGTCCAGCACCACCACGGCGTCGGGCAGCGCGGCGGCGGCGGCGCGGTAGCTGCGCAGCATGTCGAGCAGGCGGCGCTTGCGAACGCGCATTTCCACCTGGTTGCGGTACAGCAGGCGGTCCAGCTCGTTCCAGACGCCGGTGCCTTCCTCGGCGGTGTCCCAGCGCTGGCGCGCGGTCAGCCGGCGCAGCACGCTGCGCAGCCGCCAGTAATGCCAGGCCAGGGTGGCCAGCGCGCCCAGTGCGATGCACAACCACAGGTGACCCGTGAACCACCCCACCAGTCCGGAGAACAGCAGTACCGCGGCAACGGTGGCCAGGGTCTTCAACCAGGCAGAGCGGATGTGGCGGGGCATTGCGATCTCGTCGTTGAGGTGCGGCGGTTCACTGGGGTGAACCGAGGGTTATAGCAGAGTTGCCGGCGCCGGCACCCGCGGGTGCGTGGCGCCGGCACGACGAGACTCAGGTGGCGGTGGAGAAGCGGTAGCCGGCGCCGCGCACGGTCTGCACCATGTTCTCGGCGTTGAACGGTTCCAGCGTCTTGCGCAGGCGGCGGATGTGCACGTCGATGGTGCGCTCCTCCACGTACACGCTGCCGCCCCACACATGGTCCAGCAGCTGGGCGCGGGTGTAGACGCGCTCGGGGTGGGTCATGAAGAAGTGCAGCAGGCGGTATTCGGTCGGGCCGATCGGCACCGGCTGGTCGTTGGCGAACACGCGATGGGCGGCGCCGTCGATGCGGATCGGGCCCACCGCCACGCTGCCGTCTTCGTCGTCCTCGCGGGCGCGGCGCATGACCGCACGGATGCGGGCCAGCAGTTCGCGCGCCGAGAACGGCTTGACCACGTAGTCGTCGACACCGGCTTCCAGGCCACCCACGCGGTCGTTCTCTTCACCGCGGGCGGTCAGCATGATGATCGGCACTTCGCGGGTCAGCGTCTCCTTGCGCCAGCGGCGGGCCAGATCCAGGCCGCTGGTGCCGGGCAGCATCCAGTCCAGCAGGATCAGGTCGGGAACGCGGTCGGCGATCGCGGTCTGGGCCTCGCGGGCGTCGCCGGCGTGGACCGGTTCGTAATCGCCCTTGCGCAGGGCGAAGGCGACCATTTCACGGATCGCGGGCTCGTCATCGACGATCAGGATGCGTTTCTGCACGAGGACACCGTAGGGCTCGGTTACTGGAGTGGTGCCAGTAGACTACGGTTTGATGACATGTTTGTGACTGCCTGGCCGGAACCGGTCGGGATTGCCATCGACCGGTCATGCAGCACTCAGCGGCGGTCCAGGTCCGGGTCCTGCACGCCCTGGCGGCGCAGCTCCAGCACGGTGGGGGTGATCGCCTCGATGCGCGCATCCACCCGCGCCCGGCCCACATAGTCCAGCGCCGGGTTGCGCTTGAGCGCCTGCAGCTGCATCAGCGACTGCTCCGGGCGGCCGCTGAGGAAGGCGGCCTCGGCATAGGCCTCGCTGGCGCGCACGCTGTCACCGGCCAGCTCGCTGGCACGGGCGTATCGCTGCTGGAAGACCGGATCGTTACCACTTTGCGACAGCAGGGGCCGCAGCATGGCCTGTGCGCGCTGGCCGGCCTCGCGGGTGCCCTGTTCGTTCAGGATCTCGGCATAGGTCAGGGCCACGGGCCGGCTGTTGGGGTGCTCGCGCAGCAGCTGCTCGAAACGGGTGTTGGCCTGCGCCCCCAGCCCGGCACGCGATTCGGCCTCGCCCAGGCCCAGTGCCAGCCACAGGTTGTCCGGGCGGGTCTGCAGCAGGCTGGCCAGGGTCTGCCGGGCCTGCGTGGCACCGCTGCGGCCGCCGCGCATGACCGCCAGCGCCTGGCCGTAGCGCTGTGCATCGTTGAGGCCGTCCTTCTGCCGCTTGGCCATATCTGCGTATTCGCGCTCCAGCTCGGCGGTGGAATCGGCGCTCAGCACCCGCAGGCGTTCGCGTGCCCACTCGAAGTCGCCGCTGGCGCCACGGGCCAGCTGGCCGACCGGAATGCGCAGCACGCTGCTGGGCAGCAGGGGGTTGTTTCCGCGCAGCAGCGGCTCGGCCAAGCCCGGGTCGGCCGGATTCACCCGTTCCTTGCGCTCGCCGCTGGGGGTGCTGGTGGTCAGCAGCACCGTGTCCTTCTTCATCTGCTCGGCGCGGGCCTTGGCCTCGCTGATGCGGGTGATGTTGACCGGGTGGGTGCGCAGGAACTCGGGCACGCTGTAGCCGCCCTCGTTGCCGCGCATCGCCGCCGACATGCGCTCGAAGAAGCCGGCCATCGCGTCCACGTCATAGCCGCTGCGCGACAGGGTGCGGATGCCGAGGCGGTCGGCCTCCGATTCGTTGGAGCGGGTGTAGTTGATCTGCCGCTGCTGCATCAGGCCCATGCCCGAGCTGATCGCGGCCATGGTCGCATTGCCCGAGGAGGTGCTGTTGCTGGCCTGGGCAGCCACCACCGCCGCCAGCATGCCCAGCAGGATCGGAATCTGGTCGCGCTGGGCGCGCTCGACCCCGCGCAGCACGTGCTGCTGGGTGACGTGGGCGATTTCGTGGGACAGCACTGCAGCCACCTCGTCCTCGCGTTCGGCGGTCAGCACCAGGCCGGCATTGACCCCGATGTAGCCGCCCAGCGTGGCGAAGGCGTTGATCTGGCGGTCCTTCATCACGAAGAAGGTGTAGGGCTGGCGCGGCTGGTCGCTGTTGGAGCCAAGCCGGGTGCCCATGGTCTGCAACCAGTCGTTCACCAGCGGGTCGTCCAGCAGGTAGCCGTAGTTGCGCAGCTCGCGCAGCATCATCGCGCCGTACTCGGCCTGGCGCGCCGGGGTCAGAAGCTCGCCGGCCGAGGAACCGATGTCGGGCAGCTTCTCCTGGGCCTGGGCCAGCGGCATGGCCAGGGCCAGGGTGACGGCGGTAGTCAGCAGCAGGGCTCGCAAGCAGAAGATCCTCGGGCAGGGCGCGCCAAGCGTGGCAGGGCAGGGGGCAACCATTCGTTAATCCACAGTGTTGCGTCGGTGGCGTGGAAATTCCAGCGCACCGGTACCATATGTAGACCGTCGATCCATCGTGGAGTTTCCCGTGACAGCCCAGACCGCCGGCGGTGCCCCCGCCATCACCATCTATTCCACCGCCGTCTGCCCGTATTGCGTGGCCGCCAAGAACTTCCTGAAGAGCAAGGGCCAGCAGTGGACCGAGGTCCGCATCGACCTGGACCCGGTCGAGCGCGAGAAGATGATGGCGCTGACCCGTCGGACCAGCGTGCCGCAGATCTTCGTGGGTGATGTCCATGTCGGCGGTTACGATGACATGATGGCCCTGCACCGTGAAGGCAAGCTCGAGCCGCTGCTGGCCGGGCAGGGCCAGGCATGAGCGCGGCCGACGACGGCAGCAAGGACCGCATCGCCGAGTTCACCGATTTCCGCAAGCGCATGAACGAGCGCATCCTGGGCGAACCGAACCAGGTGGTGCGGCGCTTCTTCGCACTGGACACGCAGACCTACCAGGCCGGCGCGCTGGACGTGAAGACCAAGGAACTGCTGGGCCTGGTGGCCTCGATGGTGCTGCGCTGCGACGACTGCATCAGCTACCACGTGGCCCAGTGCAAGGACGCCGGGGTGACCCGCGAGGAGTTCTTCGAGACCTTCTCGGTCGGCCTGGTGGTCGGCGGCTCGATCGTGATCCCGCACCTGCGCCGCGCGGTCGACTTCCTCGACCAGCTCGAAGGCGGCGCCGCCGCCCCGGCAGCGCACGAGCACTGAGGGGTAGTGCCGGCCGCTGGCCGGCATCGCCTGAATCCGGCATGGCCGGGGTTCGGCCGGCCGGGGCGCGCCCCCCCCCCCCCCCCGCCGGGGGGGGGGCGCCCCCCCCCCCCCCCCCACTACCGGGCCCGCGAGGGGGCCTGCCCCGCGATCCAACAGTCCTGGAGCCCCCTTGTTGTTCAAGGGGGCGCGCCGACAGGCGCGGGGATAAGGTGGAATGCGCGGGCAATTCTGCCTGAGCCGGGGACTGGGACCATGGTCTATTTGGGACCTCGGCCCCGGCTCAGGCATAATTGCCGGTGAAACTTCCTTTGCGCCGGCGTTTCCGGGCACGTCCGGACGGCGTTTTTCCCCCTGTTCGGAACATCGATCAATGACGCAGAAAATTACGGTCATCCGCGGCGACGGCATTGGCCCGGAAATCATGGACGCCACCCTGTTCGTGCTCGACCAGCTGAACGCTGGCCTGGAGTACGAAGACGCCGACGCCGGCCTGGTGGCCCTGGAAAAGCACGGCGACCTGATGCCGGCGGTGACCCTGGAATCGATCGCGCGCAACAAGGTCGCGCTGAAGAGCCCGCTGACCACCCCGGTCGGTGGTGGCTTCACCTCGATCAACGTCAGCCTGCGGCGCCACTTCGACCTGTACGCCAACGTGCGTCCGGCCCACACCTTCCCGAACACCAAGTCGCGTTTCGACAACGTCGACCTGATCACCGTTCGTGAGAACACCGAAGGTGCGTACCTGGCCGAAGGCCAGGAAGTGTCGGCCGACGGCGAGACCGCCTTCTCCGGCACCCGCATCACCCGCAAGGGTTCCGAGCGCATCGTGCGCTACGCCTTCGAGCTGGCCCGCAGCGTCGGCCGCAAGAAGGTCACCGCCGTGCACAAGGCCAACATCATCAAGTCGACCTCGGGCCTGTTCCTGAACGTCGCCCGTGAAGTGGCCGCGCAGTACCCGGACATCGAGTTCCAGGAAATGATCGTCGACAACTGCTGCATGCAGCTGGTGATGCGTCCGGAACAGTTCGACGTGATCGTCACCACCAACCTGTTCGGCGACATCATCTCCGACCTGTGCGCCGGCCTGGTTGGCGGCCTGGGCCTGGCCCCGGGTGCCAACATCGGCAAGGACGCGGCGATCTTCGAAGCCGTGCACGGCACCGCGCCGGACATCGCCGGCCAGGGCAAGGCCAATCCGTGCGCGCTGCTGCTGGCAGCCGCGCAGATGCTGGACCATATCGGTCAGCCGGAAAACGCCGAGCGCCTGCGCAAGGCCATCGTCGCAACGATGGAAGCCAAGGATTCGCTGACCGGCGACCTCGGCGGCACCGGTACCACCATGAGCTTCGCCAAGGCCATCGCCACCCGCCTGTAAGCGGCCGGTCGACCTCGGTTGGAACCCAACGGGGCGCCTTCGGGCGCCCCGTTGCGTTTTCCGGTATATCCACGCCATGCGTGGATGACGGAATGATCGGTTGTGCGGTTTCCGCACAGATCATGTACCGCCGCACGGCTGGTCCGTGCGCCAATCGCTACGCATCCTGTGCCCCCACACCCACCACACAGGAACCCTCCCATGAACCTCACCGCCTTCGGCCTGGCCAGCCTGATCGGCATGGCCGCCACCGCCCCGGTTGCCGCTGCCGAGCCGTCCCATTCCACCATCCGCGACATGGCCGGCGTGCCGGTCGCGGCCTCGCTGGATGCCGCGAAGACCGCCGTGCTGGTGATCGACTTCCAGAACGAATACTTCGATGCCAGCGCTGCACCGGGCTTTGCCGGTGGCCGCATGGTCATTCCCGATGGCATGGCGGCGCTGCGCCAGGCCAAGCGGGTGGTCGAGTTCGCCGATGCGCATGGCATCCGTGTGATCCATGTGCAACACGTGCTGCCGGCCGGCGCGCCGTTGTTTGCGCAGGGCAGCGTCAACGCCGCCTTCCATCGTGACCTGCTGCCGCGCAAGGGCGAAACCGTGGTGCAGAAGGACAACGTCAGCGTGTTCGCTGGTGCTTCGGCTGCCGTGCTGGACACCGTGCTGAAGGACGCCGGCATCGACACGCTGATCGTCACCGGCCTGCAAACCCATGCCTGCGTGGCCGGTGCGGCCCGCGATGCAGCCGCCGCACCGCGTGGCTACCGGGTGATCGTGTCGTCCGATGCCAGCGCCAGTCGCGACCTGGATCTGGCCAGCGGCCAGCGCATGGATCATCGCGTGCTGCACGAGGCCTCGCTGGCGCAGATCGAGGACGCCTTCGGTGACGTTCTGAGTACCGATGCGATCCTGGCGCTGCCGGTGCGCAAAGCCGGCGACGGCGCTTGATAAGCTGGCAGGGCCCGCATGCCGTGGGCCCTGCCAGGGGGAACCGCTCGCTGATGGATCATTTCGCTGCCCTGCGTGCGCTGCGCGCCATCGTCGACGCAGGCAGCTTCACCGCTGCGGCAGAACGCCTGGGCACGACCCACTCGGCGATGTCACGGCAGCTGCGGCAACTGGAAGACCACCTGCAGGTACGCCTGCTCGATCGAAACAGCCGCCGGCTGTCATTGACCGAAGCCGGACGCGATTACTACCGGGAGGCGGGCGTGCTGCTCGATCGTCTGCAGGAGGCGGATGACCGCGCGCGTGCCGGGCAGGCGCAGCCCAGTGGCGCCGTACGCATCAGCGTGCCGCAGGTGGTCGCCAGCCAGGAGCTGCCCCAGTGGCTGCCGTCGTTCCTGCAGCGCAACCCACAGGTCTCGCTGGACCTGTCAGCCGATGATCAACTGGTCGATGTGGTGGGGGGCGGTTTCGACCTGGCCCTGCGCATCGCGCCCTCGTTGCCGGACAGCCAGCTGGTCGCGCGCGAACTGGCCAGCTGCCCGCGCATCCTGGTGGCCGCGCCGGCCTATCTGGCACGTCGTGGTCTGCCGCGGCAGGCTGCGGATCTCGAACAACATACGCTGCTGGGATTCAGTCCCACGCCGTCAATGCCGCCCTGGCAGCTGCAGGGGCCGCGCGGTACCTGCGTGAGCATCGAGGCCGGCCAGCGCCTGCGCGTGGATGCCACGCCTGCGCTGTATGCCGCCGCGCTGGCCGGAATGGGCATCAGCCTGTTCACTGCGCTGACCGTCCAGGAGGACCTGCGCGCGGGCCGCTTGATCCGCGTGCTGCCGGCCTGGCATGCCGGGCAGCGCCGCTACTTCGCGCTGTATCCGCATGCACGTGCGCTGGCGCCGAAAGTGCGCGCGCTGGTCGAGCACCTTGTAGCGCACTACGCTGCGCAGATGGGCGCGGCAGGGTAGCCGCGCGGTTGCAACCGAGGTGGTGATGGAGTCGGTGTATCTGCTGGTCGCGCTTGGCGCGATCGTTGCCGGGTTCGTGCAGGGGCTGTCCGGCTTCGCCTTCGGCATGGTGGCGATGTCGTTCTGGGCATGGGGGCTGGAGCCGCGACTGGCGGCCACACTGTCGGTGTTCGGCGCGCTGGTCGGCCAGCTGGTGGCGGTGTTCACCGTGCGCCGTGGCTTCAACCTGCGCCTGCTGCTGCCCTTCGTGCTGGGTGGGCTGGCCGGCATTCCGCTGGGCGTGATGGTGCTGCCGCAGCTGGACATGGACTGGTTCAAGGCTTTGCTGGGCGGCTTCCTGGCGCTGTGGTGCCCGGTGATGCTGATGGCGCGCTCGTTGCCGCCGATCACGATCGGAGGGCGCGTGGGTGACGCCATTGCCGGTATGGCCGGTGGCGTGCTCAGTGGCATCGGTGGCTTCGCCGGGCCGGTGCCGACGTTGTGGAGCACGCTGCGCGGCTTCGGCAAGGACGAGCAGCGCGCGGTCATCCAGAACTTCAACCTGGCCATGCTGGCGGTGACCATGGCCACCTATGTTGGCAGTGGACTGGTGACGCGGCAGATGCTGCCGTACTTCGCCATCGTGGCGCCGGCGATGCTGGCGCCGACCCTGCTGGGTGCGCGGGTCTACATCGGCATCAGCGAAGCGCGTTTCCGGCAGGTCGTGCTGAGCCTGCTCACGGCGTCAGGCATCGCGTTGCTGGCCTCGTCGCTGCCGGCGCTGCTGGCACGCGCGCCGGCGGCCTGAGACTCAGGCCGGGCGGAACATGCGGAAGCGTTGTTCGGCGCCGATGCGGAAGTAGTCGGCGGGGCCGCCGCCGCGCAGGATCGGCGCCGCTGCAGCGGTGTCGTAGATGCCATCGACCAGCAAACGGGTATCGATGTGCACTGCGACCACTTCGCCCAGCACCAGCCAGCCGTTGGTGTCCTGCCCGGCGGCATCGCGCAGGCGCACGATCTGGGTGCAGCGGCATTCCATGCTTACCGGGCTCTGTGCCACGCGGGGTGGCGCGACCTGCGTGGAGGCCAGTGGCGTCAGCCCGGCCAGGGCGAACTCGTCGACCTCCGGCCCGACCGCACGACAGCTTTCGTTCATTGCTTCGGCCAGGTCGAAGGTCGCCAGGTTCCAGGCGAACTCACCGGTCGCTTCAATGTTGCGCAGCGAGTCTTTGCGGCCCTGGCTGGAGAAGCCGATGATCGGCGGGGTGTAGTTGAACGCATTGAAGAAGCTGTACGGCGCCAGGTTCAATGTTCCTTCGCCGTCGCAGCTGGAAATCCAGCCGATCGGTCGTGGGCCGATGATGGCGTTGAACGGGTCGTGCGGCAGGCGGTGGCCGTCGGCCGGGCGATAGCTGTGAAAGGTGTGGGACATGGGGTGGGGTTCCAAAAAAGAAGCCGTGGCCCTCTCGGACCACGGCTTGTCGTTTACGACCTGATGGGGCTCAGCGCTGCTGGATCTTCGACAGCAGGCGCAGGAACTCCACATACAGCCAGACCAGGGTCACCATCAGGCCGAATGCGCCATACCACTCCATGTACTTCGGCGCGCGCTGGGCCACGCCGGTTTCGATGAAGTCGAAATCCAGCACCAGGTTCAGCGCGGCGACGACCACCACGAACAGGCTGAAAGCAATGCCCAACCAGCTGGAGTCGTGGATCACCGGCACATCGATGTTGAAGAAGCCGAGCACGAACGAGGCCAGGTAGAGCAGGGCGATGCCGCCGGTGGCGGCGACCACGCCCATCTTGAAGTTCTCGGTGGCCTTGATCATGCCGCTGCGGTACGCGAACAGCAGCGCGGCCAGGGTGCCGAAGGTCAGCAGCACGGCCTGGAATACGATGCCCGGGTACTTCATGTTGAACAGGGCCGAGACGGCGCCCAGGAACAGGCCTTCGACCAGCGCGTACATCGGTGCGGTGACCGGCGACCATTCCTTCTTGAAGATGGTGATCAGCGCCAGCACCAGGCCGCCGATTGCACCGCCGATGGCGTACAGGCTCGCGCTGCCGGAAATCTGGCCGTACTCATCGACCGACTGGCTCCAGGCGAACGCCGCGGTCAGCACGGTCAGCAGCAGCAGGATGCCGGTCTTGTTGGCGGTGCCGTTGAGGGTCATGACCTGGTCGGGGCTGGTCACCACCGAGCCACTGGCGAGGTCGAGGAAGGTCGACTCGGAAAGAGCCGGGTTGCCGCTGCGCATGCGTGTTCTCCGTGCGAATGAGGGGCTGGACGGCCATCCGGCCGATGACCGGGAGCATAGCCGATGGCTGCGCGTGGCGCCGTGCCACGCGTCGGGTCCGGATCGCCGCGTTGACAGTTCATGATGCGCTTGGCCACAATGACCAGCTCCCCGGGCCTGGCCCGAGGGGATTGCAAGACCGGGGTATAGCGCAGTCTGGTAGCGCGCCTGCTTTGGGAGCAGGATGTCGGGGGTTCGAATCCCTCTACCCCGACCAATCCCACATCACGTCGGATTGGACGCCGTTCCGGTTCGGGCGCCCGTAGCTCAACTGGATAGAGCACCGGCCTTCTAAGCCGGCGGTTACAGGTTCGATTCCTGTCGGGCGCGCCATTGGCGAGGCACTGGGATCGCATCGACGGATGTGAAGAAGTGCTTGCAAAAGCGTAAAGACTCCACCAGAATATCGGACTCGCTTCGGCGGACCGGAACTTCGGTGACAGTCTCCAGGCAAAGGTTTGAAGCTCCCGCGTCGGCAGTAGCGGCGGTGGGGCGAAAGTTTCAGTGGTGGCTGTAGCTCAGTTGGTTAGAGTACCGGATTGTGATTCCGGTGGTCGGGGGTTCGAATCCCCTCAGCCACCCCACTGATTCAACCGCATCGGCGCTGCCGAAACGGTATTGCAATAAACAGAACGCACGCTACAATGTGCGTCTGAGTTTCACGGGCCGTTAGCTCAGTTGGTAGAGCAGTTGACTCTTAATCAATAGGTCCAAGGTTCGAATCCTTGACGGCCCACCAAGACGGAAGCCACCTGGTACGCCAGGTGGCTTTTTTCTTATAAGTGTGACCCCATCATTTCGATGGATCACGCGCTGAAGCGCTCCGCCTGGCGGGGCCGCTGCAGCGGCAGCGGGACCGCAGCGCTGGTTTCAACGATGTTGAAAAAAGTGCTTGCACCCACCGAGCGGATCGGGTCATAATTCGCGCCCCGATTTCGGGCTGTTAGCTCAGTTGGTAGAGCAGTTGACTCTTAATCAATAGGTCCAAGGTTCGAATCCTTGACAGCCCACCAGACGAAAGCCACTTGGTCAGCCAAGTGGCTTTTTTCTTGCCTGTGGCCTGGCTGAGTGCGCCAAGTCGCTAAGCCGGTAGATCCACGCCATGGGTGGAGAAGGCGGAGGCCGCATCTACGCATGGCGTGGATCTACTGAAGCGGTGATGAAACCGGGGTCATACGCGTCATCAGTGTTTTCAATGCTGTGCGCTGCTTCTCACCGCTTCGTGTCCTGCATCGCACCCAATGGTTCTTCCGCGCCGATGGCGCATGCATGAAGGAGAATCTGATGGCCGATATCAACCGACGCGTTTCATGGGCGATGGTTCCGCTCGCGCTGGTGGCGCTCGCTGCCTGCAGCCCGCCGGGCGACCCGGCGCAGACCGTGCAGCGCGATGCCGATGCGCAGCATGTTCCCGCACCTCCTGTCGGTGAGGCGATGGAGATGCAGCCGGCGGCGCCGACTGAAGGCGTGACCCAGCCCGAAGCGGTGCAGCTGCGCCGGACCGATGGCGGTGGCATCGAGATCCGCAACGTGGACGCAGCGGACGGGCAGGGGGCTGACGCAGCGCCCGCCGCACCCCTGAAACCCTGATCCAGGGCCGTCCCGGGCGGCTGCCGGTCGTCCGGGACAGCAGATTCAGCTTTGTGCAGACCTTTCGCTTCCGGCCCCCGCCTGCGACAATGAAGGTCTGTGCCGGCCACGCGAAAGTGGCGGAATTGGTAGACGCCCTGGATTTAGGTTCCAGTGCCGCAAGGCGTGGGGGTTCGAGTCCCCCCTTTCGCACCAGTGCCGGCCTGTCTCCCCGCCCAGATCGGGCCCGCTGCACCCCTTGACCGGCACGCGCTGGCAGTGCAGGCCAAATTGGGCGAAACTAAAGGGCTGCGGCAAGCAGGCGCGTCCCAGACGCCGTGTCCTTACAACCGTTTCATCCCAATCATCGAGCCGGGGGCGTAGGCCACCGGTGGCAGGAGTCAACATGCAAGCTTCGATCGAATCCACCGGCAATCTGGAACGCCGCCTGAGCTTCTCGCTGCCGGAAGAGCGTCTGCAGAGCCACATCGTCGGCCGCCTGGGCGAAATCGCCCGTACCACCCGCATCAAGGGCTTCCGCCCGGGCAAGGTGCCGGCCAAGGTGATCGAGCAGCGCTTCGGCGCGCAGGTCCGTGGCGAGGCGCTGGACGGCCTGCTGCGCGAAACCTTCGACGCGGCCGTGCGCGAGCACGACCTGCGCATCGTCGGCAGCCCGCGCATCGACAAGGGCGACGAGGGTGAGTTCTCCTTCGTGGCCACCGTGGAAGTGGTGCCGGACTTCGGCGACATCGACGTCAGCAAGCTGACCGTGGTGCGCCACAGCGCCGAGATCACCGACGCCGACATCGACCAGATGATCGAGAACCTGCAGAACCAGCGTCGTACCTGGGCCCCGGTCAGCCGTGGCGCGCAGGACGGTGACCTGGTCGCGGTGGAAACCTGGTCGCAGGCCGGCGAAGAGCGCCTGCCGGCCGAAGGCACCGAGAAGGGTTCGATCGTGCTCGGCCAGGGCATGATGTTCGAAACCATCGAAAAGGGCCTGGTCGGCCTGGCCAAGGGTGAAGAGAAGACCCTGGACGTCGAGTTCCCGGCTGACTGGCGCGTGCCGGTGCTGGCCGGCAAGACCGTGCAGGTCACCGTCAAGGTTGCCGAAGTCTCCGAGCCGGTCGTGCCGGCGGTCGACGAAGCCTTCATCAAGAGCTTCGGCGTGAAGGGTGGCGATGTGGAGCAGTTCCGCAGCGACATCCGCGCCAACCTGGAGCGCGAGCTGAAGGGCGCCCTGATGAACCGCCTGCGCCGCGAAGTGGGCGAGCAGCTGATCGCCGCCTATTCCTCGGTGGAAATGCCGCCGCGCCTGGTCGAGAACGAAGCCCGCGCCATGCTGGCCCAGCAGGTCGAGCAGATCCGCCGCAACGGCCAGAACGTCGGCGAGATCCCGGCCGACGCCCACGAAGGCTTCAAGGACGCCGCCGCCAAGCGCGTGCTGGTCGGCCTGCTGGTCGGTGAAGTGGCCCGCATCAACGACCTGCGCCTGGAAGCCAAGCGCCTGAACGAAACGATGCGTCTGATCGCTTCGACCTACGAAGAGCCGGACCAGGTCATTGAGATGTACCGCAACGACCCCCAGCTGATGTCTGGCCTGCAGAACCGTGTGATGGAAGAGCAGGTGATCGACTGGATCGCCGAGCGTGCCCAGCACACCGAAGAGAAGCTGTCGTTCCAGGACGCGATCCGCCAGTAAGCCCGGGCGGATCACCGGATGCCCCGCGCCTTTGCCGGCGCGGGGTTGTAGCCCCCCAAGATAGGTACCTCACGTAATGGACAACCGAACCAAAGCCCTGAACCTGGTTCCGATGGTGGTCGAGCAGACCAGCCGCGGCGAGCGTGCCTACGACATCTATTCGCGCCTGTTGAAGGAGCGCCTGATCTTCCTCGTGGGCCCGATCGACGATCACATGGCCAACGTGGTGGTGGCGCAGTTGCTGTTCCTGGAATCGGAAAACCCGGAAAAGGACATCAACATCTACATCAACTCGCCGGGTGGCGTGGTCACCGCCGGCATGGCGATCTACGACACCATGCAGTACATCAAGCCGAATGTGAGCACCACCTGCATCGGCCAGGCCGCCTCGATGGGCGCCCTGCTGCTGGCCGCGGGTGAAGCCGGCAAGCGCTATGCGCTGCCGAACTCGCGCGTGATGATCCACCAGCCGCTGGGCGGCTACCAGGGCCAGGCCACCGACATCGACATCCACGCGCGTGAGATCCTGACCCTGCGTTCGCGCCTGAACGAGGTGCTGGCCAAGCACACCGGCCAGTCGCTGGAGACGATCGCCCGCGATACCGAGCGCGACAACTTCAAGAGCGCCTTCGAGGCGCAGGCCTACGGTCTGGTCGACCAGGTCCTGGAGCGTCGTCCGGATGAGTCGATCCAGGCCGGCTGACCGGCCTTCACGGGGCCATGGAGGCCCCGTTCCTGCAGGGTCGGGCGGGACTGGTGTCCCCTCGGCCCTGTGCTATTCTCGAATCGAACCCCCGTTCAGCGGGTGGGGTAACTGGGTAAGCGAAGCATGAGCGAAGACCGCCAAGGTCGTTCCACGGACACCGGCAAGATCCTCTACTGCTCTTTCTGCGGCAAGAGCCAGCATGAAGTGCGCAAGCTGATTGCGGGTCCGAGCGTGTTCATCTGCGATGAGTGCGTGGAGCTGTGCAACGACATCATCCGCGAGGAGCTTGAGGAAAAGGCGCAGTCGGCGCGCAGTTCGCTGCCGAAGCCGCGCGAGATCCTCGAGGTGCTCGACCAGTACGTGATCGGCCAGAACCGCGCCAAGCGCACCCTGGCCGTGGCCGTGTACAACCACTACAAGCGCATCGAGAGCCGGCAGAAGAACGACGACGTCGAACTGGCGAAGTCGAACATCCTGCTGGTCGGCCCGACCGGTTCGGGCAAGACCCTGCTGGCCGAGACCCTGGCCCGCCTGCTCAACGTGCCGTTCACCATGGCCGACGCCACCACGCTGACCGAAGCCGGTTACGTGGGCGAGGATGTGGAGAACATCATCCAGAAGCTGCTGCAGAAGTGCGACTACGACGTCGAGAAGGCGCAGCAGGGCATCGTCTACATCGATGAAATCGACAAGATCTCGCGCAAGAGCGAGAACCCGTCGATCACCCGCGATGTGTCCGGCGAAGGCGTGCAGCAGGCCCTGCTGAAGCTGATCGAAGGCACCGTGGCCAGCGTTCCGCCGCAGGGCGGCCGCAAGCATCCTCAGCAGGAATTCCTGCAGGTGGACACCAAGAACATCCTGTTCATCTGCGGCGGCGCGTTCGCCGGGCTGGACAAGGTGATCCAGGCCCGTTCCACCGACGTCGGCAGCATCGGCTTCGGCGCCAAGGTGAAGAGCAGCGAGCGCAAGCAGGAAGTGGGCAAGGTGCTGGCCGAAGTCGAGCCGGAAGACCTGATCAAGTTCGGCCTGATCCCCGAGTTCGTCGGTCGCCTGCCGGTGGTGGCGACCCTGGAGGAGCTGGACGAGCCGGCCCTGATCAAGATCCTGACCGAGCCGAAGAACGCCATCACCAAGCAGTTCAAGAAGCTGTTCGAGATGGAGAACGTCGAGCTGGAGTTCCGTCCGGACGCGTTGTCGGCCATTGCCCGCAAGGCGCTCAAGCGCAAGACCGGTGCCCGTGGCCTGCGCACCATCGTCGAATCGGTCCTGCTGGACACCATGTACGACCTGCCGTCGCAGGAAAACGTCAGCAAGGTGGTGGTGGACGAGTCGGTGATCGAGCACAAGTCCGAGCCGTACCTGATCTACCAGACCCCGGCGGCCCCTGAACAGAAGGCCGCAGGCGCCGAGTGATCCTTCCAGGTTGTTGATTGGAAAGGATTTTCAAGGAATGCCTTGCATCTGAAAGCCGATGGCCCCATAACGGGGCCATCGGCTTTTTTTGTCTCCGGAAGATGCCCTCCCGGAGGCGGTTTTCCCCTTCCCTGGAGCCCCCATGGCCCGTTCCCCAAGTGAAACCCTCGACCTGCCGGTCCTGCCGCTGCGCGACGTAGTGGTGTTCCCGCACATGGTCATCCCGCTGTTCGTCGGCCGTGACAAGTCCATGCACGCGCTCGAACAGGCAATGGAATCGGACAAGCGCATCCTGCTGCTGGCGCAGAAGTCGGCCGAGACCGATGACCCGCATGCGGCCGACCTCTACCAGGTCGGTACGCTGGCGCAGGTGCTGCAGCTGCTGAAGCTGCCCGACGGCACCATCAAGGTGCTGGTCGAAGGCCTGTCGCGCGTGCAGGTCACCCACGTCGACGAGCGCAACGGCTCGCTGCACGGGCAGGCGGTGGAAATCGACGCCACCGACGAGCGCGAAGCGCGCGAGGTCGAGGCGATCGCCCGCTCGCTGATGTCGCTGTTCGAGCAGTACGTCAAGACCAACCGCAAGCTGCCGCCGGAACTGCTGCAGACGCTGTCGGGCATCGATGAGCCGGCGCGCCTGGCCGACACCATCGCCGCGCACATCAGCGTGCGCCTGGCCGACAAGCAGCGCCTGCTGGAAACGCTGGCCGTAGGCGACCGCCTGGAGATGCTGGTCGGCCTGGTCGACGGCGAGATCGACGTGCAGCAGATGGAGAAGCGCATCCGCGGCCGCGTGAAGTCGCAGATGGAGAAGAGCCAGCGCGAGTACTACCTCAACGAACAGATGAAGGCCATCCAGAAGGAACTGGGTGACCTGGACGACGCACCGGGCGAGCTGGAAGAGTTGGCCCGCAAGATCGCCGAAGCCGGCATGCCGAAGGCCGTTGAAGCCAAGGCGCGCAACGAACTGAACAAGCTCAAGCAGATGTCGCCGATGTCCGCCGAAGCGGCCGTCGTGCGCAACTACCTGGAGTGGTTGCTGGGCGTGCCGTGGAAGAAGCGCAGCAAGGTGCGCAAGGACCTCAAGGCCGCGCAGGACACCCTGGACGCCGATCACTACGGCCTGGAGAAGGTCAAGGAACGCATCCTTGAATACTTGGCGGTGCAGTCGCGCGTGAAGCAGATGAAGGGCCCGATCCTGTGCCTGGTCGGGCCGCCGGGCGTGGGCAAGACCTCGCTGGGCCAGTCCATCGCCAAGGCCACCAACCGCAAGTTCGTGCGCATGTCGCTGGGCGGCGTGCGCGACGAGGCGGAGATCCGTGGTCACCGTCGTACCTACGTCGGTTCGATGCCGGGCCGCATCGTGCAGAACCTCAACAAGGTCGGCAGCAAGAACCCGCTGTTCGTGCTCGACGAGATCGACAAGATGTCGATGGACTTCCGTGGCGATCCGTCCTCGGCGCTGCTGGAAGTGCTCGACCCGGAACAGAACAACGCCTTCAACGACCACTACCTGGAAGTGGACCTGGACCTGTCCGAAGTGATGTTCGTGGCCACCTCGAACTCGCTCAACATTCCGGGCCCGCTGCTGGACCGCATGGAAGTGATCCGCATCCCCGGCTACACCGAGGATGAGAAGCTCAACATCGCCACCCGTTATCTGGTGCCCAAGCAGATCAAGGCCAACGGCCTGCAGCCGGAAGAGCTGGAGATCGGCAGCGATGCCATCCAGGACATCGTGCGCTACTACACGCGCGAATCGGGCGTGCGCAACCTGGAACGCGAGATCGCCAAGATCTGCCGCAAGGTAGTGAAGGAGATCGCGCTGGCCGGCCCGCAGCCGGCGGCGAAGGCGAAGAAGGGTGCGAAGAAGAAGGCGCTGGTGAGCGTGTCCAGCAAGAACCTGGACAAATACCTGGGCGTGCGTCGCTTCGACTTCGGCCGTGCCGAGGAAGAGAACGAGATCGGCCTGGTCACCGGCCTGGCCTGGACCGAGGTCGGCGGCGATCTGCTGCAGATCGAATCGACGCTGGTGCCGGGCAAGGGCCAGCTGATCCTGACCGGCCAGCTCGGCAACGTGATGAAGGAATCGGCGTCGGCGGCACTGTCGGTGGTGCGTTCGCGCGCGGTCGGCTTCGGCATCGACAGCGACTTCCTGCAGAAGCATGACGTGCACCTGCACGTGCCGGATGGTGCCACGCCGAAGGACGGCCCAAGTGCCGGCGCGGCGATGGTGACCTCGCTGGTGTCGATGCTGACCAAGGTGCCGGTGCGTGCCGATGTTGCGATGACCGGCGAGATCACCCTGCGTGGTCGCGTCACCGCGATCGGTGGCCTGAAGGAAAAGCTGCTGGCGGCACTGCGTGGTGGCATCCGCACGGTCATCATCCCGGAAGAGAACCGCAAGGACCTGGCCGACATTCCGGCCAACGTCACCCGCGATCTGAAGATCGTGCCGGTGAAGTACATCGAAGAAGTCCTGGACCTGGCGCTGGAGCGTCCGTTGGCACCGAAGAGGGCGCGCAAGAGTGCGCAGCGTGTCACGGTGCGCAGCAAGGCCAAACCGAGTGGAAGCGCGCGCGTCAAGCATTGATGCGCGCTGTCCAATGGCCCGAAACCCGCGTCGTTGCTGGCTTTCCAGCTTGCGTGGGGGTAGGGCCACTGGTATAAAAGCAGCACTCGCGAATGAGTGATCGCTGTCAGCGATGACTGAATCGGCGAACCGTTTCCACATGGCGGCCGCATGCAGAAGGCATGCGGTTGCTTCCCTGTCGAATAAGCGGAACCCACCGCCAAAGGAGTTGTAGAGAATGAACAAGACCGAATTGATCGATGCCGTTGCTGAAGCTGCCGACCTGACCAAGGCCGAGTCCAGCCGCGCTGTCGATGCCGTCGTTGCTGCCGTCACCAAGGCGCTGAAGGACGGCGATGCGGTCACCCTGGTTGGCTTCGGTACCTTCCAGGTCCGCGACCGTGCTGCACGCACCGGCCGCAACCCGAAGACCGGCGACACCATCAAGATCGCTGCTTCGAAGAATCCGTCGTTCAAGGCTGGTAAGGCCCTGAAGGATGCTGTAAACTAAGCGGCTCGCTGGGGTGCTTAGCTCAGCGGTAGAGCGTCTCCTTTACACGGAGAGGGTCGGGGGTTCGAAACCCTCAGCACCCACCACAGCACCGCGGTAAAAGTTTGAGTGTGGAGCGGTAGTTCAGCTGGTTAGAATGCTGGCCTGTCACGCCGGAGGTCGCGGGTTCGAGTCCCGTCCGCTCCGCCATTCAACGAGGCCTCCGGCCAAAAGCTGGAGGCTTTGTTTTCTTCCCGGTCCAGGCTGGTTGGAAAGCAAAAAAAAGCAACAATGCGGAGCGGTAGTTCAGCTGGTTAGAATGCTGGCCTGTCACGCCGGAGGTCGCGGGTTCGAGTCCCGTCCGCTCCGCCACTACATCGAGGCCCCCGGCCTGAAGCCGGGGGCCTTGTCTTCTCCCCGGAAGGTTAGGGAAGAAGGCGAAAAGGTTTTTGCAAGAACGGAGCGGTAGTTCAGCTGGTTAGAATGCTGGCCTGTCACGCCGGAGGTCGCGGGTTCGAGTCCCGTCCGCTCCGCCATTGCAGAATTCTTAAGTCCCTGTGAAAAAACTTTGAAAAAAGTGTTCATCGGGCTGGGTTTCCAGGGAGTCTTCGGATATACTGGGCGCCTGCAAAGTTTCAGCGCGGAGCGGTAGTTCAGCTGGTTAGAATGCTGGCCTGTCACGCCGGAGGTCGCGGGTTCGAGTCCCGTCCGCTCCGCCAACTTTAAAAGCCCTCGGCGCAAGCCGGGGGCTTTTTCTTTGTGTCGTCGCGAAGCGGTGCGCAGGCCACGCCGGTGCTGCTTTTGGTCCCTGCGGCGAAGCGGGTTACACTGCCGGGCTCGCCAATCAGGCCTTGTGATTCCTCACCATGCTGCAGAAACTCCGCGACAAGACCTCAGGCTGGATCGTCACCGTGATCCTGGGGCTGCTGATGATTCCGTTCCTGTTCGTGATCGACAACAGCTACCTGGGTGGCGTTGGCGCACAGAACGTGGCCAAGGTTTCCGCGCCCCCGACCTGGTGGCGTTCGGCACCGTCGTGGTGGCCGGTGCGCATGCTGTGGCAGCACCATGAGATCAGCGCGCAGGATTTCCGCACCCGCTTCGAGCAGGAGCGCATGCGTGAGCGCCAGCAGCAGGGCGAGAACTTCGACCCGCGCGCGTTCGAGAGCACCCAGAACAAGCTGGCCGTGCTCGACCAGCTGATCGACGAGCAGGTCGTGCGCCTGGTCGGCGAGCAGGCCGGCGTGGTGATCGGCGATGGCGCGGTGCGCGAGTACATCGCCACCATCCCGGCCTTCCTCGATTCGAACGGCAAGTTCAACGAGAACAACTACCGCCTGGCGCTGGCCGGTGGCAATCCGCCGCGTACCCCGACCCAGTTCCAGGAACTGGTGCGTGAGAGCCTGCAGCAGTCGGTGATTCCGTCGGGCCTGCAGAACTCCGGCTTCGTTACCCAGTCCGAGACCGAGCGCCTGCTGAAGCTGCTGGGCGAAACCCGCGACGTCGAACTGGCCGCGCTGCCGGAAGTGCCGGCCGATACCGCGCCGGTGACCGATGCGCAGATCAAGCAGTGGTACGACAGCCACGGCAAGGACTTCCGCCAGGCCGAGAGCGTCTCGCTGGAGTACGTCGAGATCAATGGCGCGAACCTGCCGGCACCGACCGCAGCCGATGAAGCCACCCTGCGCAAGCGCTATGAAGACGAGAAGGCGAAGTTCACCACGCCGGAGCAGCGCCAGGCCTCGCATATCCTGATCACCGGCGACGGTGCCGAAGCCAAGGCGAACAAGATTGCCGCCGAAGCCAAGGCCGCCGGCGCCGACTTCGCTGCACTGGCCAAGGCCAACTCGGAAGACCCGGGTTCGAAGGGGCAGGGGGGGGACCTGGGTTGGGTGGAACGCGGCGCGATGGTCAAGCCGTTTGAAGATGCGCTGTTCGCCGCCAAGGCCGGTGACGTGATTGGTCCGGTCAAGACCGAATTCGGCTATCACATCATCAAGGTTGCCGCGGTCCGTGGTGGCCAGGGCAAGTCCTTCGAGGAAGTGCGTGACACGCTGGCTGCCGAGCAGCTGAAGGCCGATGGCGAGCGCGGCTTCAACGAACTGGCCGGCCGTCTGGTCGACGCCATCAACAAGAGCCCGAGCGATCTGGCTGCTGCGGCCAAGGAAGTGAACCTGCCGCTGCAGACCCTGGGCCCGATCACCCGCGCCACCGCCAGTGGCATCGCCGCTGACCCGGCCGTGCTGCGTGCCGCGTTCTCCGACGTGCTGGTGCAGGACGGGACCGCCAGCGACCCGATCGCTCTGGGCGGCGCGACCAACCACAGCGTGGTCATCCGCGTGGCCGCGCACACCCCGGAACAGGCCATGCCGCTGGACAAGGCCCGCGAGCAGGTGATCGCCGCGATCCGTGCCGACCGCCAGCGCCAGGCCAGCGACAAGGCAGCCGATGCCGTGCTGGCCAAGCTGAAGGCGGGCGCCACCCTGCAGTCGCTGGCGGCCAGCGAGAAGCTGCAGCTGAGCCCGATGCCGGGCCTGCCGCGCAGCCAGCCGGTGCCGACCCCGGAAATCAACCGCGCGATCTTCAGCGCGCCGGTGCCGGCCGAGGGCAAGCCAAGCTACGGCAAGGTCGACGTCAACGGCCACGCGCTGCTGTTCGCGGTGAACAAGGTGAACCCGGGCGACGTGAAGGAAGTGACCGCCGAGCAGCAGAAGCAGCTGAAGGACCAGCTGAGCCAGATCGATGGCATGGCTGCGGCCAAGGCCTACGTCGAGGCGATGCGCAAGAAGTTCGTGATCCAGACCACCGAAGCGAACCTGTAAGCCTCGCGGTGGACAGGACGAGAAAGGCCCGGCAATGCCGGGCCTTTTTTATTGGGAGCGATGCTGGAAATTGAACTGTAGAGCCGAGCCTACGCTCGGCTTGTCATGAACCCCGACACGTCGCAGGCAAGAAAAAAGCCGAGCATGGGCTCGGCTACATGGGGAGGCGCTTGGCCTGCGCGTCAGTCCTCCACGCGCAGTACCGCGCCAGGCTTCAGCACGCTGCTGCCGCTCAGGCCGTTCAGCGACAGCAGGGCCTTCACCGGCATGCCGTAGCGGCGGGCGATGGTCCAGGCCGACTCGCCATCACGCACGGTGTGGCGGCGACTGCGCGGACGGTCGGCGATCGCGGCGACGGTCCTGCTGGCCTGCGGCGCGGGTACAGCGGCCGCCACCGGTGCGGCGCTGGCGACCAGCGTGGTCGCTGCCTCCGTTACCGTCGCATTTGCGGCCGAGACCGGTGCCAGCACGCGGGTGGTGCCCGAGGGGCGGCCACCGGAGGCCAGGGCCGGGTTGAGGCGGGCGATCCTGGCCGGGTCCAGGGCGCGCTGTGCGGCCCACTGCTGCACGCTGGTGCCCGCGGGCAGGGTGTGGTCCTTCAGCACCGGCACGGTGCGGTCCAGCGAGGCCATCACGCCAGGCTGGTCTTCCACGTCTTCCAGCACGCACGCCAGGGCATGCAGCTTCTCGACGTAGGCATGGGTGACCGGCGACAGGCCGGGCAACGCCGAAGGCTTGGCGTTCTGCGCGTTCATGCCAGCCTTGCGCATGGACTGCAGCACGCGGTACTCGCCGGCGTTGTAGGCCATGGTGGCCAAGCGCCAGTCGCCGCCGAACATGCCGTGCAGGGTCTTCAGGTAGCGCACTGCGGCCTGGGTCGAATCGACCGCCGACAGGCGGCCGTCATAGCCATTGGTCATCGGCACGCGGTGGTTGCGCGCGGTGGTGGCGATGAACTGCCACAGCCCGGTCGGGCCGCTGCCGTTGCGGGCATTGGGCCGGTAGCCGCTTTCCACGAAAGGAATCAGCGCGAACTCGGTGGGCAGGTCGGCCTTGCGCAGCTCTTCGACCACGTAGCCGAACAGCACCAGCGCATCGTCATCCTGGTTGGCCAGGCGCGAGGGGGCGTGGGCGAACTGCTTCTGCCAGCGCGGGCTGGTGGCCTCGGCGTCGCAGCTGGGTTCGGCCAGGCCATCGCGGAAGCTGGTGAAGATCTCCTGGCCGTTGCGCACCGAGGCCGCTGGCAGCGAGGACGGATCCAGTGGCAGGGCCGCGGCAGCGGTCAGGTTCTGGCTGATGCCGGCGCCCAGCGACTGTGCGCCCGCGGTTCCGGCCAGCCCCAGGGCAAGGCCCAGGGCCAGCGGCAGACTTCGGCGCATCATGCGCGGAAGCCGTCTTTCCAATGCCGGAGACCGGCCATCACGTCGACGTCGTCAACGACGTCACGGCCCAGGTGTGCCGACACCGACGCACGGATGGGCGCCGCGTGCACACGCAGGAAGGGATTGCAGTCGAACTCGTTGGCCAGGGTTACCGGCAGGGTGGAACGGTCATCGCGGCGCATGGCCAAAGCCTCCTCTTGGCGCTGCCACAGGGCAGCGTTGGCGGGGTCGACATGCCGCGCGAAGACGGCATTTGACACGGTGTACTCGTGGGCGCAACAAAGCAGCAGTTGCGCGGGCAAGGTACCCAGCTTGCGCATCGATGCCAGCAGCTGGGACGGCGTACCTTCGAACAGACGTCCACAGCCCAGGCTGAACAAAGAATCTCCACTGAAAAGATGTTCAGCAGTGTGAAACGCGATGTGGCTGCGGGTATGCCCGGGCACGGATAGTACGTGGAACGTCCGGCCCAGTGCCTGAACGCGTTCACCTTCGCCGACCCGCTCGGTCGCCGTGGGAATGCGCTCTTCGACCGGCGCGATCACCCGCGCATCGGGAAAACGTGCTTTCAGGGCAGGCACGCCACCGATGTGGTCGTCGTGGTGGTGGGTGAGCAGGATCGTATCCACGCGCAGGCCCTGATCGGCCAGCGCGAGCACCGGCGCGGCGTCGCCGGGGTCAACGACCACGGCGGCACCCTCGTCGTCGATCAGCGTCCAGATGTAGTTATCCGCAAATGCGGGCAGGGCAGTCAGTCGCATAGAATTGGACCATGCCCGCGCTGCAGAGCACCCGTCAAGCGAGCCAGACCCCGTGGTTCGACAGTGAGCCGGCGGCGGCCCTGCGCGTTCTGGAACGGCAGTTGCTGCTTCCGCAGCTGTCGGTGCTGCCCGCGCAACCCTGGTTGTGGATCGCACCGAGTGCGGCCTGGCTGGAGGATGCGCAGCTGGGTGGGCGCGGCCTGCGCCTGTACCGGCAGGGGCCGGGCTATGGCGGCGATACCCGCTGCGGGCTGCCCTTGCCCCTGGCCAACGAGAGCGTCAATGCGATCGTGCTGCAGCATGTCACCACAGGCGATGCCGACCAGCTGCTCGACGAGTGCGAGCGCGTATTGATGCCGGGCGGGCATTTGTGGCTGAGCAGCCTCAATCCGTTCAGCCCGTACCGCACGCACTGGCGGCAGCATGGGCTGGTGGTGCGTACGCCGCAGCGGATCCGCCTGCTGCTCGGCCGCCATGGCCTGGAGTGCGACGATATGCGCTACCTCGGCCCGCTCTGGCGCGGTGCCGGCAGCCGTCGTGCGGGGGGCTGGGCGCCATTGCGCGCGGCCTGCCTGTTCCATGCGGAAAAACGCACGCTGGCCCTGCCCGGGCCGAAACCGTTGCCGGTGCGCTGGCACGGCACCGTTGCTACCTGATTCTGGAGCTGTATTGAAAACCATCGAAATCCACACCGACGGATCCTGCCTCGGCAATCCCGGCCCCGGCGGCTGGGCCGCGTTGCTGCGCTACAAGGGCCACGAGCGCGAGCTCAGTGGCGGTGAGGCGCACACCACCAACAACCGGATGGAGCTGATGGCGGCCATTTCCGGGCTGGAGACGCTGACCGAGCCGTGCAACATCGTGCTCTACACCGACTCGCAGTACGTGCGGCAGGGCCTGACCCAGTGGATGCCCGGCTGGATCCGCAAGAACTGGAAGACTGCCGGCGGTGATCCGGTGAAGAACCGCGAGCTGTGGGAGCGCCTGCACGCGGCCACGCTGCGGCACCAGATCGACTGGCGCTGGGTGAAGGGGCACTCCGGCGACCCGGACAATGAGCGGGTGGATACCCTGGCCCGCAACGCGGCGATCCAGGTCCGCGACGCCAGCCCGGTAAACTGAGCCCATGCGTCAGATCATCCTCGATACCGAAACCACCGGCCTGGAGTGGAAGAAGGGCAACCGCATCGTCGAAATCGGCTGCGTGGAGCTGTTCAAGCGCCGCCCGACCGGCAACAACTACCACCAGTACATCAAGCCGGACTGCGAGTTCGAACAGGGCGCGCAGGAAGTCACCGGCCTGACCCTGGAGTTCCTCGATGACAAGCCTGAATTCGCGCAGATTGCCGATGAGTTCCTGGCGTTCATCGATGGCGCCGAGCTGATCATCCACAACGCGGCGTTCGACCTCGGCTTCCTCGACAACGAGTTGTCACTGCTGGGGCCGCAGTACGGAAAGATCACCGATCGCTGTACGGTGATCGATACCCTGGCGATGGCGCGTGAGCGCTTCCCGGGCCAGCGCAACTCGCTGGATGCGCTGTGCAAGCGGCTGGGCGTGGACAACTCGCACCGTGCGCTGCACGGTGGCCTGCTCGATGCGCAGATCCTGGGCGATGTCTATATCGCGCTGACCTCGGGCCAGGAAGAGATCGGCTTCGGCCTGGGCGATGAAGATGGCGGCGGCGCCGGCGCGGGGTTGCAGGCTTTCGATACCAGCAAGCTGCTGCCGCGTCCGCGCGTGGTGGCTACACCGTCGGAACTGGAAGCGCACACCGCGCGACTGGAGCGGCTGCGCAAGAAGGCCGGGCACGCACTGTGGGATGGCCCGAAGGTGGAAGAGCCCGCCAGCGCCTGATCATCCACGCATGGCGTGGATCTGCTGTAGAGCCGAGCCATGCTCGGCTCATGCGCGAGGCTCAGTGGCAGCGCACCAGGATCACGCTGATGTTGTCGCGGCCACCGCCGTCGAGTGCGGCGGCGACCAGCGTATCCACGCATTCCTGCGCGCTGGCATCTTCGAATGCCAGGGTGTGGGCGATGCCGCGGTCATCCACTTCCTCGGTGAGACCGTCACTGCACAGCAGCAGCTGCATGCCCGGGCGCAGCTCACCGCTGGTGGTGGCCACGTTCAGGTGGGCCGGATCAGTCACGCCCAGTGCCTGGGTGACCACGTTGCGGTGCGGATGCGCGCGGGCCTGCTCGGCGGTCAGGTTGCCCTGCGCGACCAGTTCCTGCACCACGCTGTGGTCCTGGCTGAGCTGCGCCAGCTGGCCGTCGCGCCACAGGTAGGCGCGGCTGTCGCCGACCCAGGCCACTTCATAGCGGTTGCCCTGCACACGCGCGGCGACCACGGTGGTACCCATCGGCAACGTGTCGTTGCGCCGGCGCGAGGCACGGATGATCTCTTCGTCGGCAGTGCGGATGGCCTGTGCCAGCGGTGCGCCGCGGCGGATCTCGCGCACGATGGTTTCGCGCGCCAGTGCACTGGCCACTTCGCCGCAGGCATGCCCGCCCATGCCATCGGCCACCAGCCACAGGGCCAGCTCGCTGTCACCGTAGTAGGTGTCCTCGTTGAGCTCGCGGCGCATGCCGGGGTGGGTGAGGTGTCCGAATTCGATCATGGTAGGCAGGGCGGGGTATTGCCGGGGGAGACAGGCATCATCGGGTGGCCGCAGGCATCCGGCAAGGCATGCGCCCAGGAAATTTACACTTCGTTGGCCAGAATCACTTGTCGTCGGCCTCACTTCCTCGTATGATGCGCGTCCCCGGTCCGCCGGGGACCACCCGGAGAGGTGGCAGAGTGGTTGAATGTACCTGACTCGAAATCAGGCAGGCGTTTATAGCGCCTCGGGGGTTCGAATCCCCCCCTCTCCGCCAGATAAAGAAAAAGGGCTGCCTTTCGGCAGCCCTTTTTCTTTATCTGGCGCGGGACGCGACGCGCGTTTCGCGCGTCGCCCCACACGTTGCTGCGCAACGCGTGGGCCCCTCCCTTTGCCTGCCTCTCCCCGCCCCTGTCGGGGCAGCCCCTCAACAGAGGGGCTTGTTCCACCCGACGATTCAATGTCACGCCTGTGGGCCATCCACGCATGGCGTGGATCTACCGGGAGGCGCATTCGCGTGGTGTGGGAGTGAAGGCCATCCAAGCACGCGATGGATCCACGCATGGCGTGCGAGGGGAGGCCATTCGCACAGAGTGGGGAACCATGCCCTGTGCGAATGGCGTGTGCTCAGAACGTGTAGCCCAGCCCCAGCTGGATGCCGTTCTGGGTCTGGCCGTCGCGACGTTCGCCCACGTAGTCGACCATCACCGACAGGCGCTTGCTGGCGCGGCTGGTGATGCCGAGGTTCCAGGCCAGCACCTGCTCGCCGACGGTCTGGCTGCTGGCACCGAACAGCAGGTCCGGGGCGGCGGTGAAGCCGTTGCTGTAGCGGGCCTGGGTATCGCCCAGCTCCTTCTGCCAGAGCACGCGGGCACGCGGGGTGATGCGCTCGCCGTTGTTGCCGTCGAAGGTCTTGAACAACTGCAGGCCTGCGCCCACGCGGATGCTCTCCAGGCTGCCACTGCGGCCGACCAGTGCGGCCGCATCCTGGCCTTCGTTGAAGCGCGTGGCCGAGGTGCGCGTGTAGTCGATCACCGGCAGCAGCGGCTGGATCACCACGCCGTTGCCGGTGGTGAACGAGAACGCATGCTCCACGCGTGCGGAAATCGCGTCGTTGCTGTACTTCGCACGCAGCGGTCCCTGCAGGCCTTCAATGCCCTCGATGCTGCGGCGGGTGTCGTGGCGCAGGTCGGTGTAGCGGACGGCGGCGGACAGATAACCGCGCGAATACACTGCATCCATGTAGGCGCCGACATCCAGCGCGCGGACATCACCGGTGAATCCTGCGCCTTCGCTGGCCTTGGTCGACATGTCGGCCGCGGCAAGGCTCACGCCCAGTGTCACACGGTCGTCTGCCAGGCGGGTATCGGCACCGAGCACGATGCCGCCGATGGTGTGGCTAAGGCCGGCGACGCCACCGTCAGCGTCGATCCGGCCGTGGCTGCCGAACCCCCGCGCCCAGAAGCTGTGGTTGCGTCCGGCGTCGCCCGCGTCACTGCCCGCATCTGCCGGTGCGACCAGGTGCATCGCCAGCTGGTTGAACAGGCGATTGCCGGTCATCGCCGATTGCGCCGAGGCCGCCTGCGCGGCCTGTGCCGCCAGGCCATCAGCATCGCCACCGCTGCGCGAAGCGGCCTGATGCTGCTGTACGACATTGCCGATGCTGCCGATCAATGCGTTGTCGGCCAGGCGCAGGCTGGCATGCGCGTCACCGCGCAGGGCTCCCGCCTGGCGCGTGATGTCATCGCGGTCAGCAAACTGCAGGGCGCCCAGCAGTCCGCTCATCGACGGCGTGCGCTGCGCGGCCGCCTGCTGCAGCGCGAGGCCCAGGCCGTCGCCGGATTGCGCATTGCCGAACAGCCGGGTGTCGTCGAAGGAGGGATTGGCGGTCAACCAGATGCCGCTGCCGGTCTGGTTGACCGCGAAGCTGAGCAGCGAATTGTGGCGGGGGCGGAACACCGCGCCGGGCGCGGTGAGGTCGACCGCGCTGCCGGCTTCGCCACTACGCTCGACGTACTGGAAACGCCCTTCGATGAAGTCCGACACCGGCGCTGCGCGGGTCAGGGTGTCGGGCGTAGCGGTGCGGCACCACAGGCCAGCGTACTCACCGTTCGACGGGCCGCAGGGGGCGACGGGCAGCTGCAGGGCGCTGGCATCCACCTGGGTCCCGACCAGGTGGTTCTGCTGCCCGGCCGGGAAGAACGCCTGCTTGACGTCCAGTGTCAGCCTGGCGCTGGGGGCAATGCTCAGCACGGCGCGGTTGATGTTGCCGAACAGGTTGTAGTCACCCGCCTGCGGGTCTTCATCGACCAGGAAGTAGCGGGCTTCTTCCAGCGTGAGTGCCGGCGCGGTGCGCTGGCTGTCGACCTGGAAGGCCAGGTTCGCGCCGTCCTTGAGGTTGATGTAGCGGCCCTTGCCGATCCGGAAGCGCTCGCTGGTGAACACGTCGTCGCCACCGGGCGCCAGCGCCTCCAGCGAGTACGGGCGCATGACGATGCCGGACGGTGCGAGCGTGCCGCCGTCGTTGATGTCGATCGTGGCGTTCAAGGAGCCGTTGCCGGTCAGCACGCCGCCGCGTTCGATCACGGTCAGGCTGCGCAGTGCGCCCCGCTGCAGTTCGATGCGTCCGCCATTGCGGGCGCCGATGGCTTCGGCGTGGTGGATCCAGCCATTCTGCTGCAGGCGCAGCGTGCCACCATCGGCCACTACATACTGCGCGGCTGAGGCGGAATCCAGCGACCAGACGCCGCCCTTGCCGATGCGGATCACACCGAAGGCGTCGTCCAGCCGGATGTCCGGGGCCGATTGCTGGAAGTAGCGCAGGTTGGCCAGCGCATTGGTGTAACGGCCGCGCACGGCCAGGTTCGGATTGAGGTCTCCGCTCACTTCCTTGTCGATGGAGAGCACGTCGCCGGGCTGGACGTAACCGGCTTCGGTAACGACGCGATCACTGTAGAAGGTCACGCCGGGATAGGCGGTGCAGTTGCCTGCCGCGCTCTGGTCGCGGGTGGGGCAGAAGCGCGTGGCCACGGCCGCCACGTTCGGGTCGAAGTAGCGCAGGAAGCCCGACTGCTGGGTCAGTTCATAGTGCGCCTGGACGATGCGCGCTTCGATGACCGCGAAGTCGGTCGGGCCGAACATGTCCTTGTAGTACTTGATGTACTTGTCCTGACCCGGGTACGGGGTAGGACCGTTCGGGCCGGATTCGCCATGGATGCCCAGCACCGTCTGCGTGTAGTTGCCGTGCGCCGGCAGCAGGCCGAACTGCGTCACCCTGCGCTTGACGCCGGCCACGAAGGCGTCGGCGCAGGCCGAGTAGCAGCCGCCGTCCAGTACGGTGTCCAGCCCATGCTGGCGGATGATGGCGCCCATGCCCACGCCACCGGAGGCGGCCCCGCCCGGCGAGTTGCGGAACACCACCTGGCGCAGCGGCGTACCACGGGCCTGCGCGGCCAGGACGTAGGCCTCCAGCGTCTGCGGATCGGTCGCCAGCACGTTGCCGGTGTAGTAGAGCGTGTCTCCATTCACATGGAAGGCACTGGCATGGGCCTGCGGCGCGGCAGCGATGCCGAGCAGTGCTGCAACAAGGGCGCTGCCGAGGACGGTGGCGCGACGGGCGGGGAGGGTGGGGTATCGATGCATGCGGAATTCCACGGAAAGGAGTGGAGGGCGGCAGGCGCCTCTCCAGACCGCTAACGCAGCTGCAGGGGTTTCTCCCCCAGTCATCGCGCTCGGGCGCCCATGCAGGCGCCGGGGCGGAGCATTCGTGCCGCGCGGGTTACCATGTGCGCATCACTTGCTGGAGCCTTCCCCCCATGAGCGCTGAAATCCTCGTCCCCGTGTCCTTCGGCGAGCTGCTGGACAAGATCTCGATCCTGCAGATCAAGTCCGAGCGCATCAGCGACGAGGGCAAGCTGGCCAACGTGCGCAGGGAGCTGTCGGCGCTGGAGCAGACCTGGATGGCGCACCCGGCGGCGGTGAAGGACATCGCCAAGCTGCGTGCCGAGCTGAAGGCGGTCAACGAGCAGCTGTGGGACATCGAGGACGACATCCGCCTGAAGGAGAAGGCGCAGGCGTTCGACCAGGGCTTTGTCGACCTGGCGCGCAGCGTCTACCTGCGCAACGATGAGCGTGCGCGGATCAAGAAGGCGATCAACCTGGCGCTGGGCTCGGCGTACGTGGAAGAGAAGTCCTACCAGGACTACGCGCAGCGCGGGTGAGGTGGATCCGCCGGGCGTGGCCCGGCGCTACCGATGATCCGTCGACTCAGGTGAGGTGGTCCGCTACGTAACGTTCGAATGCCGCGATGCCGTCTTCGACGGTGATCAGTTCCATCACATCGTCGAACTCGATCTTGGTGCCCCATTTCAGGTCGGCAGCCTGCTTGGCCAGATACTTGCGCGCGGCATCGTCGTAGCGATCCACGCAGTAGCGGCGGTCAGAGTACGGGCCGCTGCGGTTCGGGTTGCTGGCCGCATGCAGGCCCAGCACTTTGGCGCCCATCGCGTTGGCGATATGCATCGGGCCCGAGTCCGGGGTCATCACCAGGTTGGCGCGGGCGAGCAGGGCGGGCAGCTGCTTGAGCGTATCCTTGCCGACCAGGTCCAGCGCTGGCGTATGCAGTTGCGCCTGGATGGCATCGGCCATGCTGCGCTCCAGTTCGCTGCGGCCACCGCACAGCACCACCCGCCAACCGCGCTGTGCGGCGTGGTTGGCCACGGCTGCATAGCGGTCTGCGTACCAGTTGCGGCGCACGTGGCTGGAACAGGGCGAGATCATCAGCACCGGGCGGCCATCGTCCTGCCACTGCGCCGCAGCCCACTCGTACGCGGATTGCGGCACGGCCAGATCCCAGCTGACCTCGGTCTGGCGCAGGCCCAGCGGCTCGCAGAAGCTGCCGATGGCGTCCAGCACATGGATGCCGGGGCGGTCGGGGATGCGCTCGTTGATGAAGAGCCCGTGCAGGTCCTTGGAGCGGCTGCGGTCGTAGCCGATGCGGCGCTCGGCGGGAATGAAGGCCGACAGCAGGTTGGCGCGGAACGCCACCTGCATCTGCAGCAGCGCTTCAAAACGCCCCGGTGGCAGCTGTTTGCGCAGCTCCTTGACCCCTGCCATGCCGCTCTTCTTGTCGAAGGCGTGGAAGGTGACGCCGGGCAGGCCGTCGAGCAGTTTGTGGCCGACCTTGTCGATGATCCAGTGGATCGGCGTGTCCGGACGCGCAGCCTGCAGGGTGCGCACCAGGGGCACCACGTGGGTGACGTCGCCGAGTGCGGACAGGCGCAGGAGGCACAAGGAGGAGGACGCTGATGCCATGTGTTGTTAGACTCAATGAAATGGTCGCATTCGACGCCAATGAAGCGCTGACGCCATGCCGCGAGGGTCGCGGCATCGGGGCCATTCTGTTCGACCGCGAGCGGCTGCGGCAAGCCGAGGTTGGCCTGTTCTCGCCCCAGCACTGGGGCAGCAAGGCCCGGCCGGTCGGCGAGGGCGGTCGCGGCAGCGCCTGGTTCATTGATGCGCCGTTCGGCGCCAGCGTGCTGCGCCACTACCTGCGCGGCGGCCTGGCAGCGAAGATCAGCCATGACCAGTACCTCTGGCGCGGGTCGGACCGGACCCGGAGCTTTGCCGAATTCCGCCTGATGCGCGCCCTGCGCGAGAAGAAGCTGCCGGTGCCCCGGCCGATCGCCGCGTACTACATGCGCGAGGGCCTGCGTTACCGCGCCGCGATCCTGATGGAGCGGATCGAGGGCGTGCGCTCGCTGGCCGACCGCGCATTGGTTGCCGGCCGCGGCGCCCCGTGGGAGGAGACCGGGCGGTTGATCGCCCGCTTCCACCGTGCCGGCCTGGACCATGCCGACCTCAACGCGCACAACATCCTGTTCGATGGCAACGGCCACGGCTGGCTGATCGACTTCGACCGCGGGGTGATCCGCATACCGGCCACCGCCTGGCGCGAGCGCAACCTCAAGCGCCTGCTGCGTTCGCTGATCAAGCTGCGTGGCGAGCGCAGCGTGGAAGACGTGCATAAGGACTACGCGCGGCTGCGCCGCGCCTATGACATGGCCTGGAACCGGGGCACCTGATGGACTGGTCGTTGCGTTTCCTCGGCGTCGGCAATGCGTCGGCGGTCGAGCTGGGTTCGCCGATGTCGGTGATCGAGCGCGATGGCCGGCCGTGGCTGACCATCGATTGTGGCGGTGAAGGCCTGACCGCGTTCAAGGCCCACTACGGGCACATGCCGCAGGCGCTGTTCGTCACCCATGTGCACCTGGATCACGTGGCCGGTTTCGAGCGGCTGTTCGTGGATACCTTCTTCAGCACGCAGCGCCGCGGCAAGGTGCGCCTGTACGTGCCGGCCACGGTGGTGCCGCTGCTGCACAAGCGCATCGGCGACTATCCGAACGTGCTGGCCGAGGGCGGTGCCAACTTCTGGGATGCCTTCCAGCTGATCGTGGTGGGCGAGGCGTTCTGGCACGAGGGCGTGCGCCTGGAAGTCTTCCCGGTACGCCACCACTGGCCGGAGACGGCTTACGGCCTGCGCCTGCAGGGCGCGCTGACCTGGAGCGGTGACACCCGGCCGATTCCGGAGATGCTGGCCCGCTTCGCCAACGACAACGAGCTGATCGCCCACGACTGTGGCCTGCACGGCAACCCGTCGCATACCGGCGTGGACGACCTGGAACGTGAGTACAGCGCGGAACTGCAGGCACGGATGATGCTGTACCACTACGCCAGCGTGGCCGATGGTGCGGCGCTGGCCGCGCGCGGGCACCGTGTCGCACAGCCGGGGCAGTGCGTGCCGCTGGCCAGCCCGACCGCGCCGCACGTGCTGGCGCAGGACCCGCCGTGACGGACGTGGCCCAGCCTGCGGATGCAGCGCTGGCCGCCGGACTGGAACATCTGGAACGCGCACTGCACACCCCGCAGGTGCGCGGTGACCGTGCGCGTCTTGCGGCGCTGCTGGATGAGGATTTCAGCGAGATCGGCAGTTCCGGCCGCTGTTACGGCCGTGAAGCGGCGTTGGCGGAGATTCCGCTGGAGCGGGCGCAGGTGCAGATCGAATCGGAGCAGTACGCGGTCTCGCTGCTGACGCAGGACCTGGCCCAGGTGCGTTATCGCAGCCGCTATCACCTCGATGGCCAGCCGCAGGGCTGGGTGCTGCGCAGTTCGCTGTGGCGCAGGCACGCACAGGGGTGGCGGGTGGTGTTCCACCAGGGCACGCCCGAGGCACGGTAGCGCTGGGCCATGCCGGGCGAAGCATGTGAAGCCGGGGTCAGATCCCTTTGCCGTGCAAAGGGATCTGACCCCAGTGCAGAAAAGGCGGTGGCCCCGCCGGCTGACCTCGGCGCCCGCGTCGATCGATACCGTTGCTGCCTTCCGGCCCTGGCGGGGTTTTCGACCTAGCGTCGCGAGGGGCCGACGGGGCCACCATAGAGACGTTGGCCGCCCGGTGGGCGGCCAGTTCACGGATCAGGGGAAGCAGCGCGCGATGCGCCAGAGACCACAGCCGGACTGCGCATCGGCTGGCCGATGGCAGGCGCGTAGTCTAGCGCAGGCAGGTGCATCGACGCCAGCTTCACGCGCTGAATCTGCTGTAACCCGTTCCCGCCCACGGCGCCCCGGGCCAGCCCCCGTTGCTAGAATGCCGGCCTGGAGGAACGACCTCCCCCACATCGGGAATCAATGACCAGGACGGCCTGGCCCTACCAAGAGGAGGGCCGTCATGGCCTGGATCTATCTGTTGTTCGCCGGCCTGCTGGAAATCGTCTGGGCCGTGTCCATGAAGCAGTCCGAAGGCTTCACCAAGCTCACCCCCACCGTGGTCACGATCGTTGGCATGATCGCCAGCTTCTGGCTGCTGGCCGTGGCCATGCGCAGCCTGCCGCTGGGCACCGCCTACACGATCTGGACCGGCATCGGCGCGGTCGGCGCGTTCGTGGTCGGCATCGTGTTCCTGGGCGAGCAGGTGAGCCCGATGCGGATCGGTGCGGCGGTGCTGATCGTTTCCGGCCTGGTGCTGATGAAACTCTCGAGCAGCTGAATGTATTTACTTATGGCGGGGAAAGGAATCTCCGCTTCCAGTAGGTATATGCATTTTCGGCAAAACCATTTTGTCCGCCCGTTTTATTTGACGTACGTCATGAAAATGGCGAGCGTGATTCACATGCCGCTGGCACCGACGGTCGCACAGTGCCGCCATTCGTCGGGCGAAACCGGGGAGTTTTCGCCTTGATGGACATGCTTTCGTACCTGTCACCGGGTGTGATCGCGTGAAGATGTGAAGATTTTCAGGAGTTAATGCCTTCAAGCCTTGTTTCCGTATCGGGAGCCGAGGTGGGCCGCATTGTCTCCAAAAAACCTGCCAGCTGTGCCATCCGGTCTTTTCATGGAGATTTACCGATGAACCGCATTTACCGTCTGGTTTTCAATCGCGCCCTCGGCGTAATGCAGGTTGCTTCGGAGGTCGCCCAGAATCCCGGCGGAAGTGCGGTACGCTCGGCACGGCCACCGCGATTGCGGACGCACCAGCTGGCGGTAGCACTGGCAGCCACGCTGGCCAGTGGATCGGCATTCGCGGCCTGCACTACCGCAGGTACGACGGTGACCTGCGCCACCGGCTCCAATACCAATTCTCTGGCCAACAGCATCAATGGCGTGACGCTGGATATCCAGACCGGCGCCGCGCTCAGCGTGCTGCCGGTCGTTGGCGGAAGTGCAGTGAATTTGAGTGGTAATGGCATCACCGTGAACAACCAGGGCACGGTCGATCCCACGATCAACGGTGGCCTGAGCCTGGCGGCGTCGGGCATGGTGCTGGGCAACAACACCGTCGGTGGAAACACCATCAGCGTCAACAATCAGGCAGGCGGGGCGATCAAAGGCCTGGTCAACATCGGCTCCATCTTCGGTTTCGGCGGACAGGCGCTGGTGGTGCAGAATGCTTCCGGCGGTGTCAGCAACATCGTCAACGCCGGTAATGTGGACATGTCGATCTTTGGTGCAGGCCTGTTGACCACGGCCGATGCGGCATCGATCGTCAGCTACGGTGGTGCGCAGACCACTCTCGACAACACCGGCACCATTACCGGCCGCATAGGGTTCCAGGGTTCGGCCACGGCGGGGGCCGGCAATACCTTCCTCAACGCAGGAACCATCAACGGCAGTGTGAACCTGGGCAGTTCGGTCACCGGCAACACCTTCACCGCCGTGTCTGGTTCCAGCGTCAATACCGCCGGTATCGGCGTGGCCGGGCAGGTCGGCGCGCTTGCGGTGAATCTGGCCGCGGCCGGCATCGTCGACGGTGGTTCGGCGTCCAACAACAGCCTGGTGCTGCAGAACAGCGCCACCGGCCCGGGCAGCGGTACCGGTGGGGTGGTGACCACGCTGGGCTGGAACCAGTACATCAACTTCCAGAGGCTCACCGTCAACAGCGGTACCTGGAACCTGCAGGGTGCGTGGGCTGGTGCAGGCACGACCACGCTCAATGATGGTCTGGTCAATTTCAATAATGCCGGTTCCTTCGGCACAGGGCTGTTCACCGCCAACGGGGGTGCCATCGCCTCCTCCACGGCCGGTCTGAATCTGGCCAACGCTTTCAGCCTTGGTGGCAATCTGTCACTCGCGGGGACCAATGCGTTCAGCCTGGGTGGCGTGCTGTCCGGTACTGGCGGGCTGACGGTCAACAACACCGGCATCGTTACTCTCGGCGGCGCAAACCTGTTCTCCGGCGGCGTCAACCTCAATGCCGGCGGCCTGGTACTGGGGAATGCCGGTGCACTGGGCAGCGGCAACCTGACCGTGGGTGGCAGCGCTTCGTTGGATACGACGGCGGGCTTCACCCTGGGCAACAATCTGGTGATCAATGGCGGGGGCTCGCTGAACCTGCTGGGCAGCAATGCGCTGTCATTGAACGGTTCGATCTCCGGTGCCGGCAACGTGACCAAGAACGGCGCGGGCACGTTGACCTTGAATGGTGCCAACTTGCTGACCGGTAACTTCAGCCTTGCCGGGGGCTCGCTCGCGCTCGGCGCGGGCGGCAGCCTGTCGCCCACGGGTGCGATGACGCTGGGCGTTGGCACCACGCTGGACCTGACGGCAGCGGCCAACCAGACCATCGGCTCGTTGGCCGGCCTCGGCGGCACGGTCAATCTGGGCAGCCACACTCTGACCTTGGGCGGGCTGGGCGACACCAGTTACAGCGGCACGTTCGGCGCCGGCACGGGTGGCCTGATCAAGCAGGGCATCGGTGTGCAGACCCTGTCCGGCGTAAACAACCTCAGCGGCGGTGTTGCGCTCAACGCCGGCGGCTTGTTGCTGGGCAACGTGGCAGCGTTGGGCAGCGGCACGCTGTCCGTCGGCGGCAATGCCACGCTGGATGGCACGACCGGGTTGGCGTTGACCAATGCCGTCAACCTCGGTGCCGGCGCCAGCCTGAATCTGCTGGGCAACCAGGCGCTCACCTTCAACGGCGTGATCGGTGGCGCTGGCGGCCTGATCAAGAATGGCGCGGCAACCCTGACGCTCAACGGCGCCAATACGTTCGGCGGCGGTCTGGCGCTCAACGCCGGCAGTCTGGTGCTGGGCAATGGCGGTGCACTGGGAGCCGGCGCACTGAACGTCGGCGGCGCGGTATCGCTCGACGCCAGCACCGGGCTCACCGTGGGCAATGGCATCACACTGGGCGCCGGCGGTTCGCTCAATGTGCTGGGCTCGAACGCGCTGACGCTGGGGGGTGTCATTGGCGGGACCGGCAGCCTGGTCAAGAACGGCGCTGCCACGCTGACGCTGGGTGGTGCGAACACCTTCACCGGCGGCCTGGCCATCAATGCCGGCAAGGTCGCGGTGGGCAGCGGCGGCAGCCTGGCTGCCGGCGGTGCGGTCAGCCTGGCCGGCGTGGGCGCTGACCTGGACATCTCGCTGGGGGGCAACCAGACCATCGGTGCACTGTCCGGCATCGCCGGCAGCACGGTGACGTTGGGCAGCAGCACGCTCACCTTCGGTGATGCCACCAACCAGACCTTCGCCGGCGTGATCGGCGGCACCGGTGGCCTGATCAAGCAGGGCACCGGCGTGCAGACGCTGACCAGCGCCAACACCTTCAGCGGTGGGGTAAATCTTGCCGCCGGTGGCCTGGTGCTGGGCAACGCCGGTGCGCTGGGAAGCGGTGCGCTGACCGTAAGTGGCAACGGTTCGCTGGACGCCACTGCTGCGCTGAACCTGGGCAATGCGATCAACCTTGGCGCGGCATTGACCCTGCCGGGCAGCCAGAACCTGACCCTGGCCGGCAACATCACCGGCACCGGCAGCCTGGTCAAGAACGGTGCGTCGACGTTGACCTTGAACGGCACCAACACCTTCAGTGGTGGACTGAGCGCAAACGCCGGAAGTCTGCTGCTGGGCAACAACGGTGCGCTGGGTACCGGAGCGCTCAGCGTCGGCGGGAGTGTTTCGCTGGACGGCAGTGCCCCCCTGAGCCTGGCCAATGATGTCGCGCTCGGTGGTGGTGCGCTGCTGACGCTGCCGGGCACACAGGCCATCACCCTGGGCGGCGCGGTTTCCGGCGCAGGTGGCCTGGTGAAGAACGGTGCCAGCTTGTTGACCCTCAACGGCGCAAATACCTTCAATGGTGGGCTGACGCTCAACGGTGGTGGCCTGCTGCTGGGCAATGCCGGTGCACTCGGCACGGGCGCACTGAATGTCGGCGCAAGCGCGACGCTGGACAGCAGTGTCGCGCTCAGCCTGGGCAATGCGGTGAATCTGGGCGGAGGCACGGTACTGAACCTGCTTGGCACGGAGAATGTAACGCTGGGCGGTGTCATCGCCGGAACCGGCGAACTGGTCAAGAACGGCGCTTCGACGCTGACCTTGAATGGCTCCAACACCTTCTCCGGTGGTGTCGGCCTCAATGCCGGTGTGCTGCGGCTGGGCAATGCCGGCGCACTGGGCACCGGCGCACTGGATGTGGGTGGCAACGCGTCGCTGGATGCCAGCGCCGCACTGAACCTGGGCAACAGCATCGGCCTGGCCGCAGGTGCCAATCTGACCGTGCTGGGCAGCAACGACCTGACGCTGGGTGGGCCGGTGTTCGGCGCCGGTGGATTGATCAAGGACGGTGCGGCACGGTTGACCCTGAGCGGTGCCAACCTCTATGCCGGCGGCACCACCATCAACAACGGCACGCTGGCGCTGGGGGCCGGTGGCAGCCTGGCGGCGGGCGGCGATGTGACGCTCGGCAATGCCGGCGCGGGCTTCGACATTTCCGCGGCCGGCGGCAACCAGACCATCGCTGCGTTGAACGGCGTGGCCGGAACCGCGCTGACGCTGGGCGGCAATTCGCTGACCTTCGGCAGCAATGCCAACGCCAGCTTTGATGGCGTGATCAGCGGCACTGGCGGCCTGGTCAAAACCGGTACTGGCATCCAGACGCTGTCCGGTGCCAACACCTTCAGCGGTGGCCTGGCGCTCAATGGCGGTGGGCTGGTGCTGGGCAACGCCGGTGCGCTGGGGACCGGCGCGCTCGGTGTGGGTGGCACCGTCAGCCTCGACAACACGGTGGCACTGAACCTTGCCAACGCGGTGAACTTCGGCGCCGGCACGCAGCTGACTCTAGGCGGCGGCAGTGACCTCACCCTGGGCGGCGTGCTGAGCGGCAACGGCAGCCTGGTCAAGAACGGTGCTGGCCTGCTGACGCTCAACAACAGCAACACCTTTGGCGGCGGCCTGACCTTGAATGGTGGCGGCCTGGTGGTCGGCGCCAGCGGCGCGCTGGGCACCGGTGCGTTGAATGTGTCCGGCAGCACCACGCTGGATGCCGGCGCTGCGGTGACGCTGGGCAACGCCGTGAACCTGGGATCGGGCGTGGCACTGACCCTGCCGGGAAGCAACGCGCTGACCCTGGGCGGCATCGTGGCCGGCAATGGCAGCCTGATCAAGAACGGCACCGCCACGCTGACGCTGGCAGGGGCCAGCACCTACAGCGGTGGTACCACCATCAACGCCGGCACGCTGGCGCTGGGCACGGGCGGCAGCCTTGCCGCAGCGGGCGATGTCACGTTGGGAGCAGGCGCTGGCTTCGATATCTCCGGTGCCGGCAGCAGCCAGACCATCGGCGCGCTCAACGGTGCTGGCGGAAGCACGCTGGCGCTGGGCGGCAATTCGTTGACCTTCGGTACGGCCGGCAACGCCGCGTTCGACGGCGTGATCAGTGGCAGCGGCGGGCTGATCAAGGTAGGCACGGGCGTACAGACGCTGTCCGCGGCCAACACCTTTGGCGGCGGCGTGACGCTCAACGCGGGCGGACTGGTGCTTGGCAATGACGCGGCGCTGGGCAGCGGCGTACTGACCGTTGGTGGTGCCGCCACGCTGGATACCACCGGCCTGGCAGCGCTGACCAACAACATCGCGCTCAACGCCGGGCTGACCGTGCTCGGGACCAATGCACTGACGCTCAACGGCGTCCTATCCGGGGCCGGCAGCCTCACCAAGAATGGCAGCGCGACGCTGACCTTGAATGGCATCAACACCTACACCGGTGGCACCAACATCAACGCCGGCACGCTGGCGCTGGGGGCCGGTGCCAGCCTGGCGGCGAGCGGTACCGTGAACCTCGCCACCGGCGCCACGCTGGATCTGTCTGCCGGCAGTGGCACGCAGCAGTTCGGCACGCTGGTCGGCAACGGTACGGTGAACCTCGGTGCCAACTCGATCGAGGTCGGCGGCGCCACCAATGGCACCTTCAGTGGCTCGATCGCAGGCACGGGGGGCCTGACCAAGGTCGGTGCGGGCATCGAGACGCTGACCGGTGCCAATACCTACACCGGCGGGACCTTCATCAATGCCGGCACGCTGGCGATTGGTCCGGGCGGCAGCCTGGCCGCCACCGGTGCGGTCACGCTGAGCGCCGCAGGCACCGGCTTTGATATCTCCACCGCAGGGGCCAGCCAGACCATCGGGGCGTTGAATGGCGTGGCGGGCTCGACGGTGAGCCTGGGGGCACAGACGCTGACACTCGGTGGCGTTGGCAACAGCCTCTTCGATGGCGCGATTTCCGGCACCGGTGGCCTGGTCAAGAATGGCGCCGGGATTCTCACGCTGGGCGGCGCCAATCTCTTCAGCGGTGGCGTTGCACTCAACGGCGGTGGCCTGGTGGTTGGCAACAACGCTGCGCTCGGCAGCGGTGCGTTGACGGTCGGAAGCAACGCAACGCTGGACGCATCGACCGGTGCCAGCCTGGCCAACAACATCAGCCTGGCAGCGGGTGCCAATCTTGATCTGCTCGGCAGCCAGTCGCTGGCACTGGGCGGTGTGATCTCGGGTACAGGTGGGTTGATCAAGGACGGTGCGGCCACGGTAACCCTGAGCGGTGCCAACACCTACACCGGTGGTACCACCATCAACAGCGGCACGCTGGCGATCGGTGCCGGTGGCAGCCTCGCCGCAACCGGCGCGGTGAACCTGGCCGGTACCGGTACGCTCGACATCTCCGCGGGCAACCAGGCCATCGGTTCGCTGGCCGGCGTGGCCGGCAGCACGGTGGCGCTGGGCGGCAGCACGCTGACCCTGGGCGGCACGGTGGACAGCACCTTCAACGGTGTGATCGGCGGCAGTGGTGGCCTGGTCAAGAACGGCGCGGGCGTGCAGACGCTCAATGGCGTCAACACCTTCAGCGGCGGCGTGGCGCTCAACGCCGGTGGCCTGGTGGTCGGCAACGATGCTGCGCTGGGCACCGGTACGGTGACGGTCGGAGGCGCTGCTACGCTCGATTCGAATACTGCGGCCATCCTTGCCAACACCTTCGTCCTCAACAACGCGTTGACCGTGCTGGGCAGCAACAACCTCACCCTTAATGGCAGCCTGAGCGGCACCGGCAGTCTGACCAAGGAGGGGGCAGCCACGCTGACCTTGAACGGCACCAACACCTACACCGGCGGCACCAACATCAACGCCGGTACGTTGGCACTGGGCGCGGGCGCGAGCCTGCACGCCAGCGGCATCGTCAACCTGGCCTCGGGGGCGACCTTCGATCTGTCGGCGGGTAGCGGCACGCAGCAGTTCGGCACCCTGATCGGCAACGGTACGGTGAACCTGGGTGCCAACACGCTGACGATCGGAGACGCCACCAATGGCACGTTCAGTGGTTCGGTGGCGGGCTCCGGTGGCCTGATCAAGGAAGGATCGGGTACCCAGACCTTGACCGGCACCAACACCTTCACCGGTGGTACCACCATCAACGCCGGCACGCTGGCGATCGGCGCCGGTGGCAGCCTGGCTGCGACCGGTGCGGTGAACCTGGCCAACGCCGGTACCGCCTTCGACATCAGTGCGGGCGGCGCGCAGGCCATCGGCTCGCTGGCCGGCGTGGCGGGTTCGGCAGTGGCGCTGGGCGGCAGCACGCTGACGCTCAATGGCGTGGGTAACAGCACGTTCGCCGGTGACATCACCGGCACCGGTGGCCTGGTGAAGAACGGCGCAGGCATACAGACCCTGAGCGGCAACAATACCTTCAGCGGCGGCGTGGCACTCAACGCCGGCGGCCTCGCCCTGGGCAACAACAATGCACTGGGAACCGGCGCGCTGACCGTGGGCGGCAATGCCAGCCTGGACGGCACCAGCGCGCTGACCTTGGCCAACAGCGTGCAGCTGGCCGGCGGTACGCTGACCCTGGCCGGCAGCAACGCGTTGACCTTGAATGGCCCGATCAGCGGTGCCGGCGGCCTGCTGAAGGATGGCGCGGCGACGGTTACCCTCGGCGGCGCCAGCAGCTACACCGGCACCACCACCATCAACAGCGGCACGCTGGGGGTGGGCGCGGGCGGCAGCCTGTCTGGCGCCAGCACGGTGAACCTGGCCGGCACCAGCACGCTGGACATCAGTGCCGGTGGCAACCAGAGCATCGGCGGCCTGGCCGGTGTCGCCGGCAGCACGGTGGCGCTGGGCGGTGCAACGCTGACCACCGGCGGCAACAACGCCAGCACCACCTTCGCCGGCGTCCTCGGTGGTACCGGCGGCCTGGTGCAGAGCGGTACCGGTACGCTGACCCTGAGCGGCGACAACACCTATACCGGTGGCACCACCATCAACGGCGGCAGCACGCTGCAGATCGGCAGCGGCGGCAGCACCGGTTCGGTGCTGGGCGACATCACCAACAACGGCAGCCTGGTCTACAACCTCGGCACCACGGCAACCGTGGGCGCCGTGATCAGCGGCAGCGGTGGCCTGACCCAGGCCGGCAGCGGCACGCTGGTGCTGACCGGCAACAACACCTACACCGGCGGTACCACCATCAACGCTGGCGGCACGCTGCAGGTCGGCAACGGTGGCGCGACCGGTGCGATCGTCGGTGACATCACCAACAATGGTGCGCTGGTCTCCAACGTGGCCGGCAACACCACGCTGGGCGGCACCATCAGCGGCAGCGGCGGCCTGACCCAGGCCGGCGCCGGTACGCTGACCCTGACCGGCAACAACACCTATACCGGCGGCACCACCATCAACAGCGGTGGCACGCTGCAGGTGGGCAATGGCGGTGCGACCGGTGCGATCACCGGCAATGTCGCCAACAACGGCAGCCTGGTGTTCGATGTGTCCGGCAATACCACGGTCGGCGGTGCGATCAGTGGCACGGGCGCGCTGACCCAGGCCGGCGCTGGCGTGCTGACCCTGGTCGGCAACAACACCTACACCGGTGGCACGACCATCAACGCCGGCGGCACACTGCAGATCGGCAATGGCGGCGCGACCGGCTCCCTCGCCGGCGACATCATCAACAATGGCGCGCTGATCTCCAACGTTGCGGGCAATACTCTGCTGGGCGGCACCATCAGCGGCAGCGGTGGCCTGACCCAGGCTGGCAGCGGTACGCTGGTGCTGACCGGCACCAACACCTACAGCGGCGGCACCACCATCAACACCGGCGGTACGCTGCAGCTGGGCAACGGTGGCGCGACCGGTTCGATCGTCGGCGACATCACCAACAACGGCACGCTGGTCTCCAACGTGGCCGGCAACACCACGCTGGGGGGAACCATCAGCGGCAGCGGCGGCCTGACCCAGGCTGGCAGCGGCACGCTCACCGTGACCGGCAACAACACCTACACCGGGCCGACCACGATCAACGCAGGCGGCACGCTGCAGGTCGGCAACGGCGGTGCGACCGGCGCGATCGGTGGCAACGTCACCAACAACGGCAGCCTGGAGTTCAACGTGGCCGGCAACACCACCGTCGGCGGCGCCATCAGCGGCAGCGGTGGCCTGACCCAGGCCGGCAGCGGCACGTTGATCCTGGGCGGCAACAACACCTATACCGGGGGTACCACCATCAACACCGGCGGCACGTTGCAGCTTGGCACTGGCGGCGCCAGCGGTGCGATCGCCGGCAACGTCAGCAACAACGGCAGCCTGGTGTTCAACGTCGGTGGCAATACCACGGTGGGCGGCACCATCAGTGGCAGTGGTGGCCTGACCCAGGCCGGCACCGGCACCGTCACCCTGACCGGCAACAACACCTACACCGGCGGCACCACCATCAATGCCGGCGGTACCGTGCAGGTCGGCAATGGCGGCGCCAGCGGCTCGATCACCGGCAACATCACCAACAACGGTGGCCTGGTCATCAACACCGGCGGCACCACCACGCTGGGCGGCACCATCAGCGGTGGTGGCAGCATTGTGCAGGCAGGGCCGGGCGGCCTGAACCTGGGCGGCAACAGCGGCGGCTTCAGCGGCACCGGCCAGGTCACCGGCGGTGGCCTGAATGTCACCGGCAACATCGGTGGCCAGTGGACCATCGGCAGCGGTACCACGCTGTCCGGCACTGGCACCATCGGTGGTACCGGTGGCGGCGTAACGGTGTCCAGCGGCGGCGTGCTGTCGCCGGGCAACGGCCCGGGCAACGGCAGCGGCGCGGGCAATGGCACCGGCACGATCACGGTGGGCGGCAACCTGACCCTGTCGCCGGGCAGCACGCTGGGCATCGATCTCGGTGCCACCGGCAGCGATACGGTACAGGTGGGCGGCAGCGCCAACGTGGGTGGCAGCATCGTAAAGGTGAATACCATCTCGCCGAACACCAGCTACCAGCAGGGCCAGCAGTACACCGTGATCAACGCAGGTGGTGGCGTCAGCGGGCAGTTCGCTTCGGCGACCTCGCCGTCGGCCTTCCTGACCATCACCCCGGTCTATACCGCGAACACGGCCAATCTGCAGATTGATGTGGCGCAGACCGCGGCATTCACCACGGCGGCGAAGACGCGCAACCAGTACAACACCGCTGCAGCGCTGGACAGCCTGCCGCAGAGTGGCGCAGCACTGGGCCTGTACAACACGGTGCTGACGTACGACGCGGGCACCGCACGCGCGGCGTTCGACCAGCTGTCCGGTGAGGTGCATGCGGCCAGCCGTGCGGTGTTGCTGTACGACAACTATCTGGAAGAGGGCATCCGCCAGCGTCTCGGCAGCGAACTGCCGACCGTGCGTGGCGAGCGTGCCTCGGCCTGGCTGGCCGGCAGCGGCAAGGTGTTCAAGCAGGATGGCGATGGCAACGGCGGCGACATCCGCTCCAACCGCAATGCACTGATGGCGGGTGTGGACTGGCAGCTGGGCGAACATGTGGTGCTGGGTGCGGCCGCGGGCAACGAGCGGCTGGATACGCGCCTGTATGATCGCAGCTCGCGGGCCCGCCTGCGCGGCAACACGTTCGGCCTGTACGCACAGGGCCAGTGGAACAACGGCTTTGCGGTCGGTGGCAGCGTGTCGCGCGGTGATTACCGCACGCGCACCACGCGCGAGGTGCCGCTACTGGGGCAGACCCTGTACAGCCGCCAGGATTCGGATGTGACCATCGCGCAGGTGGAGGGCAGCTGGACCTGGACCCATGGCAAGACCCAACTGCAGCCGTATGTGCAGTTCACCAAGCACTGGGTCGACAGCGATCGTGCGGTGGAGCAGGGCGGTACTGCCGCGCTGGTACTGGAAGGCGGCAAGGACACGCTCAATGTCAGCACCGTGGGCGTGCGCGGCCGTTGGGACGTGGGCAGCGGCGAGCGTTTCCCGGCGCAGCTGACGGTGGGCCTGGGTTGGCAGCACGCATCGGGTGATACCGATGTGGCCAGCCGCAACCGCTTCGCCGTCGGTGGCAACGCGTTCGATGTCTACAGCGCGGTGATGGCACGCAATGCCCTGGTCAGCCAGGTGGGCGTGGCGGTTGGGCTGGGCCGCAACAGCCAGCTGTCGATGTTCATGCAGGGCCAGCACGGCGATGGCCGCCGCGATGTTGGCGGGCAGATCAACCTGCGCGTGGGCTTCTGAGGGGAGCAGGGCAGCACCGGATCCACGCGCGGCGTGGATCCGGGCCGGGGCGGAGGGCTACACCCTCCGCTCCATCTCCACGGCGTCAATCCCGGCGCCGTGGCCATCGGGTACCACCCGTGTCACCTGGAAACCGAGGCCGGCGTAGAACCCCTGGGTGTGCTGGCTGGTGCTGAGCGTGGTGCGCGCAATCGAGGCATCACGTCCGGCCTGCTGCAGTCGTGCCACCGCCAGTTCCCGGCCCAGTCCATGCCGGTGCAGCGCGCGCTGTACCATGCCCCAGCAGAAACCGGCACTGCCGTCGCCGCGTCGCGACAGGCCGCCGCAGGCCACGATGCTGCCGTCGCGCTCGATGACCTGGAATGCACAGTCCATGGCCTGTTCTTGCAGGAAGCGCTCAAAGTCGCTGCGCTCTTCGGGCGCGAAGTAGGTGGGCACGTTGCTGTCGAAAATCGACAGGCAGGCGCTGGCATCGGCGGGACGGTAGAGGCGGAGGTTCATGGAAAATGCCTTGGCGTTGCCTGGGCGCATTTCAGCCGTCCAGACGCTGTCCTTCTCAAGGGGGTATTGCACGACGAGGCCGCAGGGGGGCGCCGAAGTGCTCCAAGGTACATGGAGCGGAGTCGATCTTCTCACGGATGATTTCGCCCACCTCGAATGACTGTGCGGAACACAGGCGCCTGCACCAGGCGGGTGCGTCAGTGGCGAGGCATGCGGCCGCGATGGCGTGCAGCGGGGCGCGGCGGCTTCTGGGCTATGCTTTCGACACGTGGGACTGACCGCGCGGCAGGATCCGCCGGCCCCATTCGTCTTCCTGCCTGCAACGGAGCTGCCCAGCGATGCCCGCCCCTTCTCTTTCCCGGACTGCCCAGGTCATGCGCGGTCTGCTGTTTGGCGCGGCGGGGCTGCTGATCCTTGCCGTGGCCGCCTTCGAAGTGACGCATCGCCTTGAGTTCCTGCAGATCGCGCAGGCCGTCGATGGCCAGGTCGAGCGACTGAACGCGGGCGGATCGCATCCGCAGATTGCGTTCACCGCCGCGACCGGCCAACGCGTCTCTTACCCGCAGGGCGGCATGATCTTCGGCTATGAGCCTGGACAGCCGGTACGCGTGCTGTACGATCCGGCGCAACCGCGCCTGGAGCCGGTCCTGGATACGTTCGGTGCGCTGTGGGGAATGACGGTCGTGTGGATGCTGCTGGGGCTGGCGTTCGTCGGCGTCTGCGTGCGGGGACTGCTCCGGCGCAGGTGACTCGCAGCGGATCGCGCGCTGTCGGCGGGCGGATCGTTGGACCTGCCCCTGGCGGCAGGGCCTGTTCAGTTCGGTAGTACCTACCGCGCTTCCCGCCAGCCAAATAAAAAAGCCGCCCGGTGGGCGGCTTCTTCATTTATCTGGCGGAGAGAGGGGGATTCGAACCCCCGAAGCGCGGTTTAGACGCTTACACACTTTCCAGGCGTGCTCCTTCAACCACTCGGACACCTCTCCGGATCCCTGCCATCGGCAAACGCCTCAGCAGGGGCGCAGATTCTAGCGGGCTGCGCGGCACTTCACAAGCACCCCGGCCAGGAACCTGCGAAGGGCGTGCCGGAGGCGAGGGGGCTGGACAGGCATGGCACAATGGAACATCCGATGGAAAACGGTGGCCTGATGTCCTATCTCGTCCTTGCCCGCAAGTGGCGTCCGAAGCGTTTTGCCGAGCTGGTGGGCCAGGAACACGTGGTCCGTGCGCTCAGCAATGCGCTGGACAGCGGCCGGGTCCACCATGCGTTCCTGTTCACCGGCACCCGCGGCGTGGGCAAGACCACCATCGCGCGCATCTTCGCCAAGTCGCTGAACTGCGAGCAGGGCACCAGTGCCGATCCCTGCGGCCAGTGCGCGGCCTGCCTGGACATCGACGCCGGCCGCTACATCGACCTGCTGGAAATCGACGCCGCGTCCAACACCGGCGTGGACGACGTGCGCGAGGTGATCGAGAACGCGCAGTACATGCCCTCGCGTGGCAAGTACAAGGTCTACCTGATCGACGAAGTGCACATGCTGTCCAAAGCGGCGTTCAACGCGCTGCTGAAGACGCTGGAAGAGCCGCCGGAGCACGTGAAGTTCCTGCTGGCCACCACCGACCCGCAGAAGCTGCCGGTCACCGTGCTCAGCCGCTGCCTGCAGTTCAACCTCAAGCGCCTGGACGAGGACCAGATCCAGGGCCAGATGACCCGCATCCTGGCGGCAGAAGAGATCGAGGCCGACGGCAGCGCCATCGTGCAGCTGGCCAAGGCCGCTGATGGCAGCCTGCGTGACGGCCTGTCGCTGCTGGACCAGGCGATTGCCTATGCCGGCGGCGCACTGCGCGAGGACGTGGTGCGCACGATGCTGGGCACCGTCGACCGCACCCAGGTGGCCGCGATGCTGGATGCACTGGCCGAGGGCGATGGCCCGCGCCTGCTGCAGGTGGTGGCCGCGCTGGCTGAATTCTCACCGGACTGGAGTGGTGTGCTGGAAGCGCTGGCCGAAGGCCTGCACCGCATCCAGGTGCAGCAGCTGGTACCGGGTGCGGCCGTTGCCGAAGGCCTGGATGCCACCGCATTCGCCGAGCGCCTGCGCCCGGAAGTGGTGCAGCTCTGGTACCAGATGGCCTTGAATGGCCGCCGCGACCTGCCGCTGGCGCCGAGCCCGCGCGCGGGCTTCGAGATGGCCGTGCTGCGGATGCTGGCATTCCGTCCGGCTGCCGCGGTACCGCCGGTGCCGAAGTCGGTTGAAGGTGCAGCAGGCGGCAACGTTGCCGGTGGAGGCAGCGGTGCCGGCAACCACGAAGCGGCGCCGGCCGCTGCCGCCGCTCAGGCGGCCCCGGCCCCGGCGACGCAGGCGGCCGCGCCGTCCGAGGCTGCGCCGCGCGAACCTGACCCCGAGCCTGAGCCGGCCCCGCAGCCCGAGCCGGACCCGACGCCGGAACCCGAGCCGGTTCCGGTGGAAGAGCCCGTGTCGCCGCCGCCGGTAAAGGCCGAAGCAGAGGTGCCGCCGCCGGCCGCTGAAGCAGAAACGAGCGACGATCTGCCGCCGTGGGCCACCGACGAAGCCGAGTCTCGTGACGCAGCACTGGCGGCCGAGATGGCCGGCCCGGAGGCGGCCATGGTCGCGCCCTGGCACGAGCCGCCGGCTCCCGCCGCGGCCCCCAGCGAACCTGCCCCGCCCGAGCGCCCGTTCCGCGCCGATGGCATTGCCATTGCACCCGCCGAACCGGTCCCGGCGCGTGATACCGCGCCGCAGGACGGCGTCAGCGAGCTGGCCACGGCCGAGGACTGGCTGGATCTGGTCGCCAACAGCGGTCTCAGCGGCCCATCGCGGCAGTTGGCCGCCAATGCCGCGTTCATCAGCTGCCAGCACGGGACCTTGAAACTGGGGCTTTCGCCCGGATTTGAATACCTGCGCTCGGAGCGCGCGCTGGCCGCCCTGGGCGAGATGCTGGAGAAGGCCCTGGGCCAGGCGCCGAAGATCGTGGTCGAGACCGTGGAAACCGAACACGTTCCGGCCGAGACCCTGCACCAGCGCGCCGACCGCCAGCGTGGCGAACGGCAGCAGGAAGCAGAGGCCGTTTTCATGGACGACCCGGAAGTGCAGGTGCTGATCCAACAGCACGGCGCCCGGGTTGTTTCCGATTCCATCCGTTCTTTTGACGAGTAAGACACCATGCGCGGAAACATCGCCCAACTGATGCAGCAGGCCCAGAAGATGCAGGAAAACCTGCAGAAGGCCCAGGAAGAAATTGCCAAGATCGAAGTGACCGGCAGCGCCGGTGGCGGCATGGTCAGCGTGACCCTGACCGGCGCCAAGGAATGCCGCAAGGTGCGCATCGACCCGTCGCTGGCCAGCGACCCGGAGATGCTGGAAGACCTGATCGCCGCCGCCTTCAACGACGCCTCGAACAAGATCGATGCCGAGTCGAAGTCGAAGATGGGTTCGGCCACCGCCGGTATGCAGCTTCCGCCGGGCATGAAGCTGCCGTTCTGATTTTCGGCGTGGCACCCGTGCAAGCGGGTGCCACGGAACCTGTAGCCGTCGAACTTGATCGACGCCATGAAAGCATGCCGCCGTGTCTGCACCCCTGCTTGAACAATTGATCGACGCGTTGCGGGTGCTGCCTGGCGTCGGCCAGAAGACCGCGCAGCGCATGGCCTACCACCTGCTCGAACGCGAGCGCGAAGGTGGCCAGCGTCTGGCCGAGACACTGGCATTGGCGGTGGAGCGCATTGGCCACTGCGCACAGTGCCGCGATTTCAGCGAATCCGAGTTGTGCCCGACCTGCGCCAACAGCAGCCGCGAGCGCAGCCAGCTGTGCGTGGTCGAATCGCCCGCCGATCGCCTGGCCATCGAGAACGCCACCGGTTTCCGCGGCGTCTACTTCGTGCTGCAGGGCCGTCTGTCGCCGCTCGATGGCATCGGCCCGCGCGAACTGGGCCTGGAACAGCTGGAGCAGCGCCTGGCCGGAGGCGAGGTGCAGGAACTGATCATCGCCACCAGTGCCACCGTCGAGGGCGAGGCCACCGCGCACTATCTGGCGCAGTTGGCGCGCGCGGGCAAGGTGCAGCCGAGCCGCCTGGCGCAGGGCCTGCCACTGGGCGGTGAACTCGAATACGTCGATCGCGGCACGCTCTCGCACGCGTTCGGAACGCGCAGCGAATTCCGCGATTGAACGCCGGCCGGGCATCCGCCGGCGCGGCCGGCCTACAATGCGGATGACATTTCCGCCGAGGCCGAACATGAGCACTGAAACCCTCTTCAGCAAGATCATCCGTCGCGAGATCCCGGCCACCATCGTCTACGAGGATGACGAGGTGCTGGGCTTCAAGGACATCGCACCGCAGGCGCCGGTGCATGTGCTGTTCATTCCGAAGAACGAGATCATTCCGACCCTGGATGACCTGCAGCCCTCGCAGGCACACCTGATCGGCAAGCTGGCGCTGGCCGCTGCCGAGTACGCGCGCCGCGAAGGGTTCGCACAGGACGGCTACCGCATCGTGATGAACTGCCGTGAAGATGCCGGGCAGACCGTGTTCCACATCCACATGCACCTGCTGGCGGGTGCACAGCTGGGGCATTTCGGTACGCCGGGGCGTTGAAGCCCCTATCCACGCAGGAGTACCACGGGTACCCCGCTGTAGATCCACGCCATGCGTGGATGAAAAAGGCCGCCCGAGGGCGGCCTTTTCCGTCACGCGTGCCGGTTGGCGATCACCACCAACCCCAACGGCCGTAACCGCCCCAGTACGGGCCATACGGACCCGGGCCCCACGGACCATAGGGGTAGGGCACCACGTCGACCTGGCGCTGTTCCGGCCACAGGTAGATCACATCGGCCGACAGCTTCGGCAGGCGGTAGTCGTAGTCCCCGATGCGGGTGTTCTGGTAGCCATCGATCTTGCCGATGAAGGTCACGTCACGGCCTGCTTCAAACACGGCCGGGTCGTAGAAGCCGGCGCGGCAGGCGATGAAGCGGCCGTCGCTGGCGTCGGACGAGGTGGTGTTCGGGCGGCCGCTGGCGTTGAGCGGGCGCGAGATCATCTGGAAGCAGGTCTCGCCCTGGCCGGGCTTGGTTTCGATGATGCGACCGCCCCAACGGACCGGCGTGCCGACCTGCTGGGTGGCGACCGAATCGCGCGGGGAGACCAGGCTGAACTGTCCCTGCAGCGGCTTTGGGGCCGTGGCGCAGGCCGACAGGGCCAGCGTGGCCACAGCGGTGAGGAGGAACTTGGTGTTCATGGGGAGGCTCCGGAAGTCGGGCGATGCCTGCGCAGGTCCCGCAATAATGAAGCGAGGTCGGTGCAAGTTCCAGCGTAACGCGCGTCGGCGAAACGCTGGCTGAGTGCGAGCAGGGCGGGATCGGGACGTTGGGCATGGACCCGCCGTGCCCAGTCCTGCGCGGTTTCGTGGGGTTGCCGGCCCAGCCCGAGGCGGGCATAGCGCCGGCCCAGCCCGCGCCAGGCACGCAGCAGCGGGTCACGTTCGCGCTCGCCCCGGGCCAGCAGCCAGGCCATCCACGCCAGGGCCAGCACCGTTGCCACCACGAAGCCAGCGACAAGTTGCGTGGGGCCGAGATCATCCAGTCCGAACGGCTTGAGCAGCTGCTGCTGGCGGCGCGCATCGAAGGAGAGCACCAGGTCGTTCCAGCCGCGGCGCAGCCAGTCGCCCATCTGCCCCAGCTGCTGCCAGCTTTGCCGCAGCGGGCTGTCGGTACCTGCCTGCAGGCGGTCGTCGAGGGTATCGAGGATGCGTTCCGGTGCCACTGCGGCGGTAGGGTCGACCCGTACCCAGCCGCGCTGCGGCAGCCATACCTCGGCCCAGGCGTGGGCGTCCATCCGCCGCACGATCCAGTAGTCGCCAAGGCGGTTGTAGGTGCCACCAGCAAAGCCGGTCACCACCCGCGCCGGAATGCCGGCGTTGCGCATGAGTACCACGAAGGCGGAACTGAAGTGTTCGCAGAAGCCGGCCTTGTAGCCGAACAGGAACTCGTCGACCGGATCGCGTCCCGCCGGTGGCGTCTGCAGCGTGTAGGAGAAATCGGTGGTGATCCATTGCAGCGCGCGGCGGACGATGGCTTCGTCATCACCGCCGGCATCCTGCCGCCATTGCTGCGCCAGTGTGGCGGTGCGCGGGTTGAAGCCGCTGGGCAACTGCAGCGCGGCCCGTCGCAGATAGGGCGACAGCGTGCTGTCGAAGCGTTGAGGTGGCGCCGAATGCAGTCGCCAGCGGCTCAGCGACGCCAGTGGCCGCTCGCTGCTCAGGCTCATGTCAGCATCCAGCGTGCTGCCTGCTGGGGCGCGGCTGGGCAGGTCCAGTGCCACCAGCTGGCGCCGGTCGGTGGGCTCGTAGTCGATCTGGTAGTCCCAGTCCTGCGTGCCGGCCTCGACCACGGCCGCCGGTCGTCGCTCGCTGGCGCGGTCACGTGTCCAGCGCCGGCCATCGAAGGCGGTCAGTACCGGCCCTCGCCAGTAGCGTTGCATCGGCTCGGGCACCGCACCGAAGAACTGCACGCGCAGCGCCGGGGCGTCGTCGGCCATCAGGTCCAGCCACTGGCCGGGTTCCATGCTGTCGGACAGCCCCGGCGTGCCGACCGCGCGCTCGGGAACGCCCCATAGCGGGGTCGCCAACCGCGGGAACAGCCAGAAGCAGGCCAATGCCAGTGGCAGGCCGATCGCCAGCAGGCGGCCAACGCCGCGCAGCTGCCCTCGCAGTGGCAGGTGGCCGGCGTGGCCTTCATCCCCGGCCAGGCGCTGCAGGGCGAGCAACGCGCTGATCCCCGCCAATGCGGCCAACACGGTGGTCAGTGGCCCCTGGTCGAGCAGGAATGCCGCAAACGGGGAAAACAGCGCGAAGCCGAGCAGGCTGCGGGCATCGCGCCGGCTGCGCAGTTCGCTGGACTTGATCGCCAGCATCGCTGCCAGCAGGGCGCAACCTGTATCGCGCCCGGGTCGAACCATCCCCATCTGCCAGACGATGGCACCGAGCATGGCCAGCACCAGCAGCAGGCGCACCGGCATGGGCAGTACCTTCCGCCACGACAGGGCCGCAGTCACGAGCGCCGCGGCCGCGATCACGCCGGCCAGCAGGGGCGGCAGCTGCAGCAGCAACGGCAACAGCGCCAGTGCCGCGCTGGCCAGGGTCCAGTTGCGGGCATTGCGGTCGAGGGCGGGCGTGGTTTCAGTCATGCGGCATCAATGCCAGTGCGCGCAGGCACAGGTGGTGGTGACTGGCGCCCTGCCCGGGCCCGAACGGTGGATGTGCAGGCAGCAGCAGGGTGTAGCGGCGGCCTTCGCGCTCGGCCATGTCGACCCATCGTGCCAAACGCGCGATGCGTGCTTCATGGCCCAGCGGAGACAGCCTGCGCCAGTCGAGGATGACTTCGATGCCGACTGGCTTTTCGTACTCGCGCACCAGCAGGCTGTCGCGGCGTGCCGAGTGCTTCCATGAAATGCTGCGTGGTGCATCGCCCGCACGATAGGGCCGCAGCTGATGCAGTTCCTCGCCACTGGCATGGGCGCGGGTATGCAGCGGATCGTTGCCGCTTTCCGGCAGTGCAGGCGCCAGCGCTTCGGGTTGCGGATAGACCAGCAGCGGTTGTTCCGGCCACACCCACGACCATGCCCGGACCAGGCCCAGTGGCTGGGTGGTGGACAGGCGGATGCGTGGCAGTTCCAGCCAGCCGCGGCGTTCGCTGGGAACCTGCAGTTCCACTTCGCCACGGCCGTGCGCAGGCAGCGAGGTCCAGGCTTCGCTGTCACCCAGCAGCAGGTGCAGGCCGTGGCGTGCGCGCGGATCGCGCAGTGACAGGTCCACGCGCAGGCGCAGCGGTTGCCCGGCCGGAACCGGCTCGGCGGAGATCGCGTCGATCTGTACGCCGGACAGCTGCAGGTGCGCGGCGATGGCGCTTGCGATCGCCGCTGCCGCCAGCAGCAGGGCCAGCAGCAACGCCGGGTTATTGTTGTAGTTCAGTGCGCCCAGCAGCATTGCCGCCAGCAGCGTGGCGACGAACAGACCGAAGCGGGTGGGCAGCACGTAGATGCGGTGGCGGTCCAGCCGCTGTGGCAGTGCTTCAGGCCGGCGCGGACGTGCCAGCAGTTGCAGTCGTGCCCAGCGCGTGGCCACCCTCAATCCACCGCGACGGTCTGCAGGATGGCCCGCGCCAGTGCCGGCCCCGAGCTGGACTCGGCTTCGCCCACCAGTCGATGACCGGCCACCGCCACGAACAGGGTCTGTACGTCCTCGGGCACCACGTGGCCGCGGCCCAGCAGCAGTGCATGCGCCCTGGCCGCGCGCAGCAGCGCAAGGCCTGCACGCGGTGACAGGCCCACGCGCACGCCGGCGTGCTGGCGGCTGCGGGTCAGCAGGGCCTGCACGTAGTCGACCAGTGCATCGCTGGCATGGACCTGGCCGACAGCCTCACGCAGCGCGCGTACCTGAGTGTCATCCAGCTTCGGTACGGCACGTGCGATCAGGTCACGACGATCGGTGCCGCGCAGCAGTTCGCGTTCGGCCCGCGCGCTTGGGTAGCCCATCGCCAGTCGCAGCAGGAAACGGTCCAGCTGCGAATCCGGCAGCGGGAAGGTGCCGGACAGGTCCACCGGGTTCTGCGTGGCGATCACGAAGAACGGATCGGGCAGGGGGTGGGTCTGTCCATCCAGGGTGACCTGCTGTTCGGCCATCGCCTCCAGCAGCGCGCTCTGCGTGCGTGGCGGCGCGCGGTTGATCTCATCGGCCAGCAGCACGTGGGTGAACACCGGCCCTGGATGGAACTGGAACTGGCGGCTGCCGGCTTCGTATACCGAGACGCCCAGTACATCGGCGGGCAGCAGGTCGGAGGTGAACTGCACGCGCTGGAAGCTGAGGCCCAAGCTGCTGGCCAACGCATGCGCCAGCGTGGTCTTGCCCAGGCCGGGCAGATCCTCGATCAGCAGATGACCACCGGAAAGCAGAGCGACAAAGGCCAGCCTGACTTCCGGCACCTTGCCCAGCACCAGTGCGTTTACCTGATCCTGTGCCTCCCGCAGGGCCTGGCGCAGTTGATCGGTTAGCATGGTGGGATTGGGGGACGAGGCTGGCATGATCGTCTCAGGTCTGGAATCCATTCGATTATCCATAGAGCAATGCAAGGCGAACAGCGCGCGCGGACAATATTTCTCTGGTTATGGACGCTGGTCACAGCGGCCAAGCTGGTGGTGGCTGCGCGCCTGCCACTGTTCGTTGACGAGGCGTTCTACTGGCAGGAAGGCCAGCATCTGGCCGCCGCGTATTCGGACCTTCCCGGACTGACCGCATGGCTGGCGCGCCTGGGGGTGGAGATCGGTGGCCACCATGTGCTCGCGTTGCGCCTGCCGTTCCTGGCCATCGGCGCGCTGCTGCCGTTGCTGGTGGTGCACACTGCCACGCGCTGGTTCGGCAATGTGGCTGGTTGGCAGGCGGGCAGCCTCACGCTGTTGATGCCTTTGTCGGCGACGCTGGGCCTGCTGGCGGTGCCGGATGTACCCATGGCGCTGGCCGCGGTGATCTGCCTGCACGCCGGTGCACGGCTGCTGCACAACGTCGATGCATCGTCGGCGATGAAGCTTGCGCTGGGCCTGTCGATCGGAGCGCTCAGTCACTACCGTTTCATCGGTGTCATCGGCGTGGGCTTCATCGCGCTGCTGGCGCTGCCGCAGGGGCGGCGCATGCTGGCCGATCCGCGCGTATGGGTCGCACTGGCGGTAGGCGTGCTGGCCTGGCTGCCGCTGCTGGCATGGAATGCGGACAACCACGACGCTGGCCTGAAGTTCCAGGTGGTCGAGCGCCATCCCTGGACGTTCGAATGGAACGGGCTGTGGTTCCTGGTGATCCAGCCGATGCTGGTCACCCCGATCCTGTGCATGGCGATGTGGAAGATGGCGCTGGCCGGTACCCGCAGGGGCGGCGGCACGCGTGTGCAGTGGCGCTACTTCGGCCTGGTCGGGGGCGTATCCACGCTGGGCATCTTCCTGCTGGGCTTCTTCACCGACGTCGAGCGGATCAGTTTCCATTGGCCACTGCCGGGCTACCTGGCCCTGCTGGTGGCGGTGCCGGTGGTGCTCAACGGCTGGCCACGCTGGCTGCGGCGCACCGGCTGGTGGCTGGCCGGCGCAGGCATGGTGCTGGCGTTCGGCTATTACCTGATGGCCTCCACGCCTGCGTTGCGCGAGCAGCTGGCGGGCAGCAAGTACTACCCGCGCAATTTCGCTGGCTGGCAGCCGTTGGCGATGGCAGTGCGCGAAGAGTTGCAGCAGATGCCCGCGGGCACGCGGGTGCTGGCCGGGAACTTCAAGGTGGGGGCCGAGCTGGGCTTCCAGCTCGGCAGCGGCGATATCGAAGTGCTGCCGCACCCGCTCAACGACAAGCATGGGCGCACCGCGCAGCTGGCGCAGTGGGGGCTGCTGCATGAAGGCAAGCGCTCGGCGCCGATGCTGCTGGTGCTTTCACCCAGCGATCAGCGTTACCGCGATCTGCTGGCGCGCTATCACGCCATCTGCGAGCAGGTGGGGCCGTTGCCGCCGCCGCGGGTGGTCAGCAGTGACCATGGCTTCCAGCGGTTCCTGCTGTTCCGCCTGCCGGCGCAGCGTGCGCCGGGGGCGTGCGTGACTCCGGCAATGGCGTGGCTGGATACACCTTCCAACGGCGAAAAGGTGTCCGGCGTGCTGGCCATCAAGGGATGGGCGTTCAAGGATGGTGTCGGCCTGGCACGGGTTGAAGTGCTGGTCGATGGCCGCTCGGTGGGGGATGCGCGCTATGGCCGCGCATTCGACGTGCGCCAGACCTGGCCGGACAGCACCGACCCGCAGCATCCGTCGGTGGGCTTCGATGCGTCATTGGACACGAGCACGCTGGCGCCGGGACGGCATTGGCTGGGCCTGCGCCTGCATGGGCGCGATGGCAGCGTGGAGGAATGGCAGGAGCAGCCGTTCGAGGTTCGCGGGCGCTGAGGCGGCGCGCGGTCCAGGTTGGTCGCGTACTCCGGGTTGGTTGCGCGTGCCAGGTTGGTCGGGTGCTCCACGTTGGTCGGGTGCTCCGGGTTGGTAGAGTCGACTGTTAGTCGACTGCTCTTCCAGCCGCTGGCAAAACCCCGCGCTGCGCGCGATAGTCGACTGACAGTCGACTCTACCCGGCTTGGGTCCTACCCGGCCCAGGTCCGGCCTGTTTCCGCGATCGGTGCCGGCAGTCAGCGTGCCGCCTTCAGGGCACCGCGAACCCTGCCTGGCGCAGCAACCCGCACAGCGCGATCAGCGGCAGGCCGATCAGCGCGGTCGGGTCGCGGTTGTCGATTGCTTCGAACAGGCTGATGCCCAGGCCCTCGCACTTGAAGCTGCCGGCGCAGTCCAGCGGCTGTTCGGCGGCCACGTAGCGGGCGATCTCCTCCTGGCTCAGCGTGCGGAAACGGACTTCGGTCAGATCCACGGCGCTGAGTGATTCTCCGTCTCGCGTGAGACTGATTGCGGTATGGAAGCGAACCGTCTGCCCGGACATCGCCGCCAGCTGCGCGCGGGCCGCCTCGACGGTGCCCGGCTTGCCCAGCGGCCGCCGGTTCAGGTCCGCCACCTGGTCCGAGCCGATCACCCAGGCGCCGGGGTAGCGGGCGGCGACCTCGGCCGCCTTGGCCGTGGCCAGGCGCGTCGCCAGGACCAGGGGTGTCTCAGCGTTCAACGGGGTTTCATCCACCTCCGGGCGCGCGCAGTCGAAGGGCAGGCCCAGCCGCTGCAGCAGCTCGCGGCGGTAGCGGGAGGTAGAGGCCAGGACCAGTGACATGCGACAATTCCGGGGCAGGGCGCGGCAGTCTGGCCCGTGTGCAGCGCCAGCAGCAAGTCCTGTATGGCGGGCATTTGACAGCAGCCCCCCCGATCCTTAGTATTCAGCGGCTTATGTCCGCGAACGTGCCCGAATCGCTGGATGCTTGGCGGATGGTCGTAGCGCGCAGGCGCTTCGACGGCCAGGTCTCCCTGGCTGAATTGACCCGCCTGCAGGGGCTGGTCGCAGATACCGACGGTGAGTGTTCCTACTCGCTTGAATTCGGTCGCGACGAAGTCCTGCGGGTATCCTATGTGGAACTGACCATCGACACCGCGTTGCCGCTGACCTGTCAGCGCAGCATGCAGCGATTCCTGTTGCCGGTGAAGGTGACCCAGAGGCTTGGCCTGATCCGCGACGAGGACGAGGAATCGTCCCTGCCGGAGGAGTACGAGGCGTTGCTGGTGCCGGAAGACGGCCAGCTGCGTCCGCTGGACCTGGTCGAAGACGAGTTGGTGCTGGCGGTGCCGGTGGTACCGCTGTCGCCCGACGGTGAAGCAGTCGACAAGGACTGGGCACCGAGCGAAGAAGAAACGAAGAAGGCCAACCCGTTCGCGGCGTTGGCGGCATTGAAGAAACAATAGCAGCCGGATTGTCGTCGGCGGCTGCGGCGAAAGCGAAAGTGTGCTGGGCGCTGGCGTCCTGCGCGACGATACGACGAAGCAAAACGAACCGAGTTTGGAGCAATCCCATGGCTGTGCAGAAATCCCGTGTTACCCCGTCCCGCCGCGGCCAGCGCCGTTCGCATGACGCCCTGAGCGCCAAGCAGCTGTCGACCGACCCGACCACCGGCGAAGTGCATCTGCGTCACCACATCACTGCCGACGGTTTCTACCGCGGCAAGAAGGTCATCCAGACCAAGACCTCGGCCGTCGAAGAAGATTGATGTGCCGGGAAGGCCGCTGCCCGAGGGCAGCGGCCTTTGCCTTCTTTCCCGGGCGTGCCGGTGATCGGCGGCCCGCGCAACAGGAAACATGATGAGCAAGCGGATCTATTCGAGGATCGCGGGCACCGGTAGCTATTTGCCGGAAAAAGTCCTGACCAACGCCGACCTGGAAAAGATGGTCGAAACCTCGGATGAGTGGATCCAGTCGCGCACCGGAATTCGTGAACGGCACATCGCGGCCGAAGGCGAAACCACCAGCGACCTCGGCTACCAGGCCGCGTTGCGCGCACTTGAAGCGGCCGGCATCGACGCTTCGCAGCTCGACATGATCGTGGTTGGTACGACCACGCCTGACCTCATTTTCCCCTCCACCGCGTGCCTGATCCAGGCCAAGCTCGGTGTTGCGGGGTGCCCTGCCTTTGACGTCAACGCGGCCTGTTCGGGCTTCGTGTTCGCGTTGGGCGTGGCCGACAAATTCATCCGTTCCGGCGACTGCAGGCACGTGCTGGTGATCGGCACCGAAACGCTGACCCGCATGGTCGACTGGAATGATCGCACCACCTGCGTGCTGTTCGGCGATGGCGCCGGCGCCGTGGTGCTCAAGGCCGACGAAGAGACCGGCATCCTCAGCACCCACCTGCATGCCGATGGCAGCAAGAAGGAACTGCTGTGGAACCCGGTGGGCGTCTCGACCGGCTTCAAGGACGGCGCCAACGGTGGTGGCACCATCAACATGAAGGGCAACGACGTGTTCAAGTACGCCGTCAAGGCGCTGGACTCGGTCGTGGACGAGACCCTGGCCGCCAACGGCCTGGACAAGTCCGACCTGGATTGGCTGATTCCGCACCAGGCCAACCTGCGCATCATCGAAGCCACCGCCAAGCGCCTGGACATGTCGATGGACCAGGTGGTGGTGACTGTCGACAAGCATGGCAACACCTCGTCCGGTTCGGTGCCGCTGGCGCTGGACGCCGCGGTGCGTTCGGGCCGCGTAGAGCGTGGCCAGCTGCTGCTGCTGGAAGCCTTCGGTGGCGGCTTCACGTGGGGTTCGGCCCTGCTGCGCTATTGATAGCGCAAGTTACGACAATGTGAAGCTTGTCGTTACGGCCCCTCTGGGGCCGTAACGCGTTTATAGGAGTACCCGTCATGGTTGAGCCCATCGTCATCGAAGGGCAGCGCGCCTGGCTGAAGCAGTACGGCAAGGGAAGCCGCGCACTGGCCCTGGGCCTGCTCAATTTCGTTGCCCGCCGTTTCCATCTGGACGCCCTGCGCCCACCGCCGCACCGAGGTGGTGATGCCGCGCGCGAAACCGAAGCCCGTCGCCTGGGAGAATTGCAGGCGCAGGGCGTGAACGTGCCCGACGTGCTGGGCAGCGGCCACGCCGCGCTGGTGATCGGTGACAACGGCAGCTCGTTCAACACCTGCCTGCGCCAGGCCGACGAGGCCGGCCGCGACCGGCTGGTGATGGCTGCCATGCAGGCCATCGCCGAAGCGCATGCGCGCGGCGCCTATTTCGGCCAGCCGCTGCCGCGCAACCTCACCTGGGACGGGCAGAGCGTGGGCTTCATCGACTTCGAGGAAGATCCGCTGGAAGTGATGGATCTGTCCGAAGCGCAGGCCCGCGACTGGCTGATGTTCGGCTACGGCGTGGCCAAGTACTACGCCGACCGCCCCGAGCAGCTGCAGGCGATGATGGCCGAGGCGATGGGCGATGCCCAGGCGCCGGTGCGCGAGCATGTGCATGCGGTCAGCGGCCGGCTGCGCAGCCTGGCCCGGGTGTGCATGAAGCTGGGCCGTTCAGCGCGCGCGCTGGCCCATTCGATCTTCATCGCCCATGGCGCCAGCACGGCGGGCGTGCTGATGCTGGTGGGCCTGTGCGTGGATTTCCTCGCCGACGGCGACCTGGACGTGCTGCAGCTGTTCTGCTGACGCCGTGCGCTTGCCCGGCTGCGCTCCATACGCCTGCATACGCGCACGTACAGACGACACAGCGGATTCGCCCTTATCATGGCCCGCTTCGATTGCAACAAGCGGATGACCGCGTGACCGTATCCACCCTCGCTTTTGTCTTCCCCGGCCAGGGCTCGCAGTCTGTGGGCATGGTGGCCGAGCTGGCCGAACTGCACCCGCAGGTGCGTGAAGCCTTCACCGAGGCATCCGATGGTGCCGGCGTCGACCTGTGGGCGCTGTCCCAGGGTGGCCCGGAGGAAATGCTCAACCGTACCGAATACACCCAACCGGCGCTGCTGGCCGCGAGCATCGGCGTGTGGCGCGCCTGGAACGCCGTGGGCGGTCCGCGCCCGTCGGTGCTGGCCGGCCACAGCCTGGGCGAGTACACCGCCCTGGTTGCCGCTGGCGCGCTGAGCCTGCATGACGGTGCACACCTGGTTCGCCTGCGCGGCCAGCTGATGCAGGAAGCTGCACCGGCCGGTGTCGGCGCCATGGCCGCCGTGCTCGGCGCCGAAGACCAGCTGGTGCTGGACGTCTGTGCCGAAGCTGCAGGCAGCCAGGTGGTGGTGCCGGCCAACTTCAACTCGCCGGGCCAGATCGTGATCGGTGGCGACGCCGATGCGGTCGACCGCGCGCTGGCGTTGCTGGCCGAGAAGGGCGTGCGCAAGGCGGTCAAGCTGGCCGTGAGCGTGCCCTCGCACACCCCGCTGATGCGCGAAGCCGCCAACCGCCTCGCCGAAGTGATGGCCGGCCTGTCCTGGCAGGCGCCGCAGCTGCCGGTGGTGCAGAACGTCGATGCCAAGGTGCACGAGGGTGTGGACGCGATCCGTACCGCGCTGGTCCAGCAGCTGTACCAGCCGGTGCAGTGGACCGGGTGCGTGCAGGCGCTGGCCGGCCGTGGCATCACCCAGATCGCCGAGTGCGGCCCGGGCAAGGTGCTTACCGGTCTGGTCAAGCGCATCGACAAGGCCATCGACGGCCGTTCGCTGGCCACCCCGGGCGACTTTGAAGCCGCCCGCGAGGCATGGTCGGCCTGATCCCCCTTGTTCCTGCCGACCGTACCGATGGCCGCTGCACGCGGCACGGGTGCGGCGGCCGCCCCAGCCTGAGGAAAACATCATGAGCAAGCCCCTGCAGGGTGAAATCGCACTGGTCACTGGTGCCAGCCGTGGCATTGGTGCCGCCATCGCCGATCTGCTGGCCGCCCAGGGCGCCACCGTCATCGGCACCGCCACCACCGAATCCGGCGCTGCCGCGATCGGCGAGCGCTTGGCCGCCCACGGCGGCCACGGCCGTGCGCTGAACGTGACCGACGCTGCCGCGCTGGACAGCGTGCTGGACGGCATCGCCAAGGAGTTCGGCCCGATCTCGATCCTGGTCAACAATGCCGGCATCACCCGCGACAACCTGCTGATGCGCATGAAGGACGAGGACTGGGCGTCGATCATCGATACCAACCTGACCAGCGTGTTCCGCACCAGCAAGGCGGTCATGCGCGGCATGATGAAGGCGCGCAAGGGCCGCATCATCAACATCGCATCGGTGGTGGGCGTGACCGGCAATGCCGGCCAGGCCAACTACGCGGCCGCCAAGGCCGGCATCATCGGCTTCAGCAAGTCGCTGGCCAAGGAAATCGGTTCGCGCGGTGTTACCGTCAATGTGGTCGCTCCCGGCTTCATCGACACCGACATGACCAAGGCGTTGCCGGAAGAAGCGCGTACTGCGCTGATCAACGACATCGCCCTCGAACGCCTGGGTTCGCCGGAGGACATCGCCCATGCGGTGGCCTTCCTGGCCAGCCCGGCTGCCGGTTACATCACCGGCGAAACCCTCCATGTGAACGGTGGCATGTACATGCCGTAAGCAAGGGGCGCAGGGATTGCGCCGCAAGTGGTTGATCTGCTGGGGTTTTTGCTGCAATGCAAGGCCGCGCCGGTTTCCACTACACTATCCCACGGCCATCGCCTTTGATGGCGACCACTTTTGAACCACAACTCCATCTGGAGCGAGATCCCATGAGCACCATCGAAGAACGCGTCAAGAAAATCGTCGTCGAACAGCTTGGCGTCAAGGAAGAAGAAGTCACCAACAGCGCATCGTTCGTCGATGACCTGGGCGCTGACTCGCTGGACACCGTCGAGCTGGTGATGGCCCTGGAAGAAGAATTCGAGTGCGAGATCCCGGACGAAGAAGCCGAGAAGATCAGCACCGTGCAGGCCGCCATCGACTACGTCAAGGCCCACGTCAAGGCCTGATGTCAGACGGCAGTGCGCGTGCGGGTCATCCTCGCCGCGCACCGCACCCCATGGGGCCGCTGTTGCGGCCCCGTGTGTTTGAGCATCACATCGAAGCAAACCGAGTTGCCCGTAGAATCCATCCGGGTCAGGAGAAACAGCAATGAAGCGTCGCGTCGTCGTAACCGGCCTGGGTATCGTCTCGCCGTTGGGCAATGATCTGGCCAGCAGCTGGGAAGGCATCACCCACGGTCGTTCGGGCATCGGTCCGCTGACCAACGTTGCTGATGCCTACGTGGATCGGTTCACCACCAAGATTGCAGGTGAGGTCAAGGGATTCGACATCACCGCCGACAATGAACTGTTCGGCAAGTATCGGGTCAGCGGCAAGGATGCCAAGAAGATGGACCCGTTCATCCATTACGGCCTCGGTGCCTCGTTCATGGCCCTGCACGACTCGGGCCTGGAGATCACCGACGCCAATGCCGAGCGCATCGGCGCCATCGTCGGCGCCGGCATCGGCGGCCTGCTCGGCATCGAAGAGCAGACCATCGAGTTCCACGAGGGCAAGAAGATCTCGCCCTTCTACGTGCCCAAGACCATCATCAACATGCTGCCGGGCCAGCTGAGCATCATCACCGGCCTGAAGGGCCCGTCGTTCTCGGCGGTGTCGGCGTGCGCGACCTCGAACCATTCGATCGGTACCGCGATGCGCATGATCCAGTACGGCGATGCCGACGTGATGGTGGTCGGTGGTGCCGAGCGTGGCTCGTCGCCGACCGCGCTGGGCGGCTTCTGCGCGATGAAGGCCATGAGCACCCGCAACGACGCCCCGGAACAGGCCTCGCGCCCGTGGGACAAGGACCGTGACGGCTTCGTGCTGGGCGACGGCGCCGGCATCCTGATCCTGGAAGAGTACGAGCACGCCAAGGCACGCGGCGCGAAGATCTACTGCGAACTGGCCGGTTTCGGTGCCAGCTCCGACGCGTACCACATGACCGCCCCGAGCGAGAACGGCGAAGGCGCCGCGCGCTGCATGGTCATGGCCATGAAGGACGCCGGCGTGACCCCGGAACAGGTGGGTTACCTCAACGCGCACGGCACTTCCACGCCGCTGGGCGACCTGGGCGAGACCATGGCGATGAAGACCGCCTTCGGCGACCACGCCTACAAGATGATGGTCAGCTCCACCAAGTCGATGACCGGCCACCTGCTGGGCGCCGCCGGTGGCGTGGAAGCGATCTTCTCGGTGATGGCGCTGCAGGACAACATCATTCCGCCGACCATCAACCTGGAACAGCCGGGCGAAGGCTGCGACCTGGACTACGTGCCCAACGAAGCACGCCAGGCCAAGGTGGACGTGGTGATGTCCAATGGCTTCGGCTTCGGCGGCACCAACGGCACGCTGATCTTCAAGCGCGTCTGACCGGCATCGTCGCGCCGCGACCCATCGGCAATCCGACAAACGGATCAACGCCGTGCACCACGGAGCCGCCGCAAGGCGGCTTCCGTGCATCTGAACCCCCGAACTGGCCATCATGACCCACGCACCGCTGATCCACCCGCTGCCGCACCCGATCGATCTGTTGGCGCTGCAACAGCACGACCCGGCGCGTTTCCCGCTGCTGATGGAATCCACCGCCTCGGGCACCGCCCAGGGCCGCTGGAGCCTGCTGCTGGCCGCGCAGGGCGAGGGCCTGCGGCTGGACGCCGATGGCCAGGTGCGTGACCTGCACGACGCCGTGCAGCCCGGCACGTTCCTGCAGGCGCTGGATCGCGCGTGGCAGGCCGAACGCCTGCCACATGACGGCAGCCACAGCCTGCCGTTCCGCGGCGGCTGGGCGCTGATGCTGGATTACGAAGTGGCCAGTCAGATCGAACCGGTGCTGCCGGCGCGTGCACGTGACGATGGCGGCCCGACCGCCGTGGCGCTGCGTTGCCCGGCCGCCGTGCTGCACGACCATCACAACGACGCCAGCTTCGTCATCGCCGAAGCCGGTGAGCAGGTATTGCTGGATGCGCTGGTAGCACTGGCCTCGGCGGCGTTGCCCGACGCCGGGCAGGGCTGGCAGCCGCCGCAGTCGGTGGGCGAGGATGCGCCGCAGCGCTTCACCGACGGCGTGCGCCGGGTGATCGAGTACCTGCGTGCCGGCGACGTGTTCCAGGTGAACCTGTCGCGGCGCTGGGGCGCGCAGTTCGCTGCGCCGGTCAGCCCGCAGGCGCTGTATGCACAGCTGCGCCGCGCCAACCCGGCGCCGTTTGCCGGCCTGTTCAGCGCGCATGGCCGCCATGTGGTCAGTTCCTCGCCGGAGCGGCTGGTGTCGGTGCACGCCGGCCACGCGCAGACCCGTCCGATTGCCGGCACGCGTCCGCGCTTCGAGGGCGACGATGATGCCGCGCGCATCCAGGAGCTGGTCGGTCACCCCAAGGAGCGCGCCGAGCACGTGATGCTGATCGACCTGGAGCGCAACGACCTCGGTCGCATCTGCCTGCCGGGCACCGTGGTGGTCGATGAGCTGATGACCGTGGAGAGCTACGCGCACGTGCATCACATCGTCAGCAACGTCAGCGGCCATCTGCGACCGGAGATCACGCCCGGCGAGGTGATCGCCGCCACGTTCCCGGGCGGCACCATCACCGGCTGCCCCAAGGTGCGCTGCATGCAGATCATCAGCGAACTGGAGCAGGTGCCGCGCGGTGCCTATACCGGCGCCTTCGGGTGGCTGAACCGCGATGGCGATCTGGACCTGAACATCCTGATCCGCACCGCCGAAGTGGATGGCCACGAGGTCAGCTTCCGCACCGGCGCCGGCATCGTGGTGGACTCGGACCCGGACAAGGAACTGGACGAGACCCGCGCCAAGGCGCGCGGCCTGCTGCGGGCGCTGGGCCAGCAGGGGTAGTGCCGGTAGGTGTCATTGCTGTGGTGGGTGCCGACCTTGGTCGGCACGGATGCCGCCATGGCCGTTCATCCACGCATGGCGTGGATTTACCGGTCGCCGCGCCGGGCAGGGGTATTGGTGGGTGCCGACCGGTGGTCGGCACTGGGTGTGTGGCTCTGGTCATGACCCCACACCACCGGCACGGTATCCTGCACGACGGAATCGAGTTCAGAGGTAGTCCATGGCGGGAGCCAAGCGCGGGTGTCTGTTCGTGGTAACGCTGGTGGTGGTGCTGGCCGCCGTCGTGGCCGGCGTGGGCGCGTGGTTCTTCTACCAGCAGACCCGCTTCGCCGATGCTCCGATCACCCCCACTGCCGAAAGCGTGGTCATTGCCAGTGGCGATGGCATGAACAGCGTGCTGCGCAAGCTGCGCGACGCAGGCGTGGATGAAGGCCAGGACACGCAGTGGCAGCTGCTGGCGCGCCAGCTCGATGCCGCCGGCAAGCTGAAGGTGGGCGAGTACGCGCTCAGTGGCGAGCTGACCCCGCGCGAGCTGCTGCTGCGCATGCGCGCCGGGAAGGTGCTGCAGCACCGCGTCACCATCGTCGAGGGTTGGAACATCCGCCAGCTGCGTGCCGCGCTCAAGCGCGCCGAACCGCTGCTGCACACCACCGATTCCCTGGATGACGCCGCGCTGATGCAGCGCCTCGGCTTCGGTGGCCAGCATCCGGAAGGTCGCTTCCTGCCGGAAACCTACGTCTACCAGCGCGGCGACAGCGACCTGGACGTGCTCAAGCGTGCACATGGCGCGATGGAGAAAGCGCTGGACGAGGCCTGGGAAAGCCGTGCGCCGGACCTGCCGATCAACACGCCCTATGAACTGCTGACGATGGCCTCGATCATCGAGAAGGAAACCGCGCTGGCCAGCGAGCGCCCGCAGATTGCCGGCGTGTTCATGCGCCGCCTGAAGATCGGCATGCGCCTGCAGACCGACCCGACCGTGATCTACGGCATCGGTGCCGCGTATGACGGCAACATCCGCCGCCGCGACCTGACCACCGATACGCCCTACAACACCTATACACGTGCGGGCCTGACCCCGACCCCGATTGCCATGCCCAGCCGCGATGCACTGATGGCGGCCGCGCAGCCGGCGCCGGGCGACGCGCTGTATTTCGTCGCCGTGGGCGATGGCAGTGGCGCACACGTGTTCTCGCCCAGCCTGGACCAGCACAACGCCGCAGTCGCCCGCTACCTGCAGCAGCTGCGCCAGCAACGTACCAAGGAGACCCCGGCGCAATGAGTCCCGCGCTGCTTCGCCACCCGCGTTTCGTCAGCCTGGAAGGCGGCGAGGGCGCGGGCAAGACCACCGCCATCAACGCCATCCGCGAGTGCCTGCGCAGCCACGGCCATGAAGTGGTGCTGACCCGCGAGCCGGGCGGCACGCCGCTGGCCGAGCGCATCCGCGGCCTGGTGCTGAAGCCCGATGCCGAGATCGCCGTCGAACCGCTCAGTGCCGAGGCCGAACTGCTGCTGGTGTTCGCCGCGCGCGCGCAGCATGTGCGCCAGGTGATCCAGCCGGCACTGCAGCGCGGCGCCTATGTGCTGAGCGATCGCTTCACCGATTCCAGCTACGCCTACCAGGGCGGTGGCCGTGGGCTCGATCCGCAGTGGATTGCCGATCTGGAGCGCCGCGCGGTCGGCCTGTTGCCGGGCCTGACCCTGCTGCTGGATGTGGACGTGGCCATCGGCCGCGCGCGCGCCAACGGCCGTGACCTGTGGCCGGACCGCATCGAAAGCGAGCAGGACGATTTCTTCCAGCGCGTGCGCGAAGTATTCCGCGGCCGTGCGCAGCAGGATCCGCAGCGCTTTGCGTTGATTGATGCGGGCCAGGAGCAGGAACGCGTGGCGGCCGATGTGGTCGCGCGTGTCGAGCGCTGGCTGCAGGAAGGGGAGGGCGCATGAGCACGTTCTCGCCCTGGCAGCAGCGCGCGTTCGACCAGACCGTGGCCGCGCTCGATGCCGGTCGCCTCGGTCATGGCCTGCTGATCTGCGGGCCGGCCGGGCTGGGCAAGCGTGAGGTGGCGCTGGCATTGGCCGACCACGTGCTGGCCCGCGGTGACGCCGCGCATGCCACGCGCACGCGCCAGCTGATCGCCGCGGGTACCCATCCGGACCTGCAGCTGGTCAGCTTCATCCCGAACAAGAGCGGCGACAAGCTGCGCACCGAGATCGTCATCGAGCAGGTGCGCGAGATCACCGACAAGCTGGCGCTGACCCCGCAGTACGGCGTGGCGCAGGTGGTGATCGTCGACCCGGCCGATGCGATCAACCGTTCGGCCGCCAATGCGCTGCTGAAGACCTTGGAAGAGCCGCAGCCGGGCCGCTACCTGTGGCTGATCAGCAGCGATCCGGCGCGCCTGCCGCAGACCATCCGCAGCCGCTGCCAGCGCCTGGAGTTCAAGCTGCCGCCGCAGCACGAGGCGCTGGCCTGGCTGCAGCAGCAGGGCCATAGCGAGGCCTCGGCGCGCGAAGCGCTGGAGGCTGCACGCGGCCATCCCGGCCAGGCCGACAACTGGCTGCGCGAAGATGGCCTGAGCCTGCGCCGCGAAGTGGGTCGCGAGCTGGAACAGCTGGCCGCCGGCAAGACCGGTGCGGTGGAGCTGGCGCAGAAGTGGTGTGGTGACGACAACGCAGCGCTGCGCCTGCGCTTTGCCGCCGACCTGGCGCTGGCCCAGGCCAGCACCGATGCCTTGACCACGCCGGAGCGATTGCACAAGCTTGCAGCCTGGTTCGATGCGGCCAACCGCACCCGCGACCTGCTGCGCACCACGGTGCGTGCAGACCTTGCGGTGGTTGAGTTGCTGCTGGCCTGGAACAAGGTGAACGAGCGGCCTGCCGCAAGGGGAAATCGATGAGTGCCAGCAACGCCCGCCAGGGCATCCTGTCCCTGGCCGTGAAGGACAAAGCCGCGCTGTACAGCGCGTACATGCCGTTCGTGAAGAACGGCGGCATCTTCGTGCCCACGCCCAAGCGTTACTTCCTGGGCGACGAAGTGTTCCTGCTGCTGACCCTGCCCGATTCCAGCGAGCGCCTGCCGGTGGCCGGCAAGGTGATCTGGGTGACCCCGGCCGGCGCGCAGGGCAACCGCACCGCCGGCATCGGCGTGCAGCTGGCCGACGGCGCCGAAGGCGAGGGCGTACGCCACAAGATCGAGACCCTGCTGGCCGGCCTGACCAGCTCGGACAAGCCGACCCATACGATGTGATTCCGGTAGCGCCGGGCCATGCCCGGCGACGACCTCGAAACACCCGTGAACACGAATGTGAAAAACTGTTGACGGCCTCTGAAAAGCCCCTATAATGAGCGGCTCAGCAACACACCGGGCGGTTAGCTCAGCGGTAGAGCATTGCCTTCACACGGCAAGGGTCACAGGTTCGATCCCTGTACCGCCCACCATGTTGTTATCGATGATAAAGGCCACCCGAATAGGGTGGCCTTTGCATTTCTGCTTTGAGAACTGCGCAAAAACTGACCTAAAGCGCCCGCGGCTGTGTCGATTCCGGCTATCAGGTGGATCACTACCATAGCTGTGAGAGCAACAAACAATGGCTCGGTCCGAGTCGTCGTTGGCGTCAAGTCTTGTCATGCGCGTCGTCGAGTCGCACCCTATGGGGCAATCCAAGGGGGATTCGCAAGTGCCAGAGGAAGCGCCAAAAATGCCTGCTGCGCGCAAGAGAGCAATGGCCAAAGAGGTAGTTGGTCCGACTCCGCCTCAGGCGCAGGCTCCCGACTGGAAAAACCATCCCGTTCTGATCGTCGGCGGCGCAGTTGTCGCAACGGCCATAACGTGCCTGACGTACTTCAATCAATTTGCACTTCCGCAGCGAACCGCGGCCTTGGAGCATAAGGCCAGTCAGGCGACAGAAGAGGCCAATAGGCTCACGGACGCGCTAGGTGTCGAGCATGACTTGAACAAGAAGCTCCAAAGAGATGTCGCGGGTCTCCAAAAGCGTGAAAAAGAGTTGTCAGGGCTTTTGTCAGAGTCCAGAGCAATCAATATGTTCCAAGCGGGAAGTGCATATCCAAATGGATTTTCATTGGTGAAGGTTGGAATGACTGAGGCGGATGTATTCAAGTCATATCCGGTTGATTCAATTACGCCAAATGAGCGCGGCTATCTGAGTGTGAAGTTTGAAAATTCTCCTTTTTCATCAGCCACTTACTACTTTGATGAAAATACAGAGAGTAAGATCATTACTCATATTTTATTCATGGTTAATTATAAGTTCCGGCAAGGTCAGTTGGGGCTCGTCAAGCGCATGTCGGAGAATCTTGGCAAGCCATTCGTCATCCCGCCCGACTATTACGCATGGCCTGCTTCTGGAAATGTCAATGTTTTCATGGGTGACGACACATCCTATATCGTAATGCGCCCTGGATCTCGACCTGCAAGTTGGCCAACAGAGAAAGAGAATGAGATCGTCTGCAAGGCGGCTGCGCAGGCGAAGGGAGTCTGTCCCATCAATCAATAAGTGGGTTCCTGTAGTACTGTTGCCTGAGATCCTATTCAACTAATCAGTACGGGCCGTCGTTTAGACAGTGATTGGCCTCGCGCACCAGTTGCCGTGCGCCCACGATCAGTCCGTCGGTATGGAAGGCGCCCAATTGCTGGTCCGGGCCGCACTCGGCACGCGCTCGGTCGGCGGCCTGCAGCAGATCGAGCACTGCGCTGAGCCCGGACATCGAGCGACGCAGCGAGGCGTGATTGCTGGCGCCGAGGGTGAGGTTGCGGCACGGCTGCCCGTCATCGCCGTCGGCGCAGCTGATGGCGTTGAGGCACGCGAAGAAGGCGGGCGACTGCATGGGCAGGTTCTGTTCCTGCAGGGCGCATTCGATCTCGTGCGCAAGGTCTTCAGGCACGTCGGTGGCGATGTTGCCGATCAGGGCGTGCAGGCGGGGATGGATGGCGGTGCGGTTGGTCATGGCGAAACCCTCACTGGCGTAGGTCCACCTTCCGGAGCGAAGGTGGCGGACGGTGCGGGTTGGCGTACCAAGGCAAACAAGCTTCAGGGGAGAAGAATGCCTGGCGGATCTGGCGATCCCCACGCACCGGCCGCCATTGAAGGCAGTCGGTGCATTCTCTCTGCTGCGATTGTTCTTGCAGCCCCTAAATCTTGTTTGTTTATTCGAGACGCCAATCCCGGCCCAGGCAATCTGCCCCGGCGCGGCGATCATCACGCCGGGCAATCACATCGGTCTGTAAGGAAAGTTCCCAACTTTCTCCATGCCGGCCGGAGGTTTCCCGTTGTGTGCCGTCCAACACCTGCGAGTAGTGCGGCGCGTCACTGATGGCGCAAATCGCCACCCCTGCCGACCGTGCGCATGACGCCTGCGGAGCCGCGCCGCCATGCCAATCACGTCACCTCGCGCGGGAGGGGGGCATGTCACGAATGAAGGCAGAGGGTTCCATCCCTGCGCTGTCCCACCGCCCCGGGTAGGCGTAGTCTCAGCCTGTCGCCGTACCCATCCACGCTGGAGTGCCACCATGCCGCTCGCCCGCATCGATCTTCGCAAAGGTAAATCCGCCGACTACCTGCAACGCGTCGGCGAAACCATCTACCAGGCCATGCGCGCGGTGGGCGTGCCGGAAAACGATCGCTTCCAGATCTTCCAGCAGCATGACGCCGGCACGCTTGTTTACGACCCCGGCTACCTGGGCGTGGACCGCACCGACGATTTCATCTGCATCCAGATCACCTGGAACGAAGGGCGCACGCTGGAGCAGAAGAAGGCGTTGTATGCCGGCATCGCTGATGGACTGCATGCAGAGGTGGGCATCCGCCGCGAGGATGTGTTCATCAACCTGGTGGAAGTGAAGAAGGAGAACTGGTCGTTTGGCAACGGGGTTGCGCAGTACGTGAGTTGATGCGCGAAAAGCATCCACGCATGGCGTGGATCTACCGAGCCTGGTCGAGGCCGCCGATGTAGACCCACGCCCGCGTGGATCTACACCTCGCTGCCGACCTGCTCGCCTTCGCTGGCCGCGGCACTGCGGGCCGCCTTCACTGCGTCGGCGCTGTTGGGTTGTTCGCACTCGATGCTGGTCACGTAGCCGTCGTGGCTGATGTTGTGCTCGGCACGCTTGACCAGCCACTGCCCATCCACGCCATCGCGGAAGCCCTGCATCACCACCGTGGCTTCGGCCATCAGCGTCTCGCGGCCGGGCAACGTGTAGCTCAGCGTACGCGTCTGCCGGGCCTGTTCCTGGTGCTTGGCACGCGCTGCAGCTTCGGCGGCTTCGCGGTCGGCGTAGGCCATGCGCAGGCGCACGATCGGTTCACCGCTGCCCAGCTTCACTTCCTGGCGCGTGGCACCGCGTACATCGCGGTAATAGGCGATGGTGGTGCCGGTCTTCTCGCGCGAGACGATGCTCACCTTGTAGCTACTGCCATCGGCTGGGGTCAGGGTGACGTCGGGAATGCGCTCACCGCTGGCACTGGTGGATTCACCTCGTTTGACGAACATCAGGCGGCCGCCGCCCGGCTTGGCGATGGCGTCATGCTGCTTGGCCAGGCGCAGCAGCAGGTTCATGTCCGACTCCTGCGACTGCACCGTCAACGGCAGCGTGATCGATGCAAGCGACCCGCTCACGGCAGCCTCCATTCCGTGTTCGCCGGCCATGCGTTGCACCATGCCGCCGATGGTCGTGCCCTTCTTCCAGGTGCGCGTCTTCTGCGTCTGCAGATCGTTCTTGCCGCCCTTGCTGGCCTCGAACGGCGCGGCCCGGGCGCGCAGGGTCATGCTGCCCGGGTAGCCGGAAATCTCCACTTCGTCGCAGATGTACAGGCCCATGCGCCGTACTTCACCGTCGTAGCCGATGAAGGCTTCCAGCTCTGCGCCTGCCGGCGGCAGCTGGATCGGATCGGAAGGATCATGGTCGGCCAGCTGCAGTTCCAGCATGTCCGAGTTGTTGTCGGTCTCGTCGGTGATCCGCAGCGACTTGAAGCGCGACCTGATGGTGTCGGTGATGTCCTGGTTGTTGGCCACCACGCGGAATGCCGGTGTGATGTTCAGTCCCACAGGGCCACTCCCTTGCGCTCGTTTGCCGGGCGCTGCACGTCCGGCAGGGTGATCGCCATGCCCGCGGGCAGTACCGCGCCGCGTGCGGCCAGGCCCGGGTTGGCGTCGAATACCGCGCGCAGGATGGCCGGTGATTGTTCGCCATAGTGCGTGTACGCGATGCGGTCGACGACGTCGCCGTCGCGGGTGTTATACGTTCGTGCCATCGCTGTGCTTCCGCAGGGAGAGGGTGAATTCGTGCCGTTGGATTCCAGCATCGGCAGTGAAACCGGAGGCGGTGGCGTCGATCTTGTCGATGACCCACAGCCCCAGATTCCCGCCCTTGCCGGTCAGCAACCGCTGTGGCTTGCCCTGCGCGGCCAGCTTGCGCAGCTGCGAGAGCTCATTGCCGGCACCGCGGAACGCATAGTGGATGACGCCAGGCAGCGTCATGCTGGCTTTGCCGGGCCCGGTGTACTGCAGCGCAGCCATCTGGCCGATGCGTTCCTGCGCTGCCCAGCCATACTCGTTGCTCTGCTGGATATCCTGGAACACGGCGGTGTTGAGGCTGAACTTGAAACCACCCAGCATCAGCAGCACCGGAGCGTTGCCGGAATCGTTGGCTTTGAACTGCGACAGCAGCTTGTCCACTGTGCCGGTTACGAACTCGCGCTTCATGCTCAATTCCTGTCTGCAAGGCCACCACGGGCGGCAACCGCGTTGCGACGCTGCAGTTCGTCGGCGGTGCGACGTGCTACGGATTCGCTGGATTCACCCGGTTGCTGGTGGATGGTGATGTTGTTGGTCTGTTGTTGCTGCACGGTGGTGGGTGCACGGGTGGTGGGCGAGGGCATGGCCGGTGCAGTGCGTCCCTGCGCACCGCTCAGCTCAGCCATGCGCCGGTTCAAGCCATCGTTGCTGTCGGTGCCGACGGCATATGCGACCCGTGCCATGTCACCAATGCCACCACCACCACGCGCCTTCATGCTGCTGTAGATGTTGGCGGCGCCCACTGCGGTCTGCAGCCCGTCCTCGGCAACGCCCAGCGCCTTGTCCTTGGCCGCGCCCACGCCGCCGCCGAGCTTGTCCATGAACCAGCCAACGCCTTCAATGACCGGCTTGAGCTTCTCCAGGATGCGGTCGAACGCAGCCGTTGCCTTCTCGCTGATCGACTCCCAGATGCTGCCGAGCGTCTCGCTGATGAAGCCGGCGACGGTGCCGAGCATCTCGCCCAGCCACACCACTGCCCCCACCACACCGCCGATGACCTGGATGACCAGCCGGAAGTTGGTCAGCAGCGCCTCGCCTACCAGTGAGCCGATCTGGCCGACGCGTGACAGTTCGTTGCCGGTGTACTGCGCCGGTTCCAGCATCTTCGACAGCCAATCCCAGGCCTGCCCGATCAGCCCGCTCATGACTTCCCAGGCAGGGCGCAGCGGTTCGACCGCGCGCATCAGTTCCCCCATCGCCGCGGTGCCTGCACCGCTGAGACCTTCCCAGACGCCGCCCAGGAACGCCTTGATCGGCTCCCAGTACTTGCGCACCAGCAGGGCGCCGGCGGTGATGGCGGCGACCGCAAGAGCGATGGGGCCACCACCGATGGCACCGACGGCGGTAGCGACGATGCGGAAGCCTGATGCCAGGCGCATGGCCATCGGCCCGAAGCGTCCCATCTGCGCCAGCAGACTGCCGCCACGGAACAGCTCGAAGGCCTTCTGCGCAGCCAGGATCGGGCCCTGCAGGAAGGTCCAGGCGTAGCGTGCGCCGAGCACCGCGGTGCGCATGCCCAGCATGCCGACCACGATCTGCGTGGTGTTGGCGATCAGCTTCGGGTTCTCCTGCACGAACGAGGTGACCCCGTTCAGCAGTTCGGTCAGCTTGACCGCGGCTTCGCCCACCGCCGGTAGCAGCGCGGCACCGAAGGCCTTGGACAGGTTGTCCACGGCGATCTTGGCGCCCTCGATCTTCTGCGGGTCGGTCTGCATCGCATCGGCATAGGCTGCATCGGTGGTGCCCGCCGATCCATTCAGCGCCTTGTCGCGGACTCGAACGTAGGTGTCCCAGTTCTCGATCATCGGCTGGACGAAGTTCTTCGCCTGCGCATCGCCGAACAGTGCGCCGATCTTCTTCTGGTCGCCCGCGGTGGCCTGGATGATCCCCTGCATCGCAGCATCGAAGGGATTGCCGCCGCTGGTCTGTGCATCGCCGATGATCTTGCGCAGATCCAGGTTCAGGCTCTTCTTGGCCTTCTCCTGAATGTCCGGCGAGAGCACCTCGGACATGAAGCTCTTCATGTTGCTGGCGGCCTTGTCGGCGCCACCTGCCGAGTCCAGCGTGGCTTCCAGTGCCGCACCCAGCGTAGCCGCCGCCGATGTACCCTGCAGCTTCATCGCCTCGAACGAGGAACCCAGCACCGGCAGCACCTGGGCCATGTCCTTCAGGCCCAGGCCGCCCTGCTGGCTGTTCACTACCAGCACGTCCAGCGCGTTCTGCATGCGCGAGGGATCGATATCGAACGACTGCTGCAGGGCGGCCGCGGCCTGGGCCACATCATCGATGCTGGCACCGGTGACGGTGGTGGTCCGCCCGACAGCACCGAGGCTGGCCTGGGCCGACTGCGCATCCATGCCGGCGTCGATCATCAGCCTGATCGAGCGTTGCAGCGCGTCGGCGCCCTGGTTGGTTGCACGCGACTGTTCCAGGATGGCCTGCCCCAGTGCGCTGACCTGGGCGCGGCTGAGGTTGGCTGCCACGCCGATCTGCTGGTTCTGGCGGGCGAAGCCGGAGGCGTTCTCGACCGGCTTGGCCAGTGCGGTGACGGCGGTGCCGAGTGTGCCGCGTGCCTCGCCAAATGCCGAGCCGAGCTTCCCGCGCTTCTCCAGGTTGGCGTCGCGCTTTGCTTCGATGCTCTCCAGCGCCACCTGCGAGGCACGCAGAGCATCGACCTGGGTACGCATGCGGGCGTACTCCTTGCTGGTCGTACTCATGCGCGCGAGCCTGCGATCCAGCAGGGTCACCTCGGTGCCGAGGCGCTTGATACCATCGTTGGCAAAGGAGAAGGCGTCCTTCAGTGACTTGGACACCTCGCCGCCGATCGTGATCGTTGTCGTTTGAACGTTACTGGCCATGTACCGGCAATCCCTGAATCCACCAGATGAACTTCGACACCCGCAGTGTCATGATCTCGCGCAGGCCCCAGCCGGTATGGCCGGCCAGGGCGAGCACTCCCTGCCTGATCTGAGGCAGGGTCAGGTGGTAAAAAGCGCGACGCCTGCCTGCAGTCGTGCGTAGTCGCGCAACGGCATCTTGCGCACGTCGTCCGGCGAGATCTCGCACAGGTTGGCGATCATCCGCACCTCACGCTGGGCGTCGCTGCCCTTGTCGTCCTGGTAGCGCTCCATGTCTTCCACGGTCGGTTCGCGCATGCGCAGCACGGCGGTCTCCATGCCGTTGACCTGGCGCGGGCGGGTGAGGGTGATCTCGGCAAAGCCATCGCGCTCGATGACGGTGTCGGTGGGGGTCTTGGTCTTGCTGGACATGGATGCGTTCCTGGAATGCGATGCGGTGCGATGGATGCGGGGGCGCGAGGCGCCCCCGGGTTCTTCAATGCGGCGAGGGTTCAGATGCCCAGTGCGCCGCGGATGCCGGCCAGTACGTCCACGCCACCCTGGCGCGCGATCATGTTGACCACGTCGATCTCCTGCACGACCTGGGCGCCATGGGTCAGCTTGTAGTAGCTCAGCGCCAGGTTGACCTTGATCGTGCCTTTCTCGCCAACCTTGGTTTCGCCGCGGTCCAGCAGCTTCACCTTGCCGCGCATGTTGTGCACGACCTGGGTCACTTCGCCGTCATCGCCTTCCAGGGCTTCACGGGCGGTGAAGCCGTATTCCTTGCTCTCGATGACGTGGAACTTGGTCATGATCTCCGCGTCATCCGAGGCGAACTCGACATCAGCAGTGAGCTTTTCATGGCCGAGCACGATCTCGGTCGGGGCGAGCATGCCGCCGGCCTGGAAGTCCTCGGTCTTCAGCGACAGCTTGGGGGCGGTGAAGGACATCACGCTGCCGGCATAACCCTTGCCGTCGACGTAGAAGTTGAAGTTTTTGCGGATCTTGCGCGCCATGCTTAGAAGATCTCCGAGACGTAGTTGTTGTTCATGTGCATGCGGAAGGTCAGCTGCTCACCCGGGTAGGTCGGGGTGAAGTCGAAGTCCCAGTAGAAGCGGCCCTGGGCCACGCTGTCCGCTGCGTTCAGTTCCGGGTCGATCCAGCAGTTGCCGCCGAGGATCGCGCCCTGGGTCTTCAGCCCGCGCAGGAAAGCATTGACACCCTCGCGCACGTCATCGACGTAGGTCTTGCTGATGCCGCGGTCGACGGCCCACAGGTGGGCGGCTTCCAGGCTGTCGGCGATGATGTCGGCGGTGCGTACCACGCACAGGAACTGCCACTTCGGATCGATGCTGGTGGTGCGGTTGCCCCACAGGCGGAAGCCCCCTTCGCGGATGACCGTTGCCACGTTGGCCTGGTTCAGTAGGTTGGCGCGGCTGGTCGCATCGGACAGGCCGAAGTCGATTGCACGCGCGGTGCCGACCACGCCGTTGAGTTCCAGGTTCGACGGCGACGCCCACCAGCCGCGCTCGTTGTCGCTGCGGGCGATGGCGCCGGCCACGGCACCGGAGGCATAGCGGGTGACGATGGCATCACCGGACTGCACCAGCAGCGCCGGGTCGACCACGTAGACACGCTTGGAGCCGGTCAGTGCAGCGGTGGACTTGGCCGCGTCGTCGTTGCTGTTCGGGCCATCCTTGATGATCACTGCGCGCAGCTTGTCGGCAATGCCGAGCAGTTCCGCGACGACCGGGTTGGCCAGCACGGCCTCCGGCTTGGCCGGGTCGGCCGGGTGCACATGGGTGAAGCCGGGTGCGACCAGGATGCGCGGCTTGACGCCGACGATGGACTTGGCGGCCAGCAGCGCATGCACGCCTTCGTACGCGCCGGTCTGGGCGTTCACGCCGCCCAGCACGTTGGCCAGGGTGGCGCTTTCATTGGCGCCCTTCTCGACGCGGACGACGACGACGACGGCACTGGACTGGTCGAAGATCGCGTCGAGCGCACCGGGCAGGGTGCCGGCATCGGTGCCGGTGGTGGCCGACAGCTTGGCGGCCTGCGACGGCGAGGTCACCAGGACGGGCGTGTTGACGGGGAACGCTTCGGTGTCGGCCAGCGGTGCGGTGCCGACGATGCCGATCACGCTGCTGGAGGCGATGGCAATCGATCGGGCACCGGTATCGATGTTGACGACCTGTACGCCATGGAGAAATTCGGTCATTCGGGGTTCTTCCTCGGTGTGGGTGTGTGCCGGCTTGTGCAGGCGACGGGGTAATGTTCGAAGAATGTGGCGGTCGCGATAATTGCAATCGTGGCCGCGGCGTCATTCCATGATTGGACCGGTGTCACCACGCGAGTGCGACGCACTCATGTAGACCTGGTCTTCGCGTGCCAGGACGACGCCGGTGCTGGCGCGGCGGATCTCGACAACGAGGCTGCAACCCGCGCTGCCGTAGACAACGTCAAATCCGCAGTAGCGATCGGTACCGAGGTTCAGCCAGGCACCCGTGCCGGACGGATTCGCGTCGCCTTCGATCTTGGTGTAGCGGATCTCGAAGTTGCTCGCGACACCACGGATGAGCCATGGACCGAAGGTGCGGGTGACGCCGTTGGGGTTGTTGGTCCACGTCTGCACCATACCGTTGGACTTGAAGCTGAAAGCCGCATGTCCATTCGGCGCAGCACCGGCATACGAGTAACCACTGATGCTGGGGTTGGGAATGGTGATGGCGTCGTACTGTGCGCTGCCCTTGGCCGCCCACAGATTGGATACGTCCATGCCGTTGATGCGATGGCCTACGTCGGCACGTTTGCTGCCGTACTGGATGTGGGCATAGCGACGGCTCAGGTCGGTGCCGCCGATACGGCGGCCCGAGTCCTGTGCCTGCGGACCTTCGACGTACGGATCGAACAGGTCGTCAAAGTCGATACCGGAAGAGCGATATCCGCTGGGCATGTCAGCGCTCCGCTTTCAGTGCGCGCACTTCGGCGGCCAGTTCCTGGATGGCCTTGGCCATGACCGGCAGCAGCTGGTCGAGCTTGACCGACGCCACGCGCTCACCCTGGAACTCGACACCTTCCAGGTCGACCGCTTCCGGCACCAGCTCGGCCAGCTGCTCGGCGACGAAGAACAGGCGGCGACGACCGTCGTCGTTGTACTCAGGCTTGTAGTGGCCGGCGGCCAGTTCCATTTTCTCTACAGCAGCCAGACCGTAGGGAAGTACGCCCTCGATGTTCTTCAGCTTTCGTGAGGAGCCGAAGTCGAAGCCGCCGGCCGTCCAGAGAGCTCCCGCGGCACTCAGTTGTAGCCGATCAACCTGCGCGGTGGACGACCAGATCCGGAACACGTTGTCCGTGTTGTAGATGTGGAACTCCTGGTTCGCGTTCCCACGGTCCTTGATGATGAAAGCGGCATTGCCCCCCGCGGAAGTGACGCCGCCGACGAAGCTGTTTTCCCGGTACTGGACATTGCTGAAGCTCGCGCGCTGCGTCGGCGACCCTCCATTGAAGTCGTAGGAGTAAAGCGAAAGTGTGGCGTCGCTCTCCATGGCTGTCGCCCATCGGGTCACGTTGTTGCCCCAGCCGAACCGCTGGTGCACGACCTGGGTGCTGCCCTGGCCCACATACATGTTCAGCGTGCCGCTCATGATGTCGCCGGCTTTGTTGATCTTCCCGCCTGGATCGAAGTTGCCGCTGGTCCAGATGTTCCCGCCTGCGCTGAGCGTTGCGCTGTAGGCACCTTCCAGGTTGCGGAAAGTGAACGAGGATCCGGATTTGAAGAGATAGCTGTCACCCGTGCCGAAGTAGACGACACCATCGGTCGCGGTGCTGCCCCAGCCAGACAGGCGCAGCGCGTTGTTGGAGATGGAGACCGCGCCGGTGAACGTCCCGCCACTCTTGTCCATCTTCGCTTCAGGCGAGAAGTTCCCGGCATGCCACATTGCCGAGCCATTCCAGCGTGGCGTATCGCCATGCTTGATGGTGATCTCGCTGCTGGCACTGCGGTCTGCGTTCCACACTCGCCACAGGCTGGAATTGCCCCAGCCGCCTATGAAGGATTGTTCGGCGCCGGCGGCACCGAAGCCCATCAAGGGATACGTGCCGCTGATGAACTGCTGGTCGGTGAACGTGTTGCCGCCCCTGGATGCCTTGCCATCCAGCGCCGGCTGCAGTCCGGTCACATCGGCAATCACATGCTTGTGGCCCACGGTGGCGAAGTCACCGGCCAGGGCGAACTCGGAGGCGTGCTTGCCGTCCAGGGTGTCGGCGTCCAGGCCGTTGCCATGCCCGGTGTCCTTCAGCGCGGCGCTCTTCAGTTCCAGGGCAGTGCGCGCCGCGGTGGTGTTCGCCGCAGACAGCAGCGTCTTCGCCAGCGCGGTCGGGGCGCTGGCGCCGAAGCGCTTGTCGGTGTAGGCGCGCAGGCCACGCGGGGTGACCGCGCGCTGGGTGTCGGTGGCATCTTCGGCTTCAGTGCTGGTGGCCAGCTCGACCACGCCGACCACCTCGGTGGTGGCCGGTGGATAGAGGAAGCCGGCGTCGCCGAACTGGATCTGCGTTGTGTCGATCCCGCTGAAGCGGGTATCGGTGGCCAGCAGCAGCATCGATGCGGCCGACTTCTCCATGATCGGATCGGCCTGGCCGTAGCTGGCAAACAGGGTGCCGTCGGCCAGGTACAGGCCGAAACCGCGCAGCGTGTAGGAGGTGGCGCTGTCGTCGCGGATGGTGACGTGCACGGTGTCATCGCCCACGGCCTGGCCGCCGAAGGTGGCGACGCGCTTGATCTCGCCGGGCAGCGCGGTGAGCCCGGCTGAAGGCACGAAGGCGGTCGAGGTCAGGCCGATCTGGGTGATCAGGACGGCGTTGGTGCCGGTGTTCGGCGGATTGACCAGCTTGGCGAAGCCGGCATCGGTGATTTTCAGGCGCATGCGGGGGTTACTCTCCGATCAGTTGAAGGCGGCGGAAGGCCGTGGCGTGGGCGGCTGCCAGTGCGCCGACGGCGGCGTCGGCCTGCATGCCCTGGGTAAAGGTGAAATGCGAGCGCACCGGCTTGGTCCGGGTGATTTCGCCGATGACGTCCTCGACGAACATCGCCGTGGCGGACTGGCCATCCTGGTTGGCGATGGTCATCACCGCTTCGAAGGTGTGCGGCGCGCCCCTGGGCTGCAACTGCCACCACTCGCGGATCAGCACCGAGCCGCCGAAGGCCGCCACCACGTCGCGCACGCTGCCGGCGGTGCCCTTGCGTCGCTGGATGGCGATGGCCGTACGCACCCGGGCGCGCTTCACCGCTTCGGGCCAGTAGGCTTTCCATTCGTCCAGCGACAGCGCCCAGGCCAGCCAGGGCAGCAGTGCGGTCGGGCAGCGGTCGGCATCCCACAGCGCGGTGATGTCCACCGGCAACGGACGTGCAACGATGGCGCGGGCAAGCGCGCGCTCGGCGTGGGTGGCGTTGGCGGGAAGCAGGTTCGCCGCCGAGGGCACCACCACCTGGGCGTCACCATCGATGACCTCGCCGGGCGCCGGTGCAGCGGCCAGGGTGACCCTGCTGCCCTCGATGACGCTGCCCTGCAGCAGCTGCCGCCCCTGCGCATCGGTGCGGAATACCGACTGCAGGCTCGCCAGCGCGCCGCCGGGGTGGCGGAAGGTGCGGTTGCGGCCATCGATCGCGCCGCGCAGGCGCGCGTTGATCAGGCGCGTGCTCGGCTCATTCATCGGTGCCGCCGTGGGTCAGGGTCACGCCGGTGCAGTGCGTGGCCTGGGTCCGGTCCACCACCACATCTGCAGCTGGATGGACGATTTCCACGCGCTGCACGCCCTCGGCATGCAATGCGGCGAACAACCCCGAACGGGTGACGTCGCGGCCGAGACGGTGTGACTCGCTGATGTAGCGGTCCAGGCGGGTGCGCGCTTCGGCAAGCACGACCTGCGAATCCGGGCCGGCAAAGGTGAACAGCGTGGCGTCGACCGTATAGTTGACGATCGTGGCCGGCTTCACCAGCACGTGGTCGGTCAGCGGTCGCACGTCATCCGCGCTCAGCTTCGCTTCGACGATGTCGAGCAGGCCCTGGGTGGCGGTTCCATCCGCTTCGCGCGACAGCACCGAGACCACCACTTCGCCGGGGGCGGGACTGGTCGCACTGGCGTCGAGCACGCGTGGGTCCGCGCTCAGCGCATGGAACACATAGGCGCCCTCCGGCCCCGCTACGCTGAAGCCTTCCGGACCCAGCTGGATGCGGCGGCGGAAGTCCTCATCGCTCTCATATCGCGGTGGAATGCCTTCCTGCGGTTTGCCCGGGTCGAGCACCTGGCGGGCGATGCCGAAGATGGCGGCAAGGTGGTCCAGGTCGCTGCCACCGGCATAGGCCAGCATCACGCCACGCGCGGCGTCGTTGACACGCTGGCGATCGAGCAGGCGCAGGTAGGTGCAGACCTCCAGGATCTTGAAGGCCGGGTCCGACGGCAGCAGCGCGTCGAAAGTGGGATCCAGAGCCTGCAGTGCGGTCAGCGATTCATCGAACATGGCTTCGAAATCGAGCACTTCGATGACCGCCGGGGCAGGCAGCTGGGACAGATTGACACTGGTGAACGAGCCGGATGCCACGGTTAGCGAACCTCGATTCCTTCGATGGTGATGGCCTCGCCGTCCGGCAGGTGGATCCCGGTCACTGCCAGGATCATCACGCCGGGGGCGGGGAGGGAGACGTCGACGTTCTCGACGTGGAGACGCGGTTCCCATCGCGCGAGTGCGTCGACGGTGGCCGCGATCAGGTCCATGCGCAGCGAGCGGTTGGTCGGCGCATCGATCAGTTCAAACACGCGTGAACCGTATTCGCGGCGCAGTACGCGGGAGCCAAGGGGCGTGGTGAGAATGTCACGCACGGACTGGTGGAGATGGGCGAGCCCATCCAGTGATTTGCCGGTGTTGGCGTTGATTCCTCGCATGGCCTCTATCGTCGTGGAGTGCGGGTTTTCAGGGCATTGCAGGCGTGGCCGTTCAGGCCTGGGCCGGCGTGGTCGGGGCGGTTGGGCCCTGGGCGGTGTGCTTGTGTGCCTTCAGGCCGATGGCACCGGCCTTGATCTCGCCGGGTGTGCTGATGTCCTTGCCGGCGCTGATCGCGCCGCTGACATCCAGATCGCCGCTCGCCTTGATCGAGGGCGTGTCGAGCACGATCGATTCGCTGGCGATCACCTGCGCGCTTGCACAGGTGACGATGACCTTGCCGCTGCCGACGTTAACGCTCAGCGTGGTGGTTTCCTGGTCGTACTCGACGGTGCTGCCGTCGGCGAACTCGGTGCGCTGCCGCAGGCGCGAGTCGGCGGGTGGCGGAAAGCGGTCCTGATACAGGCTGCCGAGTACCAGCGCCTGGCCGGGGTCGCCATAGGGGCACGCCAGCACGACCTGCTCGCCTGGTTCGGGGGCGCACCAGCTGCGCATGCCCGGCCCCGCGCGGCGCTCCAGCCAGGGAATCCAGTCGGTAAGCATGCCGTCGGCATCGACGCGAACGCGCCCGTTTGCCTCGTCGAGTTCGCGCACCACGCCGATCATCAGCAGGTTGCCGATCAGCCGCGCGTGTTCGGCGCTCATCGTGCGCGCTCCGGCAACAGCTGGTAGCGGGACTCATGGGCGCGACCGATCTCCGGCGCGAAGCTGTAGGACGCCTGCGGCACCACGCCACCGGCGTCGTCCCACGGGTTGTCGCCCAGCGCGACCGGCAGCGACCACTCAACGATCCAGGTGCGCAGGCCCGGCTGTGCTGCCGCTGGGTCTTCGGGCGACGCCGCGATCACATCGATCGCGCCGCTGGCAACGCCGGGAAAGCGGCCGAGCTGGTGCAGCCAGGTCGCCAGGGCGAGGGCCGCATTGCGCAGCTGCAGCGCTGTGCTTGCGTCGGTTGCCGGCAGCGCGATGCGGGCTTCGAAACGCAGCGTGGCCTGCAGCAGGCCACTGCCATCATTGTTGTCACGGCTGCGATCACAGCGGGTCATCGCCAGAAGGCAGGCCGGCAGGGGCATCCCCTCAGCGCTGGCATCGCGATGGAACTCGACGCTTGCAAACCCGGGAAAGCGTGCGCGGATCGCGGCTTCGATCGCGGCAATCAGCGGATCGAGCGTGGGAGGGAAGGGATCGTTCGCCATGTCAGCTCATGCAGAGAGGGGAGGAAGGGCGTAGCGCTGCAATGCGCGCGGTCAGCAGCCAGTGTTGCCATCACCGCTGTGGGGTGGCATTGCAGGCGTGGCCGTGTCCGGCAGGCTCAGCGCGCGGGAGTGGCGCTGCTGTCGCAGTGGGCAGGTGCTGCCGGCACGGCGCCATTGATGGTGATGCCGTGCTGGTTGCCGAGGCTGCACAGCAGCGCACTCAGCTGGTCGGCCAGCGCGTGGTACTGCTGTGCGACGGCAACGTGATTGCGCAGCAGCGCGTCATCGCTGGCCGCGTGCAGGTCTGGCAGGCGGGAAGGGGGAAGCAGCTGGGCCGGTGCGATGCTGAGATCAGCGCGGCAGGGCGTGGCCGGCGTTGGCCTCGCGCCAGATGCGCACGAACTCAGCGTCAGCGTCGCCGCGATCACGACCAGGAGTCTTGGCATGGGTCTCGATGTCCCGTTGCAGGGTGTTGAATTGTTCGGTGCGGCGGGCCTGCTGGGCCACGCGTTGTGATTCGGCCTGCGCGCCTGCGGCGCTGTTGTCCAGGGCCTGCTGGTGCGCGCGCTGGGCTGCATCGGTGCGGGCCGCCTGCTGTGCCGCCCGGGTAGTGGCAGCGGCAAGGTCCGCGCTGCGGCCGCGCAGGGTCCATCCCAGCCAGGCGCAGCTCGCGTGGCTGCCGGCAAGGACCAGCAGTCCGATGCCCAGCCTCAGGGTCCCGGGCGTCACTGCAGGGCTCCACCGGCGGCCCGGTAGGCCGCGCGCAGTGTTTCCAGTGCGTGCTCCTTCTGCCCGTAGCCGGCGCCTGGCAGCGACGCCCAGATGCGCCGTGCCGCGGTAACGGCGGCATCGAAGCGTCCCAGCCGGATCAGCTCGTAGGCACCGCACTGCTTCAGCAGGGCGACTGCTGCACGGTCCTGCGAGACCGGCCCGAAGTCGGGCAGGCCCAGGCGTGAGCGCAGGTCGTCCCAGGTGCTGCGCAGGAACTGGTAGCGGCCGGCGGCGCTGGACTTGATGCCATAGCGCGGCAGCGACACCAGCACGCGGGGATGGTCGCGGTAGTCGGTGAACAGCTGGCCGCCGACGATGACGTCGTAGCCGCGGTCACGTGAGCGCTGGCCCGGAATGTCGGTGCCTTCGGACACGGCCAGCATGTCCAGGAACGCAGCGACGTTGGTGCCACCGAGGGCGCTGGCGGCGGCGACGGTCATGCGGCCGCTCCCGGTTGCCTGCGAACCAGGGCCAGCAGGGCGTCTATCTGTACGCTCTGCTGGGTGATCTGCGCACGCAGGGCACTGACTTCACCACGCAGCTGCCCGATCTCCTGGGCCATTGCCTCGCGTTCGTGCATCAGTCCATCGGCGCGTGTACGTTCGGCCGCGAGTTGTTCCTGCAGCGTGCGCAGGGTGTTGCTGGTGGCTTCATCGGCGGTGCGGTCGACCTTGGCCGACGACAGCCACTGGCGCAGCCACAACGACACCGCGATCAGCACGCCCGAGGTCCCGCCCAGGTACTTGGCCCAGTCTGGCACGCCGGCCAGCAGGTCGCTCTCGTTCATGCGCGTGCGTACCCCTTGAGCAGGGCCGGGTGCACGGCCGGTGGCGGCGCACTGCGCGCACCGCGCAGGGCACGCTTGATGGTGGTCGGGGAGACGCCGAACTCACGCGCGACATGGTCGCGTGGCATGCCGCTGGCGACCGCGCGGGCGATCTGTTCACGGCGTTCGTGCGCGCCGGCAGCGAAGCAGGACGCCAGGAACAACAGTTCGCCGCCGAAGTGCGCGACCAGCCGCTGGGCGACGTCGTGGCCAAGGATGTCGATCAGCCGATGCTGGTCGGGCAGGGTGGAGGGGACGTAGACAATGACACGGTGACGGCCGGTGGTGCTGGAGGTGGTCGGCGGCCACGCACGCACCAGCGTGAGGGCTGCGGATTCGCCGATGACCTCGGCCAGGGTCTGGATGCTGTCGGGCAGGGCGTTCATGGAGGATGTCTTCAGTGGCATTGATCTCCACTGTTGCCATCCCGTCCGGTCAGTCAACACCTTTCATCTACTTTGATGTCGGCGCGCTGAAGGCGTTCAGCCGTGCGCGAGGACGGGTGAGGATCACGCCCCGCCTGCTTGCAGTGCGCTGCATCCGCCTGCACTGGCCGCTGCTGTTTTCCTGTACATCCGTACTCGTTGTCCTCACCTGGCAGGAACGGAGGCAGATCAAGGGGAACGGGCAGGTACAGGGTGAGGACGGCCACCCGCCACATGGCCTCATCCGCCGTGTACTGGCCGCAAAAAAAAGCCCCGGACGATGCCGGGGCTTCAGGACTGCAGGAGGCGCTGGATCAAAGATCGAATACCAGGTTGCCGCCGGTCTTGCGGGGGATGTACCCGGCGTCGCGCAGCCAGCGTGCCGCGTTGACCTGGTCCATGCGCTTGACCGGGAAGCGGTTGGCGAACATCAGGAAGCGCGCAACGGTGATCGACTCGCCCTTGCCCTTCAGGGCCGCGAGGGTTTCGACGAACCATGGCGCAGGCGGCTGCTGGCTGCCCGGGCGGGCCACGGTGCGCGACTGCCGGGTGCTGCCAGCATCGGCCTGGGCAGTGGCCAGCGTGCACAGCGAGATGAAGATCGCATCCAGGCTCACGTTGTCCTTGCTGCCCTTGGGCTGGGACTTGAACAACTCGATGGCCTTCAGGCGCGTCGACGTGAACTGTTCGACCTCCATGGCGTTTCCTCTTTGCGAAATGGGTTGGGGATGCAGGGTGACGACAGGTGTCGTCGGTGATGGGGGATGACCTTACATCATTTTCGCCGATGATGGGTCGTGGCCTGCAGTGGGTTCAGCGGATGGGCGGGTAGCTGGTCCTGATTCCGGATCAGATCACACCGCGTGAAAGCAGCTGGTCCAGCGATCTGCGGACCAGATCGGCCGGGGTGCCGTCGTTGTCGACTTCGATGTCGACCAGTTCATGCGGCAGCGGCTGCTCGCTGGCATGAGGGTCATTGCTGCAATGGCCCGGGCGGTTGACGCGGATCACGACACCACCGCGGCGCCGGATCGCGCGCGCCTCATTGGCGAATCGGACGTCGGGTACCAGCCCGCCCTCGGGCAGGCGTGCGAACAGCGAGCGTACCCACAGTTCGGGATGGACGCGGTCACGTCCCCATTCGGTACCGGCGGTCTGCATCAGCTGGCGCGGGGTGAGTTCGGCCAGCCAATCGATGGCGTCCTCCTTGCGGCGGTCCAGTTCATGCAGGGAGAGCCCGAGGAGGGAGGCGACGAACTGGCGCAATGGGGCCGCGAAGCTGTCGCGTGGCAGCGCCAACGCCGATGCCAGCCCATTGGCGAGTGTGTCCTTGCCCGAGCGCTTGCTGCCGGCGATGCCGATGTAGAGCGGCACACGTGTGCGCGGCGCCGGGCGCAGGGTGATGCTGCCCAGTGCAGCGCCGGCACGGAACGCGGCCAGTGTGTCGGCAATCATGCGATGACTGCTGTCGAGGGAGGCGGGAATCATGCGGAATCTACTCCTGGAAGAATGCTGCAGGTGCTGGCGGGTCAGGAATCACGACCGGCGAGGCTGCGTGCGCGCAGGATGCGCTGGGTGATGCGCCCCCCCCGGGACGCGGCCGCTATCGGGTCAAAACACAACATGGCAGTGCGCGTACGGCGGCCGGCCGCAAGGTGGTCGCGGATGGTCCGCTCGGACAGCACGGGTACCCGCTGGTGGATCTGCTGCACGGTCAGCTGCTCACCTTCGAAGGCATGCAGTCGGGGACGGGGCATGGCGGAAGCGCTCCTTGAAGGTGGCGGGCCGATACAGGCATCTTGCCTTTGCAGACGGCTCAAGTCAACACCTTTCATCTACTTGCATCATGACCTGGTCGATCTGGCTGGCGTGCGATCCACAGTCGCAATGCCGCCACGGCCAGGCGCTCACGCTCAACCGCGCCGCGTGCGGCCAGGACACCCTCGAGATACTGCTGGCGATGTCTGCGCGGACTGACCGCCGTCCAGCGCCCGTCGTTGCCCATGCGCCGGTAGCCGTCCAGTTGCAGCAGGCGACGTGCTTCGCAGTGCAGGCGCCAGTCGTCGCTGCTGCTGTCAACGTCGCGACCATCATGGATGCGTGGCATCTAGAACGGGCCTGCCGCATGCTCGGCGAGAGTGCGTCTGCGCTCTGGCATCAGCCAGACCTTGGCCCGCTCCTTGCCCACCACGCGGGTGCGTACGCCATGGCGTTTGACCACGTAGGCGGCGGCCTCGTTCACCTCGCGACGGTTGGGCTTGTCGATGCCAACCGCGATGACGATCTCGGTGGCGCGGTAATGCGCGCTCCAGTGTTCGGCAGGGAGCGACCAGTCGAAATGGCGATCGATCAGTTCGGCGATCGGCGAGATGGGTTCGTGTTCGCTGTTGGTGGCATTCAGCGCATCCAGTTCCTCGGCACTCAGGTGCCAGGTCTCGCCGCTGCAGTACAACGCATGGGCCTCTGCCCAGACCTGCTGCATGTCGATCCGCGCCGGTTCGCCCAATGCTACAGCGTGCACGGTCCACCAGCGGGTGTTGCCGGTGGCATCGCGCAGGAAGCGTTCGTCGTTGACACTGGCAAACAGGATGGTGCGCCGTGCATAGCGGGATTCGGTGCGCGCGTAGGGGCGGCGGATCTCGTCATGGCTGCGCGAGATGAATGATTTCAGCGCCGCGATATCGGTACGGCGGAAGGTGGCATCGACCTCGCCCAGTTCGACGATCCACTTGGAGATGACCTGCTTGACGCTGTCCTTGTTGGCCGGATCGAGCACCACCCCGTCAGCGATCAGTTGCAGCTCCGCCGGCGCCAGTTGCCGTGCCCAGCGCGTCTTGCCCAGGTTCTGCTTCGAGACGAACGTCAGTACGCCGCGCGCGACCACGCCATCGGACTCAAAGGCGGCCGCCACGCCGGAGATCAGCCAGCGCCGCATCAGGACCTCCTTCAGCACGCGGCCGTCGGCCATGCGCGTGGGCTGGGCTTCCTGCACGGTGTCGAAGAACGCCTGCAGGCGGGTCTGGCCATCCCACGGCCGCGAGGTGATCCAGCTGGCGACCGGGTTGTAGGGATTGGCTTCGGCCACCTGGCACAGGTTGGTCTCGAAGCTGGCGGTGGCCATGCCGGCGCGGTGCATGCAGTCCATCACTTCGCCTGCCGCGACTTCCTTGGCGTTGTCCACGGTCGTCTGCAGCCCCGGGACCAGGATTTCCAGGTCCTTGCGGATGACGTTGTAGCGCACGGTCACACCGGTACGGCGGCACAGCTCGGCCAGGTTGCGGGCCGTTGGCAACGGCCGCCCGCGCGCACTGGTGTCGGGAAACGGGGTGAAGGCATCGAATGCGGACAGGTTGCCAGGCACCTGGTAACGCGCGCTGGCCGATGAGGGCGCATCGTCCTGCGCCACGTCGTCGCCTGCTGTGGGCGGTGCGGGAGGCAACAGCTGGGTACGCACGGCGTCCAGCCCTTCACGCAGATGCAGGTCGTTGAAGTCGGTAGGACGGTCATCGTCGCCATGCAGCGCGGTGAACTCGGGCCAGGCCACGCGGGCATCGATGTCCGCGGCAGCCTGCGTGGCCAGGGTGACGCCCGGGTTGTCCAGCGGCTGCCGCGTCCATTGATCGTTGTCGGCACACAGCACGAACGATGCGTCCGGCATGGCGCCGCGCCAGGCCCGGGCGACCGCGCCAAGGTTGCCTGCATCCCAGGCCACCACCACGCACCAGCCCGTGGCCTGGTGGATGGATGCGGCGGTGGCATAGCCCTCTGCAATGGCGATCGGTTGGCCAGGGGCCGGCTTGCCGATGACATGGAAGCAGCCCTGCTTGCGGCCACCGGAAAGGAAGTCCTTGTCGCGGCCAAGTGCTGGATCCACGCGGGGAAAGATCGCCTGCAACGAGACGATACGGCCCGTGCTGTTCATCACCGGCACCAGCAGGACATTGTCGATATGGCGGAAGACCAGGCCATCGCTGTTGCGCACCGGCCACGGCGCCGCGCGCAGGCCATGTGCGTGGATGCCCTTGCGTACCAGATAGGGGTGCTGGACGTCGGCGGGAATGGCATGGTTCCACAGCACGTTGGCGGCCTTGGCGGCAGCGTCCTCGCGCTCGCGCTGCTGCCGTTCGCGCTCGCTGCGGGCCGCTTCCTGGCGTTGCCGGATGGCGCGCTGCTCGGCCGCACTCAACGCGGTCGGCGATTTCGCGCACCAGGCATGGCGGGTGCCGGTCCGCCAGCTGCCGAACTCGCCGGCCGGCACATGGTCTCCAAACAACACAGCCCACCCGTTGCGCGTGCCACGACGGTCGCCTTCCACATGGAAGCGAACCAGGGTGCCATCGGCATTGAGCGCGTCGCGGCCGCGCGCGTCCGGCACGATGCCGTGCGCGTGCATGGCCTGCAGGAACGCGGGAACGATGTCCTGCGTGGGATGCGGTGTGTGCATTCGACGGAGCCCCTGGGAACGTGGATCGGTCCACGGCGGCCGATGGCGGCCAACGTGCTGTGCAGTTTCTGGCGTGCGCAGGTCACGCAGCGGCCGACCAATGCAGTGCGGTCAGGATGTGACGGGACGTGGTGGCACGGTCATGGTGTCGGAATGCGGCTTCATTTGCAACACCTTCCGGCACCTTGCATCCCTGGGCGCGATCAGGCCATCCAGTACGCGTTGGATCTGCGATGGCGTTCGCAGATAGCTGTGGTCGCGCCGATGCGTCGCAGTTGGCGAGAACCGGTTTTCGGATGATGCGATCGCCGTCAGCGACGGCCCTTCGTTTCTCTCCACCGCGCCTTCGGGCGCCCGTGCACAAGGAGCCTGCATGTTTGAAATCCACTGCAACCACGAACGCCGATCCGCCGCGGAATCCGCGTCGTTGACGGTCGTTGCGACGTTCTCAATCGGTGCGACCACCCCTCGATAAAATACAACCCGCATGACGGACACCATCGACGAAGCGCAGGAAATGGAAGCGCGCCACCTGCAACGCGCCCTGGCCCAGCACGCAACGCGGGCCAGCAACGTTGCCCCTCTCACTCCCATGGGGGAATGCCACAACCCGGACTGCAGCGAAGACTTCGACAACGATCCGGCACGGCTGTTCTGTGGGCCTGCCTGTGCCGAGCGTTTCGAAGCCATCCATCAACACCGCAACGCATAGGAACAGGGGACATGTCTCTGAACAGCAACGACGCTGGCTTCACCGAACGCATCGCCGGTTTATCGGCCGAGCTCGCCGTGCTGGTGAGCCTGGTGGAGAACCACATCCATCTGCAGCTGGCTGATCTGGCCGACTCGGGTGATGTGGATGCACAGGAGCGATTCGCGGTAGCCGATCCGGAGCGCTGGTTGGAGAACGCCCGCAACAGCCTGCAGGCGGGTGTCATGTTCCTGGAGCGCGCGGTGCAGCAGCCGGCGCGGTTCTAGTCATCCGGTGCGGGGACGGAAGGGGCCGGCCAGGCTGCCTTCCGTCCCCCCGGGCAGTGGACGATCCCCTGCGCTGGAGGCTGCGTCATAACGTCGCACCGGCGGCAGGGCAACCCTGAATGTGGTCCAAGGTTGGTCGCAGGCCCGTAGAATGGCCGGGTGCGTCGTTCTGTCCTCCACCGCCGGTTCCAGGCCCTGGCATGGCTGGCCATGCTGCTGGTGCTGCTTGCCCCGCTGGTGAGCCGCTGGCTGGCGCATGGTCACGTTGCAGCGGCTGTGCCGATGGCGGCGATGGATCATTCCCAGCATGCGCAGCATGCGATGGAGGGCCATCACGGGCACCACGCGATGGCGATGCAGCAGGGCGAGGTCGCGAAGAAGCCGCCCGCCGATCCACACGCCGAGCATGAGATGGGCGTGGACTGCGACTACTGCCTGATCGCCGCACGGCTGATCACCCTGCTGGTGGCGGCATTGCTGCTGTTGGCACCGATGGTATCGATATGCCATGCGTTGCGGGGTGCAGTGCAGGCGTTGCCGCAGCGGGTCAGCGGCACATTGGGAGCGCGCGGGCCACCGGCCTTCATGGCTGCCTGAGCCACACGCGCAGTGCATTGATCGCCTTCCATGAGGTTGCCGGCCACGGCCGGCGCCCGCACGCGCGTGTCTGTCCCTTTCTGATTGCTGCCCCGCCACTGCGGGGTGGCCTTGCATGCCGTGAACAAATGAAAACGAACCCCAACTCCGCGCGCCTGCGCCGGGCGACGCTGCCTGTGACGTGCGCGTTGCTCCTGCACAGCGCCTCCGTACTTGCCGCCGATGCGGCACCACCGACCACACTGGATACCGTGCGCGTGGTTGATACCCGCAGCGGCGAGCTGTCATCCACCGCCAGCGCAGGCTCTGCGTTGGGCCTGAGCGTGCTGCAGATACCGGCCAGCCTGACGGTGATTTCGCGCGCGCAGCTGGAACAGCGCGGCGACACCAACCTCAACGATGCGATCAGCCGCGCCGGTGCGATCAGTGCGATGCCGCACCCGGGCAATGGCCTGGGTGCGCTGTCCAGCCGTGGCTTCACCGACGGCGCTTCAGTGATGCGCCTGTACGATGGGCTGCGCCAGTACGGCGGCGTGGGCATCACGTTCCCGTTCGATACCTGGTCCATCGAGCGCATCGAAGTGCTGCGGGGTCCGGCCTCGGTCATCCATGGCGATGGTGCCATCGGCGGGGTCATCAACATCGTGCCGAAGAAGCCGACGCGCGGTGCCATCGAGAACGAGATCAGCGTGACCGTGGGCAGCGAGGACACCGCACGCCTGGGCTTCGGCAGTGGCGGCGCGCTGACGCCAGAGCTGGCCTACCGCGTGGACGTGAGCGGCAACTACAGCGGTGGCTGGGTTGATCGCGGGCGAAGCAGTGATGCCACCTTCTCCGGCGCACTGCTGTGGCAGCCACGCACGGACCTGAAGCTGACCCTGACCCATGCGCAGGGCCACCAGAAGCCGATGCGCTACTTCGGTACGCCCCTGGTGGATGGCCGACAGTTGGACGCACTGCGCCACCGCAACTACAACGTGGAAGACAGTGACATCCGCTTTCGTGACCGCTGGACGCAACTCGATGCGCTGTGGACACCGAATGCGAACGTGGAATGGCGAACGCGCGTCTACCAGATCGACAGCCAGCGCGACTGGCGCAATGCCGAGGCCTATGTCTACAACCCGCGAACCGGGTTGATCGATCGTTCGGGCAATACCCAGATCACCCACAACCAGGACCAGACCGGCCTGACCTCGACGCTGCGCGTGCAGGGCAGTGTGGGGGGGCTGCAGAACAATTTTGCCGTAGGCCTGGACGCCAACCGTGCGCACTTCAAGCACACCAACAACACCTACGCCGGCAGCTCCGGCCCGGTCGATCCGTTCCATCCGGTGCCGGGGCAGTTCGCCAGCGATGCGCCGAACCTGCCGCGCTATCGCAATGGTGCCGAGCAGTACGCGCTGTTCGTGGAAGACCACCTGACGTTGAGCGAGCGTTGGTCGGTGCTGGGTGGGCTGCGCCATGACCGCGCACGCATCGAACGCACCGATCTGATCAGCGGCCAGAGCGCATTCTCGAAGACCTACAGCAGCACCGGCTGGCGCGCAGGCACGGTGTTCGCGCTGCGCCCGACGTTGAGCCTCTACGCGCAGTACTCGCAGGCGGCGGACCCGGTCAGCGGCCTGCTGATGATCAGCCCGGCCAACGGTGCTTTCGACCTCGCCAAGGGACGGCAGGTCGAGGTGGGCCTGAAGCAGGCGTTTGACGGTGGCGAGTGGACCCTGGCGGCCTATCGCATCCGCAAGACCGGCTTGCTCAGCCGCGACCCGCTGGTGCCGGATCGCCGGGTACAGGTGGGCGCGCAGACCTCGCGCGGCATCGAGGCATCGTTGAACTGGGCCTTCGCGCCGCGGTGGTCGCTCGATGCCAATGCCACGATGCTGAAGGCCGGGTTCGAGGACTTCCTGGAAACCACCGGTTCGCCGGCAGTACTGGTCCCGCGCGATGGCAATGTGCCGCCGAACGTGGCTGAGCGCCTGGCCAATGTGTGGGTGAGCTGGCAGTTCCTGCCCGACTGGAGCGCGGCCGCAGGCGTGCGTTACGTCGGCAAGCGCTACGCCGACAATGCCAACACCCTGGAACTGCCCGGCTACAGCACCACCGACCTGGCGCTGACCTGGCAGGCGTCACCGCGCACGCGGTTGTCGGCGCGCCTGTTCAATGTGTTCGACAAGGCGTACTACGCCACGGCGTACTACACCAGTACCCAATGGCTGCTGGGACCGGATCGGCGCGTCGAGTTCACCGTCGACCATCGGTTCTGAGGGCACTGGCCATGTCGTTGCGTTCCACTGCCAAGCGCTGGACCTATCTGGTGCACCGCTGGCTGGGCATCGGCGGATGCCTGTTGATGCTGCTGTGGTTCGTCAGCGGCATGGTGATGCTGTTCATCGGCTACCCGAAGTTGACGCCCGGCGAGCGGCTGGCAGCGTTGCCGGTGCTGGGTGACGCAGGGGATTGGCGAGGACTGTCGGCGCTGCCGGATGCTGTACAGGCCGAACCGGAAGCCGTGGCCCTGACCACGGTGGGCGGTGAAGCGGCGTATGTAGTGCGCAGCGGCAGCAACGTCGGTGCGTGGTCGGTACGGACCGGCCAGGCGCTGCTGCCGGTTTCCGCCCAGCGCGCCGAAGCGTCGGCCGCGCAGTTCGCCGGTGGGCAGGCCTTCGTTGGGGCGATGCGCGTGGATGAGGACCGCTGGACCCATTCGCGCGCGCTGGATGCGCATCGGCCACTGTACCGGGTCGAGGTGGGCGGCGCGCAGCCGGGGGATGTGTATGTGTCCTCGCACACCGGCGAAGTGGTGCTGGACGCGCCGCGCGTGCAGCAGCGCTGGAATTACGTGGGTGCGTGGCTGCACTGGCTGTACTTCCTGCGCATGCAGTCGGTCGATCCGGTGTGGACGTGGGTGGTGATCGTGCTTTCAGCGTTGTGCACGGTGGCGGCAATCAGCGGCATCGTGGTGGGTGTGTGGCGCTGGCGCTTCCGTGGGCACTACCGCACTGGCGCGAAGACGCCGTATGTCGAGCCGTGGATGCGTTGGCACCACCTGATCGGGCTGGTGGCAGCGGCATTCGTGTTCACCTGGATCTTCAGCGGACTGATGTCGATGAACCCTTTGGGCGTCTTCAGCAGCACGCGCGAGGCGATCGACAGTGAACGCTATCGTGGCGGCGCGGCAGCCGTGGATGGAATGCTGGGTGAGCCTGCAGCACTGCTGGCGGCGGCGGGTGCCCGGAACTTCAGGCCAGTGGAGGTCCAGTGGCGGCGCATCGGCGGCGAACTGTTCGCAGTGTTGCTGGATGGGCGGGGTGATACCCGCATCGTGTCCAGCGCAGATGGAGAACTGCAGGTCTTGCGGCAACTGCCTGTGGACTGGCTGCGGCAGAGGGCGCGCGCCATGTCCGATGCGCCGATGCAGGCGTTCGCGGTACAGCATGCAGCAGATGCGTACTTCTACCCACGTGCACCGGAAGCCATGAATGGTGCAGCCGTACGCCGCTTCCCGGTGGCGGTGGCGGACTTCGGTGATGCCGAGGCGACGCGCGTCTATCTCGACCTGGCCACCGGCGATCCGCTGCTGACGATGGGACATCGCGAGCGTGTCGGGCGCTGGCTGTTCTACTTCCTGCACAGCTGGGACCTGCCGGCGATGCTGCGCTTCGACAGCACCCGGTTGGCGGTTCTGCTGCTGTTGAGCATTGCGGGTACGGCGTTGTGCGCGACGGCCGTGGTGATTGGCTACCGCCGGTTGCGGATGAAGTTGCGGCCAGGGCGGCGCTGATGTCGCAAACTACATCCGCAGCCAACGGGTAGACACCGCCACCAGCAGCAAGGCCATGGCCACGCCGATGAACGCAGCGATCAGACCGAAGTGGTTGGCGGCGAAACCGATCAGTGCCGGGCCGGCGAGGATGCCGGCAAAGCCCAGCGTGGAAACGGCGGTGATCGCCAGCGCACCGGGCATGCGGTTCTGATGGCCGGCCAGCGAGAACAGCGCCGGCGCGATGTTGGCGCAGCCGAGGCCGACCAGCACGTATCCGGCCAACGATATCTGCCACGGCGTGACCAGGGTCAGCACCAGCACGCCGCTGGCAGCGAGCAGTGCACCGAACACGATCGCGCGTTGGCGTCCCACGCGCGAGACCAGTGCATCGCCGAACAGACGGGCGACGGTCATGGTCAGGGTGAAGGTCACATAGCCGATGCCCGCCAGGCTGGCATCGACGCGGCGTACATCACTGAGGAACACCGCGCTCCAGTCCAGCATCGCGCCTTCACCCAGGAAGGCGACGAAGGCCAGTACGCCAATGAACAGCACGATGCCATGGGGCATGGCCAGCATCGGGGTGTCATGGGGCATGCGTTCGCTGTGCCAGTACCCCGCTGACAGCAGCATCACCAGCAGCATGGCGCCGACGCCGATCAGTACCGACGCCAGCGGTGGCAGCTGCGCTGACATCAGCACGGTCATGGTGGCCGCGCCGAGGAAGCCGCCGATGCTGAAGAAAGCGTGGAAGCCGGACATCATCACGCGACGCGCCTCCCGCTCGACGATCACCGCCTGTACGTTCATCGTGCAGTCCATCGCACCCACGGCGGCACCAAACACGAACAGCACCAGGCCTAGCGCCCACGCCGAACTGGCTAATGCCAGGCCGGGCACGGTCAGGCAGATCAGCAGGCTGCTGGCTACCATCACCCGGCGGCAGCCCAGGCGCGCGGCCAGCACGCCGGACAACGGCATTGCCAGCAGCGAACCCGCTCCGAGGCAGAGCAGCACCAGGCCCAATGTGGCGTCGTTGATGTCGGTGCGTGCCTTGGCGAACGGCACCAGCGTGGCCCACAGCGCGGTGGCGAAGCCGGGAATGAAGAATGCAGCGCGGGTCGCGTGCTGTTCGGTACGCGCGCGGTTGGCGAGGGGCATTGGAGATGCGCTCAGGGCGGAGTGGGGTGTACCGCGATGCCGGCGGCGTGGAAACGCGCGGCCAGCGCGGGCGGTGCCGATGTGGTGAGCACCAGATCGTCGATCTCATCCAGGCTGGCGATCTGCCAGTGGCCGCGGGCACCGAGCTTTTCCGTGGTGGCGGCAACGATGATGCGGCTGCTGCAGGCCACCATCGCGCGTTTGAGCGTGGCTTCCTCGGCATCCATCGCCCACACGCCGGTGTCGCCGTCCACCGCGCACGGGCCGGGCAGGTACACGTCGGCACGCAGGCGCTGGACCTGGGCCAGTGCTTCGGCGCCGACCGCGCCACCGCCGCTGGCCAGGCGGCCGCCGATCAGCTGCACGGAGGTGCCTTCATGCAGGCTGGCGGCGGTGGCGATCTGCGGGGCATTGGTGATCACCGTCAGCCCGAGGGCGGCGGGCAGCTGCTGGGCAATGGCCAGGTTGGTCGAGCCCGCATCAAGCAGCACCACCTGGCCGGGCTGCAGCAGGGCGCAGACGCGGGCGGCCAGCTCGGCCTTGTCGCCGCGGTCGCGGGTCAGGCGCTCGCGCAGCGGGCGTTCCTTCGGCGGCGGCAGCACGGCGCCGCCATAGACACGCTGGCACAGGCCCTGGGCGGCAAGTTCGCGCAGGTCGCGGCGGATCGAATCTTCGGAGACGGTATAGCGGCGCGCCAGTTCGGCGGCCACCACGCGGCCCTGCTGGCGCAGTTCTTCGAGGATCTGCCGGGTGCGCTGGGCGGGGAGGGGGCTGGGATCGGAGCTCATGCTGCAAGTCTGCACATTCGTGCATTAACGTGCAACACCGTGCATCTGGTGCGAAGGGGCACAAGGTGGCGACGGGCTTGCCGGCGATCTGGGGCTGCGGGCCTTTGGATCGCCTGCGAAGCCCGGCATCATGGCGGGGCCCCTGGCATGGAATCCCCGATGTCCCCCACCGTTCACCGCAGGCTGCGCATCGGCGCGGACCAGTACACCGGCCAGAAGGTGGTCGATCAGCAGTTCCACGAATGCGATTTTTCCGGCGCCGACCTGACCGGTACCGAGTTCATCAACTGCAGCTTCTATGACGCCGACAGCCGTGCAGGCTGCCGCTTCAATGGCGCTACGCTGAAGGAAGCCAGCTTCCGCAGCTGCGACATCAGCATGTGCCACTTCAGCTTCATCAAGGCACTGGGCCTGGAGATCAGCGAGTGCCGCGCGCAGGGCGCGGATTTCAGCAACGCCAGCTTCATGAACCAGATCACCACGCGCAGCTGGTTCTGCAGTGCCTTCATCAAGAAGTCGAACCTGCGCTACGCGAACTTCTCGCGGGTGACGCTGGAGAAGTGCGAGCTGTGGGAAAACCGTTGGGACGGTGCGAATGTGAGTGGTGCCAGCTTCGCCGGCTCGGACCTGTCCGGTGGCCAGTTCGAGGGCATCGACTGGAACAGCGCCAACTTCACCGACTGCGATCTGACCAACTCGGAGCTGGGCGAGCTGGACCTGCGCAGCACCAACCTGCGCGGCGCCACGCTGGATGTGCAGCAGGTGGCGCTGTTGATGCAGCGCATCGGCATCACGGTGGTGCCGTAGGTATCACCCGGCGTAGGCGACCCAGCCCTTGAAGCTGAAGCCTGCGTAGAACAGCTCTACGCCGTCGAAACCTGCGTCCCGCAGCAGTGCGACCTCCTGCTCGGGGGCCAGCAGCGGCAGCCGTTCGGCAATCGCCTCGATCGCCCGCTGCGCGTCGGCGCGGGCCACGCCGGAGGCTTCGGCAAACGCGGCATAGCGTTGCAGCCATCGCAGCTTGCCGGCCGGGTCCTGCGGCACGCTGTGGTGGGCCACCACCAGCGGCGCACCCGGATGCAGGCGCCTGTGCAGCTCGCGCAGTGTGTGCAGGCGCTGCGCGGTATCAAGGAAGTGCAGGGTCAACAGGCAGCTGGCACCGTCGAAGCGCAGGTCCGGAGCGTCGTCGATGTAGCCTTCCAGCAGCTCCACGCGCGGCATCAGCGGGCCTAGTGTCTGCTCGGCCAGGGCGAGCATCGGCGCGGCCGGATCTACCCCCAGCAGCTGCCAGGCCGGTTGCGCTTCGGCAAAGGCCTTCAGTTCCAGCCCGCCGCCGGCACCCAGCACCAGCACGCGGCCCTGTGCGGGAACCCGTTCGGCCAGCAGCAGGCGGCTCATCTGCTGCAGGGCGGCAAAGCCCGGCACCTGGCGCAGTGGACCTTCGGCGTAGCGGGCCACCGCCTGCGGATCGGAGAACGAAGACATGCGCGGATTCCTGTTGCGGGGGACATAGCACTGTAGCGCGGCGTGCAAGGGGCATTGCGTGCCGCTGCCGCATCGTCGCGGCCAGTCGCCGGGCGTGCGCATGGTGGTGGATGCGCTGGTCGCGCATTACCAGCTCAACGCAGCGCGCGTGCCAGCACCTGCCAGATCCGTGGGTCCTGGCATTGCGAGACGTTGAAGCGCACATAGTCGGCCGCGCGCTGCGATTGGCTGAAGGCGTTGCCCGGGGCCAGCACGATGCCTTCGCGCAGGCAATGCCGTGCCAGCGCAGCGGCGTCGCGGCCATCGGGTAGCTGGCACCAGAGGAACAGGCCGGCTTCCGGTTGCAGCCACGGGGTGATGCCCAGCGAGTACAGTTTCCGCAGTGTGTGCCGGCGCGCATCGGCCAGGCGCGAGCGCACCGATTGCATGTGGCGGCGATAGCCACTGTCGGTCAGCGCGATGTGCATCAACTGCATCGCCAGATGGCCGCCGCCGAAGCTGGTGGCCAGCTTCAGGTCGGTCAGCGCTTCGATCCAGTCGTGGCGTGCAGCGATATAGCCACAGCGCGAAGCGGCCGACAGGGTCTTGGAGAAACTGCCGACGTGGATCACCCGCGACAGCCCATCCAGCGCAGCAAGGCGCGGTGCCGGCTGCAGTTCGAAGTCGGCGAAGATGTCGTCCTCGACGATGATCGTTTCGCTGCGTTCGGCCAGCCCCAGCAGCCGATGCGCGGTGCTGGCCGAGAGCACCGCGCCGGTCGGGTTGTGGAGGCCCGAGTTGGTGATGTAAAGCCGCGGCGAATGTGCCTGCAACGCCCGCGCGAATGCTTCAAGATCCGGGCCGGTGTGCGTGTAGGGCACACCCACCGCCTGCACCTGGTGCGCCTTCAGCAGGGCGTGGTAGTTGAAATAGCTCGGGTCGTCGACCAGCACGCAGTCGCCGGGCTTGAGCAGGAAACGGCAGATCAGGTCGACCGCATGCGTGCCGGATTCGGTCAGCAGGATCTGCTCCATCGGGGCATCAATGCCCAGCACAGCGGCGCGTCGCTGCAGCAGCTGGCGCAGCGGTAGAAGGCCGAGCGGGCCGGCGTAATCGACCAGGTGGGGAGCATCGCCGCGCGCCAGCCGACGCAGGCCTCGCCGCATGCCGTCGTGGTACAGCCAGTCGCTGGGCATCCAGCCGCAGCCCGGCTTGAGGTGCGCGGGCGGTGTTTCCAGCGATTGCCGCGACACCCACAGCGGGTCCACCGCGCGGTCCAGGCGTGGTTCCATCTCGGCCAGGGCAAGCGGTGCGGCCGGTCCACTGACATAGAAGCCGGAACCGGCACGCGCGCTGATCAACCCTTCAGCGGCAAGGCGCTCGTAGGCCTCGACCACGGTGGAGACCGACACGCCCATCGCCGCCGCCTGCGCGCGTACCGAGGGCAGGCGCGAGCCGGCGCCATCCACCCGCGTGCCGATGCGGGTGCGGACGGCCTGGATGACCGATTCGATGCGGGTAAGCGGGCGCGTCATGGTGAAAGTGTGCTGGAAGTGTAGGCAGTACAGTTATTTGAAACTGTACTGGATTGTAGCTGGGGAGCTCGGGCCGCGGGTGCTTCCATGGAGATTCCGCCGGGCACCGCCCGGCACCCCGGGAGTACAGGCGTGGAACGGTCGGCGAGTGGTTGGATCAATGGCTTCATCGGTGTGGTGATCTTTGCGGGCTCGTTGCCGGCCACCCGCCTGGCGGTGCTGCAGCTGGACGCCGGGTTCGTCACCGCCGCACGCGCCACCATCGCCGCCATACTCGGCCTCGGCCTGTTGCTGCTGTTGCGCCAACCCTTTCCGCGACGCAGCGACCTGCCCGGGTTGGCGGTGGTCAGCCTTGGCGTGGTGGTCGGCTTCCCGCTGCTGACCGCGCTTGCCCTGCGCCACGCCTCATCAGCGCACACCATCGTGTTCCTCGGCCTGTTGCCGCTGAGTACTGCGGTGTTCGGCGTACTGCGCGGTGGCGATCGGCCGCGCCCGGCGTTCTGGCTGTTCTCGCTGCTGGGCAGTGCCTGCGTGGTCGGCTATGCCGCGCGCAACGGCATTGAGGCCTCGTTGCAGGCCGACCTGCTGATGCTGGCGGCGATCGTGGTGTGTGGACTGGGCTACGCGGAAGGCGGTCGGCTCGCCCGCCATCTCGGCGGCTGGCAAGTGATCAGCTGGGCGCTGCTGCTGGCACTGCCGGTGATGCTGCCGCTGACGGTGCTGACGCGCCCGCCCTCGTTCGTTGAGGTGGGGGCATCCGCGTGGTGGGCGCTGGGCTACGTGGCGGTGTTCAGCATGCTGCTCGGGTTCCTGTTCTGGTATCGCGGGCTGGCCCAGGGCGGTATCGCCGCGGTCGGCCAGCTGCAGCTGCTGCAACCGTTCTTCGGCCTGGCGCTGGCTGCGCTGTTGCTGCATGAAGCGGTCAGCGTCAGCATGGTGCTGGTGACCGTGGTCGCGGTGATCTGCGTCGCCGGCGCGCGCCGTTTCAGCCGCTGAACACAAACGGGGACGGAGCGTCGCGGAAAAGGTGTGCGGCAGCATAATCGATGAACACCCGCAGGCGCGCACTGGGATGGCGTCCACCGGGCCATAGCAGCGAGAACTGCCCCTTGTGCGTGGGCAGCGCGGGCAGCACCTGTTGCAGGTGGCCGTCGGCTAATGCGTCGGCGGCAAGGAAGTCAGGCATCCAGGCCAGGCCCATGCAACCGATGGCGGCGGCCAGCACGGCTTCCATGTTGTTGCAGGTCATCGCCGTCGTAAGGCGTGCGCCCGCATCGCCTTCCACCCCCGGCAGCTGCCAGGGATGCAGCTTCCCGGTAGTCGGGTAGCGGAAGCGCAGAGCCGCATGCATGCGCAGATCGCTCACGTCGCCGGGAGTGCCGTGCGCCTGCAGATAGCCCGGCGCCGCACAGAGGATGAAACGGAAGCCGCCCAGCCGCCGTGCGGTCAGGCTGGAGTCGGCCAGTTCACCGCTGCGTATCACTGCATCCAAGCCTTCGCTGACCACATCGACGATCCGGTCGTTGAAGTCCAGTTCCAGCTGCACCTGCGGATAACGTTGCTGGAAGCCGGGCAGCACCGGCAGCAGGAAGCGGTAGCCGATGGTGGGCAGGCCGATGCGCAGCAGTCCGCTGGGGGCATGCTGGCGCTGTGCCAGGTCCGCCTGTGCTTCGGAAAGCTCGTCCAGTGCACGCCGGCAGCGCTGCAGCAGCAGTTCGCCTTCGTCGGTGAGGTGCACGCGGCGGGTGGTGCGTTGGAACAGGCGGGTGCCGAGTTCCTGTTCAAGGCGGGCGATGCGCTTGCCGACCGCCGACGCGGAGAGGCCGAGCACGCGGGCGGCGCCGACGATGCTGCCAGCCTCGGCGGTACGAACGAAGGCAAGCAGGGCGGAGATGGAGTCCATGCAGTCATGATTGCGGAACATTAAGCCGCAATCAACGTCCATCGAGCCTGTTTTTCGGGAATAGCGGCCTGTCCATCATCAATGCCCCTGATGGATGGAGGCCCGCATGGCCCCGGTTTCGATACGCCCTGTACCCGTCCGCGCGCAGCAGCACTGGACGCTGCTTGCCGTCTGCCTGGCCGCGCTGGCGCTGCCGTTGTCCTTTTCGGCCGGTGCGGTCGCGGTGCCGGCGCTGGCCCGTTCCGCGGGGGCCTCACCCACCGCGCTGGCCTGGGTGACCAATGCCTTCATGCTCACCTTCGGCAGCCTGCTGCTTGCTGCCGGTGGCCTCGCCGACCGCTATGGCCGACGACGGTTGTTCCTGCTGGGCACGGCAGGCTTCACTGTCGCCACGATCGTCGTCTGCCTCGCGCCCACGCTGCTGTGGCTGGATCTGGCGCGCGGCCTGCAGGGCGTTGCCGCTGCAGCGGCGTTGGCATCCGGCACCGCCGCGCTGGCGCATGCCTGGCAGGGTCCGGTGCGTGCCCGTGTGTTCGCCCTGCTGGGCACCACGTTCGGTGCAGGATTGGCACTGGGGCCGCTGCTCGCGGGCCTGCTGCTGCATGCTCTGGGATGGCGCAGTGTGTTCGCCGCGGGCGGTGTGCTGACGCTGGCGGCGTTCGCCCTGGGCGCGCGCGCGTTGCCCGAAAGCCATGGCGAACGCGGGCGGCTGGATGTTGGCGGCATGCTGGGCTTCAGCCTGATGCTGGCGGCGTTGACCCTGGCCCTGTTGTGGCTGGGTGAATTCGGCCTGCATGCCATGCGCGTGCAACTGGCGCTGCTGGCGACGCTGTTGCTGGGCGGGGTATTCGTCTGCATCGAACGGCTGCACCGCTCACCGTTGCTGGACCTCTCGCTGTTCTCGCAACCGGCGTTCCTCGGTGTCCAGCTGCTGCCGGTCGCAACCTGCTTCGGCTACGTGGTGCTGCTGGTGGTACTGCCGCTGCAGTTGCTGGGCGTGCATGCACAGAGCACGACATTGGTCGGGCTGCAGATGCTGGCCCTGTCTGCGCCGATGCTGGTGCTGCCGATGCTGACTGCGCAATGGGCGGAGCGCGTTGGAAGTGCGCGGCTGTGCACGCTGGGCCTGCTGGTCTGTGCTTCTGGCCTGTACCTGTTGTCGCGCCATGCATCGCATCCGTCGCCCTCGCAGTGGGTGCCGTTGCTGATGCTGGTCGGTGCAGGAACGGCCTTGCCGTGGGGCCTGATGGATGGGCTGTCGGTCAGTGTGGTGCCGGTACAGCGTGCGGGCATGGCCGCCGGCATCTTCGGAACCGTGCGGGTGGCCGGTGAAGGCATCGCATTGGCCGCAGTCACTGCCTTGCTTGCGCTGCTGATCGGCCACCAGCTGCAGGGAGCATCGCCCGCATCGTTGACGCGCGCTGGTGCCTATCTGGCCACGGGGGCGCAGGCACAGGCGCAGGCACTGCTTCCGGCGATGAGCGGCGCACAGCTGCAGCAGGCCAGTGCCGAGGCGCTGGCGATACTGCTGCGGGTCCTGGCGCTGCTGACCGCCGCATGCGCTGTGCTGTTGCACCTGCTGCTGCGACGGCCCAGGTTGGCTGTGATCAGAACCGAGGGCTGAAGGCGCCGGTCACCGCGCGCGGGCAGCAGGGGGTGTGTCGGTTGCCAGCTGGTTTTCCTTTCCTGCGGGGGCTGCGCATTGGCTCGAAGGCCGTTGCTCAGGGCAGGCCATCCGTCGCGCCGCGGATGCTCATCCAGGCGCCGCCGCCGGGGGCGCTGCCGGCGCGGACACGGAAGCCGTGCAGGCCGGCAATGGCGGCCACGATCGAGAGGCCCAGGCCGAATCCAGGTCCCTGGCCGACGCTGCTGCTGCCACGGAAGAAGCGCTGGTAGATCAGCGTGCGGTCCTGCGGTGGGATGCCCGGCCCGTTGTCGATCACATCGATCCTGGGAACACCTTGATCGTCCACCGCGCGCAGCAGGATGTGGCCCTGCGCCGGCGTGAACTGCAGGGCATTGGACAGCAGGTTGGCCAGCGCTTCGAACAGCAGCTCGCGGTCGCCACGCAGCGGGCCGACCTTCGGGTCCACCTGCAGCTCCAGCAACTGCTGCTTCTCTTCGGCCAGTGGCAGGTAGAACTGGTGCAGTTCCTGCAGCAGCTCCGTGACGTCGACCGCGTCGAAGGCCGAACGTCGCTGGTGGCTCTCCAGCTCCGACACCCGCAGCAGCGCGGCGAAGCGCGCCATCAGCATGTCGGTCTCGGCCAGCGCCTTGTCCAGAGGATCGGCATACGGGTTCTGTTCGTCCAGGCCCGCGCGCATGCGGTACAGGTGGGCACGCAGGCGGGTCAGGGGCGTGCGCAGGTCGTGGGCAATGCTGTCGCACACGCCCTTGACCTCGGTCATCAACTGCTCGATGCGCTCCAGCATGGCGTTGACGATGCTCGACAGCCGGTCGATCTCGTCGCGGCGGCTGGAGACCGGCAGGCGCTGGCCGAGGTCGCCGGCAACGATGCGGCTGGTGGCGGCTTCGATCTGCTGGATCCGTTTCAACGGCCGCCGGCGGAGCAGATGCCAGCCCACCAGGCCGGGAATGACGGTCAGCGACACACCCCACAGCAATGCATCGAGGATGATGCTGTTGACCGCCATGAGCTTGCCGTTCTGGCGCACGAACACCAGCGTCCTGCCATCCCGGGTCACCACGCCGAGCGCGCTGCCACCGTCCTCGTGCGGCCCATCGGCCAGCGTCCAACCCTCGACCGGATGCGAGCTGCCATCCAGCGGCAGTCCCTCGGGGATCGCTGTCAGCGGGCCCGCCATCGGCATGCCGGTCTTGTCGAACAACCCATAGGTATAGACCTGGTGCAGATCGAAGCGCTGGCTGTCGCGCAACGCTTCATCCAGTGCCGGGCCGTCGAAGCTCATGAACAGGTGCGCGCGCTGCTGCAGGCCCGATTCGGTCAGGTCACTCAGGTAATCCGCGATGCGCCAGTACATCACGCCCAGCAGCAGGCTCGACCACGCCACGAACAGGATGCAGTAAAACCCGAGCAGGCGGCTGCTGGACGAGCGCCACTGGTCAGGGTTGCGCATCGAAGACATAGCCGGTTCCACGTACGGTGGTGATGGGTTGCGGGCGGCCGGGCTGCTCGATGCGTCTGCGGACACGGCCGATGTGGACGTCGATCAGGTTGGTGCCGGGATCGAAGTGATAGCCCCAGACTTCCTGGAACAACATGCTGCGGGTGACCACCTGGCCGGCATTGCGGACCAGGAACTCGAGCAGCTTGAACTCCGTCGGCAGCAGGCTGATCTCCTGCCCGCCACGCCGGGCCGAACGGGTCATCAGATCCAGTTCGAGGTCGCCGGCGCGCAGGACATTGTCGGCAGGACCGGCCTGGCTCTGACGACGGATCAATACCTCCACGCGGGCGGCCATCTCATCCGAGGCGAACGGCTTGGTCAGGTAATCGTCGCCACCTGCTCGCAGGCCACGCACGCGCTCGTCCACGTCCGACAGCGCGCTGATCATCAGTACGGGCGTGACGATACCTTCGCGCCGCAGGGCAGTGACCAGCGCCAGGCCATCGATGCCGGGCAGCATGCGGTCCAGGGTGATCACCGCGTAGTCGCCCGCCCGCGCCAATGCCAGGCCGGCAGTTCCGTCAACGGCAACGTCGACCTCGAAGCCATGGCTGCGCAGTTCGGTTGCGATTTCCTCCGCAGTGACAAGGTCGTCCTCGATGGTGAGTACGCGCGGCATGGGCCATTGTGCAGGTTGGATGGCTGCCATCCTCGCAACCGCGCGCGGTGACTGCAAATGAAAAATGTTTCATGCGTGATTCGCCGGAATCCACGCACGGGTCTTCTATATTCGGCGCCGAGCGTCTCCCCCCGGCGCACGGAATCCCGGCCACCGATGAACCTCCTGCACACCCCATTGCCACGCCACGCCCGACCACTGAGGATGCGCCGGCCGGCGCTGCTTGCACTCGTTCTGCTCAGCCTGCTGTCGGCCTGCGGCAAGGATGCGCCCAAGCCGGCCGGCAGGCTTCATGAGGTGGAAGTGCTGACCCTGCAGGAGAAGCCGTTGGCGATGGAACAGGAGCTGCCTGGGCGGACCATCGCATCGCAGGAGTCTGACGTGCGGCCGCAGGTGGATGGCGTGCTGGTGAAACGCCTGTTCGAAGAGGGCGAATCCGTGCGTGCCGGGCAGCCCTTGTTCCAGATCGAGCCGGCCCTGTACCAGGCGGCAGTGAACCAGGCGCAAGCCAACCTGAAGACCGCCGAAGCAGCGGCAGTGACCGCACGCCTGCGCGCGCAGCGGATGCAGGCGCTGGGCGGCGAGCAGCTGGCCGCGCGCCAGGACGTGGATGACGCCATCGCCAGCGGGCAGCAGGCCGCAGCCGCGGTACAGGCGGCACAGGCGAGCCTGGATACCGCGCGCACGCGGCTTGGTTTCGCCACGGTGACCGCGCCGATCGCCGGTCGCATCGGCCGCGCGCTGTTCACACCGGGTGCGCTGGTCACCTCGGGCCAGGCCAACCCACTGGCGCGGATCCAGCAGGTCGACCCGATGAACGTTGACATCACCCAGTCCAGCAACGAGTACCTGGCCCTGCGCCGCGCGATCGCCGATGGAGGCGTGCAGGCCACCACCGCTGCGGTGCGGCTGCGGCTGTCCGATGGCAGTGAATATCCGTTGCCCGGCACCCTGGAATTTGCCGATATCGATGTGCAGCAGGAAACCGGCAGCATCACCCTGCGTGCACGTTTTCCCAATCCCGCCGGGCAGCTGCTGCCGGGAATGTATGTGCGGGCGCAGGTGGGGCAGGGCACGCAGCAGCAGGCCTTGCTGGTGCCGCAGTCTGCGGTGGACCGCAGCCCGAAGGGCGAGGCGCAGGTGTGGGTGGTGGATGAGGGGGGCAAGGCGAAGCTGCGCCTGTTCCGTACCGCGCGGGCGATTGGCGACCAGTGGCTGGTACTTGATGGCATCGCTGCAGGTGAACGGGTGGTCGTGGCCGGCGCACAGGGGCTCTCCGATGGCATGGCGGTGCAGGTGAAGCCCGCGGCGGCAATCGCTCCGGCAGCCGCCGGGAAGGGCTGAGCATGTTGCCGCGCTTCTTCATCCATCGCCCGGTATTCGCCTGGGTGCTGGCGATCTGCATCATGGCCTTCGGCGCGATCGCCGTCAGCCAGCTGCCGGTCGAACAGTACCCGGACATCGCACCGCCGCAGGTCAACATCACCGCCAACTACACCGGTGCTTCGGCGCAGACGGTGGAAGACAGCGTCACCCAGGTGATCGAGCAGCAGATCAAGGGCATCGATCACCTGCTGTACTTCTCCTCCACCAGTTCGTCATCGGGGCAGGCGCGGATCACGGTCACGTTCGACCAGAACGCCAATCCGGATATCGCCCAGGTCCAGGTGCAGAACAGCGTCAACCAGGCCATCAACCGGCTGCCGCAGGAAGTGCAGCAGCAGGGCGTGACCGTGGCGAAGTCGCAGGGCGACTCGCTGATGGTGGTATCGCTGTATGACACCAGCCGGCGCATGGAACGGGCGGACGTTTCCGACTTCCTGGTCAGCAACGTGCAGGATCCGATCAGCCGCATTCCCGGTGTGGGCGAGATCAATGTGTTCGGCTCGGCGTATGCGATGCGCGTGTGGCTGGACCCGCACAAGCTGCGCGCCTACGACCTGATGCCGGCCGACGTGCGCACGGCCATCCAGGCCCAGAACACCCAGGTCACCGCCGGTGAGCTGGGGGCGTTGCCATCCAGCGCAACGCAGAGTCTGAATGCGACCGTTACCGCGCAGTCGCGCCTGCAGACGCCCGAACAGTTCCGCGCGATCATCCTGCGCACGCTTCCCAGCGGCGCTGCCGTGCACCTGGGCGACGTGGCACGGGTGGAGATCGGTGCCGAGAATTACCAGACCAGCAGCTATCTCAATGGCTATCCGGCGGCGGGTTTCTCGGTCACGCTGGCCTCCGGGGCCAACGCGCTGGCCACCGCGGATGCGGTCCGCGAGGAGATCGAACGCCTGCGGCCAACGTTCCCGCCCGGGCTGCAGGTTGCCTATCCCCGCGACAGCACACCGTTCGTGCGGGTCTCGATCGAAGGTGTCATCCATACCCTCATCGAAGCCATCGTGCTGGTGGTCGTGGTGATGTTCCTGTTCCTGCAGAACCTGCGTGCCACGTTGATCCCCGCGATCACGGTGCCGGTGGTGCTGCTGGGCACGTTCGGGGTGCTGGCGGTCGCGGGATTCACGATCAACACGCTCACCCTGTTTGCGATGGTGCTGGCGATCGGCCTGCTGGTCGACGACGCGATCGTGGTGGTGGAGAACGTGGAGCGCATCATCCACGACGAGCACCTGCCGCCACGCGAGGCCACCGAAAAATCGATGGGCGAGATCACCGGCGCGCTGATCGGCATCACCGTGGTGCTGGGCGCGGTGTTCCTGCCGATGGCCCTGTTCGGTGGTTCCACCGGCATCATCTACCGCCAGTTTTCGATCACCATTGCTTCGGCGATGGCGCTGTCGGCGCTGGTTGCGCTGACGCTGACTCCGGCGCTGTGCGCGACCCTGCTCAAGCCGTCTTCGGCGCAGAAACCGCAGGGCCGCTTCTTCAGGGCGTTCAACCGGGGTGTCGAGCGCAGCCAGTTGGCCTATCAGGGAAAGCTCGGTGGCGTGGTCGCCCGGCCGCGGCGCTGGATGGCGTTCTACCTGCTGCTGGTGGTCGCCATGATTGCGCTGTACGCGCGCATGCCCACCGGCTTCCTGCCGGTGGAAGACCAGGGCCAGGTGACCTTCCAGTTCTCCACGCCGGAGGGCACGCCGATGGCGCGTACCGAAGCACTGGGCGAGCAGATCAGCCGCTACTTCATGGAGCACGAGAAGCAGAACCTGGACGTGGTGTTCGTGGTGGTCGGCCGCAACAATGCCGGCACCGGCCAGAATGCCGGACAGGGATTCCTCGCACTGAAACCCTGGGATGAGCGTACCGGCGACAACACCGCTGCGGCGATCATCACGCGTGCCAATGCCTACTTCCGCGGGTTGCCCGATGCCAGGGTCAATGTGCTGGCGCCGCCGGCGGTGCGCGGACTGGGCCAGTCCAGTGGCTTCGAACTGTGGCTGCAGGACACCAGCGCCGCCGGGCGCGTGGCCCTGCAGGCGGCGCAGGAGCAGGTGGTGCGTGCGGCCGGCGAAGATGATGGGCTCACCTCGGTGCGCCTGAACGGCCTGGGCGACAAGGCCGAGCTGCGGCTGGACATCGACCATGCGCAGGCCAGCGCGCTGGGGCTGTCCCAGGCCGACATCAATTCCACCCTGTCAGCGGCCTGGGGCGGCAGCTACATCAACGATTTCCTCGATCGAGGCCGGGTCAAGCGTGTGTACATGCAGGGCGACCAGCCCTACCGCAGCGTACCCGACGACATCGGCCAGTGGTATGTGCGTGGTGGCAACGGCCAGATGGCGTCGTTCGCCAGTTTCGCCAGCAGCCACTGGGCGCGTGGGCCGCAGCTGCAGCAGCGCTTCAATGGTCTGCCGGCGATGCAGATCCAGGGCAGTGCCGCGGAAGGGCGCAGTTCGGGCGAGGCGATGCAGCGCATGCAGGCGCTGGTTGCGGACCAGCCGGGATTCGACCTGCAGTGGAGTGGCCTGTCCTACCAGGAGCGGCTGGCCAGCAACCAGACGCTGTGGCTGTACCTGGCCTCGATTGCCTTCATCTTCCTGTGCCTGGCTGCGCTCTATGAAAGCTGGACGGTACCGGTGGCCGTGGTACTGGTGATTCCACTGGGGGTCATCGGCACGGTGCTGGCGACCACCGCGGCGGGCTTCGTCAACGACATCTACTTCCAGGTCGGCCTGCTGACCACCATCGGCCTGTCGGCGAAGAATGCGATCCTGATCGTGGAGTTCGCCGAGGCCCGCTATCGCGCGGGCAGCTCAGCGGTGGAGGCCGCGCTGCAGGGCGCACGCCTGCGCCTGCGGCCGATCGTGATGACGTCGCTGGCCTTCGTGGCCGGCGTGATTCCGTTGGCGCTGGCGACCGGTGCGGGTGCAGTCAGTCGACGTGAAATCGGCATGAGCGTGATCGGCGGCATGCTGTCCGGCACGGTGCTGGCGGTGATGCTGGTGCCGCTCTTCTTCGTGCTGGTCCGCAGCCTTGGCCGATCCCGGCCGCAGGACTGAGGGGCCACCTGTCATCTGCCTGCCGCGGCATCCTCACCCGTTCTTTGCCGATGCAGGGCTAGCGTTGGTCGTCCCCGTCCCCCACGGAGACCCGCCATGTGGCTGCTCGACCATCTCTGGCCTGGCCGCAGACCCTCACCTCCCCCGGTCGCGGCCGAGCCGCAGGCCGCGCCCCGTCGCCCCTGGCTGAAACGCCCGGTGCGGGCCGGGCGCAGCGGCATGGCGCCCTGGCAGAAGGTCGCCGCACCGCCGCGGCGCACACGTCACTAGGCGGTGCGGTCGGCGGGGTGATTGACCCCGTCGTTGACCGGGATCATGCCCAGTGCGAACGGGTCGATGCCCTCCAGGCAGGCCACGTTGTAGCCGTACTGGTCCGGGTTGGATCGACGCCGGTGGTGGGTGTAGATGCCGCACACGCCGCAGAAGTAGTGCTCGGCCACATGCGTGTTGAACTGGTACAGCCGCAGGTGGTCCTGCCCGCGCACCACCTGCAGGCCGGCGCGGGTGACGCTGGCGGCGATGGCGCCACGGCGGCGGCACATCGAGCAGTCACAGCGGCGCGGGTCGACGATGCCATCAGGCAGGTCCAGCAGCAGTTCGACCGTACCGCAGTGGCAGGTGGCGCGGTGCCGGGCTTGGACCGGAACGCCGGCCACGGACGTGATACCCATCGTTTCTCCTGGGGGGGGGAAGGCGGCCGCAACGGCCGCTGTCGACCCTGCGCCGGCCTGCCTGAACGGGCCGTAGATGCCACGCTGATCCGGCTTGTGGCTAACTATGCGGCTACAAGACCGCGACAGGATGCCAGTGAACGCCGCAGGACGTTGGATGACAGGAAGTGCCATGGCGCTGGCGGCGCTGTGGGTGACCGGGCTGCTGGCATACCAGTTGCCCGGCCCGGACTGGTTGGCCGTCGGCGTGGCCGTGCTGTGGCTGCTGGTTGCCCTGTGGGCGTCGTGGCGGATCGCGCGTGGCCGTGGGTCACGCAGGTTGGGTCTGATGTTCGGCGCATCGCTGGCGCTGGCCGTGCTGTGGTGGCTGCTGCTGACCCCGCGCCAGGACCGCGTATGGGCCGACGACGTCGCGCAGCGCCTGCACGTGGTGTCCTTCGATGGCCACCACGTAGTGTTCGACAACGTGCGTGATTTCACCTGGCGCACCGAGACCGACTATGACGCGCACTGGGTGCGCCGCGGGTACGACCTGGACCAGCTGCGCTCGGCCGACCTCGTTCTGTCCTACTGGATGGGACCGGCCATCGCCCACACGCTGATCTCGTTCGGCTTCGAGGATGGCCGCCACGTGGTGTTCTCGCTGGAGATCCGCAAGGAACGCGGTGAATCGTTCTCGGCACTGGGCGGCTTCTTCCGCAAGTTCGAGATGACCCTGGTGGCGTCGGAGGAGACCGACATCATCCGCACCCGCACCAATGCGCGTGGTGAGGATGTCTACCTGTACCGGCTGCATGGTATGGACCGCACGCAGCTGAAGGAACTGTTCGCGGCCTACATCGAACAGGCCCGTGAACTGGATGCCAGGCCGGGCTTCTACAACACGCTGACCAGCAACTGCACCACGATCGTCTTCGACCTGGCCCGCCACATCGCACCGCGCCTGCCGCTGGATTACCGCCTGCTGCTGTCCGGTTACCTGGCCGAATACGCGCAGGAGGTCGGCGCGCTCACTCCAGGCGTGCCGTACGCCGAGCTGCACGACAAGGGCCGCATCACCCAGCGTGCGCTGGACCTGGGCGATGGCCCGCACTTCTCCACCGTGATCCGCCAGGGCGTGCCCGGCACCGAGCAGGACCCGCAGTAATGACCCGATTCTTCCCAAGCCGCTGGCAGCGTCTGCTGCCGGTGTTGTTCGCCGCCTTCCTGCTGCTGGGCAGCAGCGGTTGCGCGATGGTCACCGTCAAGCAGGTCAAGTCCAGCGATTCGCTGGTCAACAAGCGTGCCGATGTGCTCAACACCGGCAAGCTCAGCCCGGCCGCGCGCGAGACGCTCAGCGCGGCAGGCCTGGACGAGTCGCAGTGCGAAAAGGACTTCATGGTCTGCCGCAGCACGCTGCTGATGACCGACGATCTCAATGTCGAGCAGCGGTTGTCGGCGCTGTCCGAACTGTGGGTGAAAGCAGCGCTGGCGCTGACCCCGAAGAAGACCGCGGCCGGCGATCCGCCGATGAGCGATGCGGCGCTGGATGCATGGCTGGAAGCGGCGCGCTATGCCTATGCCTACCTGTTCTACAGCGGCCGGTCTCCGTCTGATCGAGCTTTCGAGGACCGGCAGACGCAGGTACGCGACTACTACAACTACGCGGCCGAGAAGGCGGCAGTGGTGCTGTTCGTGCGCGCGCGTGCTGCGGCACTTGCCGGCGAGGACTACACGAAGCCGGTCTCGGTCGGCAGCTGGTCGCTGGCTTCCAACTACCAGCAGTTGAACCTGAAGAGCATCCCGGCGCAGCTGGTGCCGGCCGGCACCGTCAGCTTCGTCGGCCTGCGCAGCACCTATCGCCGCGATGGCTTCGGTGCCGAGCTGGTGATGGTGATGGACCCGCCGAAGCTGGTCGCGCCGGTGATTGCAGCCGATGGCCCCAAGGCCGAGGCGCCGCAGGAGGATGAGGACGACGCACGCCGTGGCCGCCGCCATCGCCATGACGACTCGGTGCCTGAGTTCAGCGAGATGTCCTCGATCAACGTCACAGCGCTGCTGCGCTTCGAAGGCAGCAGCCTGGAAGACGTGATGCGCACGCGCCGGGTCGAGCTGGATGCCTATTCGCCGGAAGCCACCGAGCGCGTCACCCTGCATGGCGAACAGGTGCCGCTGGCCGGCAATTTCACGGCGGCCTACGGCCTGTGGCTGGCGCAGAGCGGTTTCGCCCGGCAATCACTGCGCACCCTGTTCGGCATGAGCGAGGGCATCGGCGAACCGCACATCTACCTGATGCAGCCGTGGGATCCGAACCGCCGCATCATCTTCATGCTGCATGGCCTGGCCAGCAGCCCGGAAGCCTGGGTGAACCTGGCCAACGAGATCATGGGCGACCCCGAACTGCGCCAGCAGTTCCAGGTCTGGCAGGTCTATTACCCGACCAATGCGCCGATCGCACTGAACCGCTACGAGATCGCCAATGCGTTCAACGATACGCTGAAGCATTTCGACACCAACGGCAGCACGCGTGCATCGAAGGACATGGTCTACATCGGCCACAGCATGGGCGGCGTGCTGGCGCGCCTGCTGGTGAGCGATTCGGGCGACGTGCTGTGGAATGACCTGCTGGCCAACTACGATCTGAAGGGTGAGCGCCTGAAGCGGGTGCAGAACAAGCTGGGGCCGTTGCTGCACTTCAAGGCGCAGCCGAACGTGGAGCGTGCGATCTTCATCGCCGCGCCACACCAGGGTACCGACATCGCCGGCAACAAGGTTGGCCGCCTGATCGGTCGCCTGGTGCGCCTGCCTCTGACCATACTCGGCAAGTTCGAGGATGTGTTCATGGCGCTCGCGCAGGCCGAACAGCAGGTCGATGGCACCGCCAAGCCGAAGATCCCCAACAGCATCGACAACCTCAAGGCCAGCGATCCGTTCGTGAAGGCGGCCGCGCAGTTGCCGATCGAAGCGGGCCTGAAGTACCACTCGATCATCGCCCAGCGCAAGCCGGAACTGCCGGTGGAAAAGTCCGATGACGGGCTGGTGCCGTACTGGAGTGCGCACCTGCCGGGCGCGCTGTCGGAGAAGGTGATCATCTCCGGCCACAGCGTGCAGGAGACCCCGCAGGCGGTGCTGGAAGTGCGGCGCATCCTGCATCGGGACATCGATGATGTGGGAGCCGACAGGACACCCTGACCGCTGCCTTCGCCGGGCGTGGCCCGGCGGAATCCGCCCGGTGGCGTTACACCCGTCGCGCGATCACCGTGGCCAACACCGCAAGGCCGAGGGTGATGGCCAGGCACAGCAGGTAGCCGGTGTGTGGTGCCGATTCCACGAACAGCGCGAACAAGGCGCCGGAGACCGCCAGCGCAGTGGTGACCGACAGGGCCTCGCTCAGCTGCAGTGCCGAGGTGTTGGCACCCTGCTCCTGCGGCGCCGACAGCGACAGCGTCAGCACCGACAGGCTTGCGTAGATCATGCCCATGCCGAAGCCGGTCACGGCCCAGCCGAGCAGCGACACCGGCAGTGGCACCACGTTGAACAGCACTGCGAGCGTGGCGGCGATGCCGACGGTCATCATCGTCGTGCCGGCGCGCAGCAGCTGCTGGCGTGACCAGCCACGCTGCTGGTGGCCCTGCAGCCACGAGCCGGCAAACCAGCCCAGCGCACCGAGACTGAGTACGGCACCGGCCCAGCTGGGCGAAAGGCCACGTTCGCGCTGCAGCAGCAGCGGCAGGTAGGCCTCGCAGGCGAAGAATGCGGCCGCCGCGATGCCACGCAGCGCGATCACGCTGGGCAGGCCACGGCGCAGGATCAGTGTTCCGGGCGGAAGCAGTCGATGTACGCAGAACAGCAGCGCCAGCATCGCCACGCCGATACAGAGCAGGGCCGCTGCTCCCTGCTGCTGGCCGCCGAAGTACAGCAACAACGCTGCCAGCGAGGCACCGCTGGCCCAGCGCACCACCTTGCCGCCTCCATCATCGGCGCTGCCGGCAGGACTGGGCTGCATGCGTGCCAGCGCGGGGCGCAGCAGCAGGGCCGCCGGAACCGCCAGCAATGGCACCGCCAGGAACACCCAGCGCCAGCCCAGGTGCTGCACGATCAGGCCGCTCAACGCCGGGCCGACCATCGATGGCACCACCCAACCGGCCGAGAAGGCGGCGAATACCTTCGGCCGCAGGTGCTCCGGGTAGCTGCGGCCGACCATCACGTACAGCGAGACCGAGATCGCGCCCGCACCCAGGCCCTGCAGCAGGCGTCCTGCCACCAGCATGCCCATGCGCATGGCAAAGCCGGCCAGCAGCAGGCCCAGCACGAAGCAGGCCAACCCGTACCAGAGCGCCCGTGCCGGCCCATGGCGGTCCGCCCAGCGCCCGGCCAGGGTCATGCCGATCACGCTGGTGGCCAGGGTGCCGCCGAAGGCCAGTGCGTACAGGCGCAGGCCGTCCAGTGCCACGGCCACGGTCGGCATGGCGGCAGCTACCGCCAAGGCCTCAAAGGCGTGCAGCGCGACCAGCGCGACCATGCCGATGGTGGTGGCGCGGTAGCGCGCGGACAGGATCGAAGTGTCGGCCGGTGTACTGGCGTTGGCGGGGGAGAGCGTGGGGGTCATGCGGGTCAGCTGCGGGCCGCGCTTGTCAACAGGCGGCGAAGATAGCAGCATGACACCTCAACTGCAGTTGAGGTCAAGTAATGGTGTCCCAGGAACTGAGCGTTGGCGAAGTCTCCCAGCGCAGTGGCGTGGCGGTTTCGGCGCTGCACTTCTATGAGCGCAAGGGGCTTATCAGCAGCCTGCGCACTTCGGGCAACCAGCGCCGCTACAGCCGCGACGTTCTGCGCCGGCTGGCGGTGATCCGCGTAGCGCAGCGCGTGGGCATGCCATTGGAAGCGGTCGGCCGTGCCTTCGAGAGCCTGCCCGACGGCCGCGCACCGACCAAGGCGGATTGGGCCAGGTTGTCCGCGCGCTGGCGCACCGAGCTGGAGGAGCGCATCCACATGCTGCAGCTGCTGCGCGATGAGCTGACGGGTTGCATCGGCTGCGGCTGCCTGTCGCTGCAGCGCTGCCGCCTGGCCAATCCCGAAGACGTCCTCGGTGAACGCGGCGACGGCCCGATGCGCTGGGAATGACCGGCAATAAAGCGCCCGGCTCCCGGTAGCGCCGGGCCATGCCCGGCGGATCACCAGACCGTGATCGTCTCGCCGCTCTGGATGCCTTCCACTGCGCGCTGGTAGCCCATTGCCGCGCGCTGCGCGCTCACGGCTTCGAAGCCCGGGAAGTAGGGGCCGTAGGCCGCCATCGATTCGATCAGCACATTCGGGCTGACCACATTGATGCGCAGGCCACGGGGCAGCAGCTCCAGCGCCGCCGCACGCACGAAGCCTTCCAGTGCGGTGTTCACGGCGGTGGCGTTGACGCCGTCGCGGATTGGCTGCGCGCTGATGATGCCGCTGGTCAGGGTGATCGAACCGCCTGCATTGAGGTGATGCTGCGCGGCCAGTGCCAACCGCACCTGCCCCAGCAGCTTGTCCTGCAGGCCGAGGTTGAACTGAGCCGGCGTCATCGCCTGCAGCGGGCCGAAGTGCACCGAGCCGGTGGTGGAAATGACCGCATCGACCGGGCCGGTGCGTGCGAACAGCTCGGCAACGCTGGCGTCGTCGGTCAGGTCCACGCGCAGCTCACCGCTGCGGCGGCCGGCGGCCAGGATCTGGTGCTGCTGTCCCAGCTGGCGGGCAACTGCCTGGCCAAGGGTGCCGCTGGCACCGACGAGGAGAATCTTCATGGTCGTTCCTTGCGAGGAGATGGTCGCAGTCTGCGCTCTCACAAAGGGGTTAGGTAAGGGGCGTATGCTTCGCTGATTCCTAACTCTGGATTAGTAATGGATACATTGCGCTGCATGCAGGCCTTTGTTGCCGTGGCCGAGCGCGGGAGCTTTGCAGGGGCTGCCGAACAGCTGCAGGTGTCGGCGGTGATGGTCGGCAAGTACATCCAGCAGCTGGAGGCGCATCTGGGCACGGCCTTGCTGCAGCGGAACACCCGCCGCCAACGCCTGACCGAAGCCGGTGGGGCCTATCTGGCCGGTTGCCGGCAGGTGCTGGAGCAGGTGCAGCAGGCCGAGGCGGATGTGGCCGGCCTGCAGGTGCAGCCGCGCGGCCTGCTGCGGGTCAGCGCACCGACCACCTGGGGCAGCTGCGTGCTGGCTCCGCAGCTGGCCACGCTGTTGCGCGCACAGCCGCAGTTGAACATCGAGCTGGACCTGAGCAACCGCCGCGTGGACCTGATCGAAGAGGGATTCGACGTGGCGATCCGGGTCGGGCCGCTGCCGTCGCAGGAAGTGGTGGCGCGGCCGCTGCCGCCGTACGCGATGAGCCTGTGCGCGGCGCCCGCGTACCTGCGCCGGCGCGGCACGCCGCGCACACCCGCCGATCTGGAAGGGCACGACTGCCTGAGCCACCTGGCCTGGCGTGGTGGCCACGGCTGGCAGCTGGCCAATGGCGAACAGGTGGATTGGGAGGCGCGCCTGACCTGCAATGATGGTTTCGCGCTGCGAGAAGCTGCCGTGGCCGGAGCGGGCCTGGTGTTGCAACCGACCGCGTTGCTGGCGGGCGAAATTGCCGCCGGGCGCCTGAAGCCGCTGCTGCGCGACTACCTGCCCGAACCACGGCCGATGCACCTGATCTACCTGCCTGATCGCAGGCCGCGCCCGCGGTTGCAGTGCTTCGTTGATTTCGTCATGGCCAACTTGGGGCGGTAGATGGGGTCAGATCCCTTTGCCTCGGCAAAGGGATCTGACCCCAGGGGATCAATCATTCGCCGCAGACAATTCCTGTCCACGCACCTGCGCGGCGCGCAGCGCCGTGTCCACCAACGCCTCGAAACCCCCAGCCTGGAAGCTCTCGATCGCGGCCTGGGTGGTTCCGTTCGGCGAGGTCACGCGGCGGCGCAGCTCGGCCGGGCTTTCACCGGCCTCATCCAGCATGCGCGAGGCACCCAGCAGGGTCTGCACCACCAGCGTGCGCGCGGCGTCGGCTGGCAGGCCCTGGGCGATGCCCGCCGCTTCCATCGCTTCGGCCAGCAGGAATACATAGGCCGGGCCACTGCCGGATACGGCAGTGACCGAATCCATCAGTGCTTCGCTGTCGATCCACACGGTGCGGCCTGCGCTGGCCAGCACCTTCTCGGCCTGCGCGTGCTGCTGCGCATCCACCGAAAGCGTGGCGTACAGGCCGGTCACGCCGGCACCGAGCAGGGCCGGCGTGTTCGGCATTGCACGCACCACCGGCAGGTTGCCACCCAGCCAGCGCTCCAGCTGCGTGCTGGTGATACCCGCGGCAATCGATACCACCAGCGGTCGGTTCGCCTGTGCCAGCGCCTGCAGCGACTGGCAGACCTCGCGCAGCACCTGCGGCTTCACCGCCAGCAGCCAGGTGCTGCCCTGTGCGGCAGCATCAACCGCGTTGTCGTGCACCTGTACGCCGAAGTCGGCAGCCAGCGACTCGCGCAGCGCTGCAACCGGTTCGGCGACGTGGATGTGCGCGGCGGGTGTGCCCTGGCGGATCAGGCCGGCGATCAGGCTGCGCGCCATGTTGCCGCCCCCGATGAAGGTGATGGAATCAGCTGCCATGGAAATCTCCTCGAAAAGTCAGGCTGGGCGCGGGCGTGCGCCGAACAGTGCGGTACCGATGCGCACCAGGGTGGCGCCTTCGGCGATGGCTTCAGCGTAGTCGCCGCTCATGCCCATCGACAGCGTGTCGACCTGCGGGTACTGCTCGGTCAGCGCCTGGAAAAGTGTGCGCATGCGCACGAACGCATCCCGACGGCGCTCGGCCTCGGGCCACGGCGCGGGAATCGCCATCAGGCCGCGCAGGCGAAGGCTGGGCTCGGTGGCAATCGCCGTGGCCAGTTTCTCCACCTGCTCCGGCGCGCAGCCGTGCTTGCTGGATTCGTCGTCGATGTTGACCTGGATCAGTACGTTCAGCGGGCCACGCGCGGCCGGACGATGGCGCGCCAGTGCGGCTACCAGCTTGGGCCGGTCCACGCTCTGCACCCAGTCGAAGTGGATGGCCACGGCATCGGCCTTGTTCGACTGCAGGTGGCCGATCAGGTGCCATTCCAGCGCCAGGTGCTGCAGCGCCTGCATCTTGGCCAGCGCTTCCTGCACGTAGTTCTCGCCGAAGGCGTGCTGGCCCTGTGCGGCCAGCGCGGCCACGGCCTCAGCCGGCTGGGTCTTGGACACCGCCAGCAGGCGCGGGTCGGGCCTGCCAGCGGCCTCGGCGGCGGCATGCAGGTTGCTCAGGATCTGGGGCAGGGGAGTGGCCACGTAACGCGTTCCGTTGAATCAGGAGGCTATACTGCCGCCCGGGGAAAGATCCTTCCAGTCGAAGCCGTTATTGGGGAGTAGCCGCTCATGGATATCGCCGAACTGTTGGCGTTTTCCGTAAAGAACAAAGCGTCCGACCTGCACCTGTCCGCAGGCCTGCCGCCGATGATCCGCGTGGACGGCGATGTTCGCCGGATCAACATTCCAGCCCTGGACCACAAGCAGGTCCACGCGCTGGTGTACGACATCATGTCCGACAAGCAGCGCCGCGATTACGAGGAATTCCTCGAAGTGGACTTCTCCTTCGAGATTCCATCGCTGGCGCGCTTCCGAGTGAATGCGTTCAACCAGAACCGCGGTGCGGGTGCGGTGTTCCGTACCATTCCGTCCGAGGTGCTCACCCTCGAGGACCTGGCCTGCCCACCGCTGTTCCGCGAGGTGATCCAGCAGCCGCAGGGCCTGATCCTGGTGACCGGGCCGACCGGCTCGGGCAAGTCGACCACGCTGGCGGCGATGATCGACTACATCAACAAGAACGAATACGGCCACATCCTCACCGTCGAGGATCCGATCGAATTCGTGCATACCTCGCAGAAGTGCCTGATCAACCAGCGCGAAGTGCACCGAGACACGCACGGCTTCAATGAAGCGCTCCGTTCTGCGCTGCGTGAGGACCCGGACATCATCCTGGTCGGCGAACTTCGTGACCTGGAAACCATCCGCCTGGCACTGACCGCCGCGGAAACCGGCCACCTGGTGTTCGGCACCCTGCACACCAGTTCGGCAGCGAAGACCATCGACCGCATCATCGACGTGTTCCCCGCCGGCGAAAAGCCGATGGTGCGCTCGATGCTGTCCGAGTCGCTGCGTGCGGTGATCTCGCAGGCGCTGCTGAAGAAGGTTGGCGGCGGTCGTACCGCAGCGTGGGAAATCATGGTCGGCACTCCGGCCATCCGCAACCTGATCCGCGAGGACAAGGTGGCGCAGATGTATTCGGCCATCCAGACCGGCCAGCAGTACGGCATGATGACCCTGGACCAGCACCTGCAGGACCTGGTCAAGCGCAGCCTGATCACCCGCAACCAGGCCCGCGAGTACGCCAAGGACAAGCGCCTGTTCGAGTAAGGCGGGGCAGCAACGGACGGCGCGCGCAATGGCGCGGCCGCTCCGTGTTGTTTCCTCCACCGACCGTTACCTGGTAAACCGCTTTCCGGGAGCCCGCCGTGAACACAACCGCGACCACCATCGATTTCACTTCGTTCCTCAAGCTGATGGCGCACCAGCGCGCCTCTGACCTGTTCATCACTGCGGGCATGCCGCCGGCGATGAAGGTCAACGGCAAGATCTCGCCGATCACGCAGACCCCGCTGACGCCCCAGCAGAGCCGCGACCTGGTCCTCAACGTGATGACCCCGGCACAGCGCGAGGAATTCGAGAAGACCCACGAATGCAACTTCGCCATCGGCCTGTCCGGTGTTGGCCGCTTCCGTGTCAGCTGCTTCTACCAGCGCAACCAGGTCGGCATGGTGCTGCGTCGCATCGAGACGCGCATTCCGACCGTGGAGGAACTGAGCCTGCCGCCGATCATCAAGACGCTGGCGATGACCAAGCGCGGCATCATCCTGTTCGTCGGTGCCACCGGTACCGGTAAATCGACTTCGCTTGCGGCGATGATCGGCTACCGCAACCAGAACTCGACCGGCCACATCATCACCATCGAAGACCCGATCGAGTTCGTGCACAAGCACGAAGGCTGCATCATCACCCAGCGTGAGGTCGGCATCGATACCGACAGCTGGGAAGCCGCGCTGAAGAACACCCTGCGCCAGGCGCCGGACGTGATCATGATCGGTGAGGTGCGTACCCGCGAAGGCATGGACCACGCCATCGCGTTCGCCGAGACCGGTCACCTGGTGCTGTGCACCCTGCATGCCAACAACGCCAACCAGGCGATGGACCGCATCGTCAACTTCTTCCCGGAAGACCGCCGCAACCAGCTGCTGATGGACCTGTCGCTGAACCTCAAGGGCGTGGTCGCGCAGCAGCTGGTGCCGTCGCCCGATGGCCGTTCGCGCAAGGTCGCCATGGAGATCCTGCTCGGCACGCCGCTGGTGCAGGATTACATCCGCGACGGCGAGATCCACAAGCTGAAGGAAGTGATGAAGGACTCGGTCCAGCTGGGCATGAAGACCTTCGACCAGAGCCTGTTCGAGCTGTACCAGGCCGGTGAGATCAGCTACGAGGACGCGCTGCGCTATGCTGACTCGCAGAACGAAGTGCGCCTGCGCATCAAGCTCAGCCAGGGCGGCGACGCACGCACGTTGTCACAGGGCCTGGATGGCGTTGAGATCTCCGAGGTCCGGTGACCTGCAGATCTGTAGAGTCGACTGCCAGTCGACTCTCGCGCGCAGCGCGGGATCTCCCTGGCCGTTGGAAAGCAGTCGACTGACAGTCGGCGCTACCGCGCGCGGGCGATTGATGAATTCCAGTCATGACCAACTGCAACGCTGCCCATTCAATCGGCAGCCCCTGCAGGCGTATCGTCAGCGTTCCCCCTCTGGAGCACCACGATGCAGACACGTGAACTCGGCCGCAGCGGTCTGAAGGTTTCCGCCTTGGGCCTGGGTTGCATGGGCCTGACCCATGCCTATGGCCAGCCGGTCGAGCGCAGCCAGGGCATCGCCCTGCTGCACGCTGCCGTTGAACGCGGCGTGACCTTCTTCGACACCGCCGAAGTGTACGGCCCGTACACCAATGAAGACCTGCTCGGCGAGGCCCTGGCGCCTTACCGCGACAAGCTGGTGATCGCCACCAAGTTCGGCTTCAAGGATGCGCGCACCGATACCGGCCTGGACAGCCGCCCCGAGAACATCCGCGCCGTGGCCGAAGCCAGTCTCAAACGCCTGCGCACCGACCATATCGACCTGTTCTACCAGCACCGTGTCGACCCGAACGTGCCGATCGAGGACGTGGCCGGCACCGTGCGCGACCTGATCGCCGAGGGCAAGGTCGGCCACTTCGGCCTGTCCGAGGCCAGCGCCGCCACCGTGCGCCGTGCGCACGCGGTGCAGCCGGTGGCTGCCGTGCAGAGCGAGTATTCGCTGTGGTGGCGTGAACCGGAGCGCGAACTGCTGCCGGCCCTGCAGGAACTGGGCATCGGCTTCGTGCCGTTCAGTCCGCTCGGCCGTGGCTTCCTGACCGGCGCGATCAACGCCGACACCACCTTCGACGCCAACGATTTCCGCAACAGCGTGCCGCGCTTCGAAGTGGAAGCACGCCGCGCCAACCAGGTGCTGGTGGATCGCATCAGTACGATTGCTGCAGCACGCGGCGCGACCCCGGCGCAGGTGGCGCTGGCCTGGCTGCTGGCGCAGGCGCCGTGGATCGTGCCGATTCCGGGCACCACCAAGATCCACCGCCTGGAAGAGAACCTGGGCGCGGCTGACCTGCAGCTGGCGCCGGAGGAACTGCAGCGCATCGCGCAGGCGCTGGATGAAGTGTCGATCGTCGGCGAGCGCTACAACGCACAGCGTGCGGCGCAGGCGAAGGGCTGATCACCGCGCCATCCTGCCTCGGGTGGGTGCAGAGTGTGGTGGGTGCGGACCGTTGGTCCGCACTCCCCAGCTCAGTCCTTCATCGGCCCACGCAGCGCGTCCAGCACCGTGCGCATCGCCACCGTTACATGCCGGCGCGACGGGTAGTACGCGTAATAGCCATCAAAGTGCGGGCACCAGTCGTCCAGCACCGACTGCAGCCGCCCATCCTCCAGCATCGGCTGCACCTGGTCTTCAGGCAGCCACGCCAGCCCGCTGCCCGCCAGCGCGGCGGCCCGGGTCATGCCCATGCTGTTGAAGATCCACTGACCGCTCACCCGCACGCTCAGTTCGTTGCCGTCCTGGCCGAAATCCCACGGCATCAGCCCGCCATGGGTGGGCAGGCGCAGGGTCACGCAGTTGTGCGCGGCCAGGTCGTCCGGGTGCCGAGGCACCACGTGCTGGCGGAAGTAAGTGGGGGCGCCGACCACGCGCATGCGCAGCGGCGGGCTGACCGGCACGGCGACCATGTCGCGGGCCAGCCGCTCCCCCAGGCGGATGCCGATGTCGTAGCGCTCGGCGACGATGTCGGCCAGCCCGTAGTCGGCGGTCAGCTCCACCTTGAGGTCCGGATACTGCTGCAGCAGTGGTGCCAGCCGCGGCCAGGCAATGTACTCCGCGGCATGGCCGGTGGCGTTGATGCGGATGGTTCCAGCCGGGCGCTCGCGGTACTCGGCCAGCGCGGCCAGCCCATCCTCGATCCCGGCCAGGCGAGGGGCGAGCGTTTCCAGAAGGTGGGCGCCGGCTTCGGTGGTGGACACGCTGCGGGTGGTGCGGGTCAGCAGGCGCACTCCAAGGCGCTGTTCCAGGCCGCGCATGGCGTGGCTGAGCGCAGACTGGGAGACACCCAGCTGGGCGGCGGCCTTGGTGAAGCTGCCCTCGCGGGCGACGTGGACGAAGGCCTGCAGGTCGTTGAGGTTTTCACGGGGCATGCGGGAATGATACGGCCGGGCTGCGCCCGGCACCTGCCGAATCAACGGCAACGTCAAAAGCTGGCTTCCTGTGGGAGGCGGGGGGGGGGGGGGGGGGGGGGGGGGGGGGGGGGGGGGGGGGGGGGGGGGGGGGGGGGGGCGGCGGGGGGGGGGGGGGGGCGCCCGGCCGCCCCCCCCCCCCCCCCCCCCCCCCCCCCGCCCCCCCCCCCCCCCCCCCCCCCCCCCCCCCCCCCCCCCCCCCCCCCCCCCCGCCTTCGACAGTTTCCCGCGAGCTGTTGGAACGGCTCCGATCCCATTCTGTGTAGACGTGTGGGGATGTCGATTTCAGGGACTGTGGTTCGTCGAATGAATGACTTCAACGGGAGCTGCACATGAGCACTGACACCAAGCCGAAAGGCCCGGCCTCGTACTTTCCCTCCATCGAGAAGACCTACGGGCAGCCGGTGGCGCACTGGTTCGGGTTGCTGGCCGGGAAGAAGGGCCTGAAACACATGGAACTGGTCAGCTTCCTGAAAAGTGAGCATGGCCTGGGCCATGGCCACGCCAACGCGCTGGTGGCGCATCACCTGGCCGGAAAAGGCTGATCGGCGGCCGGCAGAGAACGGGGTGGGGCGCATTCAGCTGAACGATTTCATCTGCAACTGTCATGCAGATCGTGTCTAATACCGCTCCCCACCTGCTGTTCCCCACCCGTATGTCCCTTCCCTCCCATGGCCCCGCGCCGTGCGACGACGCTGACGGCCACCTGGTCACCGCTGGTCCGCTGACCCCGCCGCCCGACAGCGCCGGCACCACCGCCGACGGAAAAGCGCTGCGCCACTCGATCGCCGAGGACGTGCAGGGCATGGTGCTGGCCACCATGGTGGCCTCGCTGGGGCTGGCCATCTTCGCCAAGAGCGGGCTGATGATCGGCGGCATGGCCGGCATGGCCTTTCTGCTGCACTACGCGCTGGACTGGAACTTCGGCGTGGTGTTCGTGCTGGTCAACCTGCCGTTCTACTGGGTGGCGGTGCGGCGCATGGGCTGGGAATTCACCCTGAAGACCTTCGCCGCGGTCACCGCCTGTGGCGTGCTGACCGACCTGCTGCCGCGCTGGATCGACTTCTCGCACATCCACCCGCTGTATTCGGCGATCGTCGGTGGTGCGCTGTCCGGCCTGGGCATCCTGTTCTTCATCCGCCACCGCGCCAGCCTCGGCGGCATCGGCATCCTGGCGGTGTACCTGCAGCGCACCCGCGGCTGGAGCGCGGGCAAGGTGCAGATGTCCTACGACGCCTGCCTGATGGTGGCCGCGTTCTTCGTGCTGTCGCCGTCGAAGGTGCTGTACTCGGCCATCGGCGCGGTGGTGCTCAGCCTGGTGCTGATGTTCAACCACCGCCCTGGCCGCTACATGGGCGTGTGACCGTTCAACGGGGTTGCCGGCCAGCGGCCGGCACTACCGGAACCCACGCGTGGTAACGCCGGTCCATGCCCGGCGGATATCCATCAGCGGGTGGCGGCCTGCACCCACGGCGGCGACAGCTTCAGCAGCCGCTTCTGCACCGGGCAGTCCTTGGCATGCGCACCGGGCAGGTAGCCCAAGCTCATCAGGAACTCGCCGGTGATCTCGCCGCCGGTGAAGCGGAAGGTCTTCTTGAACAGCTTCACCCAGTCGGCCTTGCTGCGCGGGTGGTGCGCATCCAGCCACGACGCGAAGCTGCCGTGGCTGGCCCGCAGCTGCTGGATCACCTGCGCGTTGTGGATCGCCGCCAGCACCTTCAGCCGGTTGCGGATGATGCCGGCGTCCGACAGCAGGCGTTCGATGTCCTGCTCGGCATAGGCTGCCACACGGTCCACATCGAAACCGTCATAGGCCGTGCGAAAGCCCTCGCGCTTCTTCAGGATCGTTTCCCAGCTCAGGCCGGCCTGGTTGATCTCCAGCACCAGTCGTTCGAACAGCTCGCGCTCGTCACGCTGCGGGAAGCCGTACTCGTTGGCGTGGTAGTAGTCGTGCACCGGATGGCCCGGGGCGATGAGGCAGTAACCGGACACGTCGAACTCCTGCGCGGTGGGACGTCATTATGCGCGCCGTGACCGTCGAGTGGAGGCGCCCGGCGCGCCCAGCCGCTAGAATGGGGCCATGCCTGTAACGCCGACCTCCCTTGCCGATCACCTGCTCGTCGCGCTGCCGTCGCTGCTCGACGCGACCTTCGCCCGCAGCGTCGCGCTGATCTGCCAGCACGACGAGAACGGGGCGATGGGCGTGCTGGTCAACCAGCCTTCCGAGTACACGCTCGGTGAAGTGCTTGCACAGATGGACATCACCACCGGCGATGGCGACCTGCAGGCGCGCATGGTGCTCAACGGCGGCCCGGTGCATCCTGAGCGCGGCTTCGTCATCCATGACGACGCGCGGGCGTGGGATTCCAGCCTGACCGTGGGCAATGGCCTGTACCTGACCACCTCGCGCGATATCCTCGAGGCGATGGCGCGAGGCGAAGGCCCGGCCAACGCCGTGGTCACCCTCGGCTGTGCCGGTTGGGGCGCAGGGCAGCTGGAAAGCGAGCTGTCCGAGAACAGCTGGCTGACCGTGCCGGCCGACGCCGAGCTGGTGTTCCAGCTGCCACTGGAGCAGCGCTGGCAGGGTGCGGCCTCGCGTATCGGCGTGGACCTGTTCCGGCTGACGGATTACAGCGGCCATGTCTGAGCCGGCCGCGCCCGCACCGGTATCTTCTGCCCCGGCGATCCGCCGTGACGGCACCGTTCTGGGTTTCGATGTCGGCTCGCGACGGATCGGCGTGGCCATCGGCAGTGCCTTCGCGGCGCATGCGCGCGCGGTGGCGGTGGTCGATGTGCATGGCAACGGCCCGGACTGGACCGCGATCGAGCGCCTGCTCAAGGAATGGAAGCCCGATGGCCTGGTGGTCGGCGACCCGCTGACCCTGGACGGCCAGGACCAGCCCAACCGCAAGCGCGCGCAGGGCTTTGCCCGCCAGCTGCGGGAACGCTTCAAGCTGCCCGTGGTGATGATCGACGAGCGCTCCAGCTCGGTCGAAGCCGCCCGCCGCTTCGCCGTCGAGCGCGCCGAAGGGCGCAAGCGCCGCCGCGATGCGGCCGCCCTCGATGCCGTGGCCGCGGCGGTGATCATCGACCGCTGGCTGTCGTCGCCGGACGACGCCACCCCCATTCCCTGACTACCGACACCCGCCATGACTGCCCAGCAAATCGATGCCTCCGGACGCCTGCGCCACCTGCTGACCCTGGAGGCCCTGCCGCGCGAAACCCTGTTGCAGCTGCTGGACCGGGCAGGGCAGATCCGCGATGCTGCGGTCGGTCGCGTCGGCAACAAGCGCCACGTATTGGGCGGTTCGGCGGTGTGCACGCTGTTCTTCGAACCGTCCACGCGCACCCGCAGTTCGTTCCAGCTGGCCGCGCAGCGCCTGGGCGCCGACGTGCTGAACTTCGATGCCTCGACCTCGTCCACGCGCAAGGGCGAAACCGCCTGCGACACGCTGCGCAACCTGGAAGCGATGGGCGTGCGTGGCTTCGTCGTGCGCCATCCCGATGACGGCGCCGTGGCCGCCCTGGCCGAAGCGGCGGGCGAGGGCACTGCGCTGATCAACGCCGGTGACGGCCGCAGTTCGCACCCGACCCAGGGCCTGTTGGACATGCTGACCCTGCGCCAGGCCAAGGGCCCGGATTTCTCGAAGCTGAAGGTGGTGATTGTCGGCGACGTGAAGCACTCGCGCGTGGCCCGCACGGATCTGCACGCGCTGCGCACGCTTGGCGTGGGCGAGATCCGCGTGTGCGGCCCGCAGTCGCTGCTGCCGGACGACGAGACGCTGAAGGGCTGTGTGGTCGGCGATGATTTCGATGCGATGCTGGAAGGCGTCGACGCGCTGATGATGCTGCGCCTGCAGCGCGAGCGCATGGAAGAAGGCCTGGTGCCGTCGCTGGAGCAGTACCACGCACAGTACGGCCTGACCAATGAGCGCCTGGCACGCGCCGGCAAGGATGCCGCGGTGCTGCACCCGGGCCCGATCAACCGCGGCGTGGAAGTGACCGACGAGGTGGCCGACGGCCCGCAGTCGTGGGTACTGCGCCAGGTCGCCAACGGCGTCGCCGTGCGCATGGCCGTGCTGGAAACCCTGCTGGGCTGATGCCCGCTCTGGTAGGTGTCAACCTTGGTTGACACACTTACCGCGCGGCTTGACCGCGCACCGCTCTGGTAGATGCCAACCTTGGTTGGCACTATCTATCCGCGCCCAAGTTGTCGAGCGGATCACACGAAGCCCCGAGCTCCCATTCGCACCATGCGTGGGGATATTGCCCCAGCCGCGTCGTCAGCCCGGCCCTGATCGGATTTCCCATCAGATACATCGCATGCCGGTGCAACGATTCGTCAGAGCGGATTGCATGATCGTGATAGCACGCCTGCCAGACGCGCCCGATCCGCCCCAGCAAGCGATTAGCCTGCTGGGCTGTGCGCGACTTGAAGCGCTTCATGACGGTTTCCAGCGTCCCCGCGCGCAGTTCGACCAGCCAGTGGATGTGGTCGGGCATGACCACGTAGGCGATCGAGCGGGTGAAGCCTTCCTGATCCAGTCGCTGGAATTCGCGCATTGCCAAGGCGGCCGTTGCGGCGTTGGTGAAGAGCGGTGCGCGGTCATGGACGACGGTGGTGAGGATATAGCTGAGGCCGATGCTGGAGCGACGACCGAGCAGGAGACGTGTGTTCTGCATGGAGCAAGCATGGACGGGCCTGCTTCCAGTGAACATCGGGGAATGGCTTGGTTTCAGGTAGGCCAGTGCCAGCCAAGGTTGGCAACTACCAGAGCAGTCAATGCCAACCAAGGTTGGCAGCTACCAGGGGCTGTGGCTCAGCGCTTCTGCGCGAACAGCCACGCCCACATTGCCGGGTCCGCATAGGTGGCATCCCAGGCGTTGTGGTTGCCTTCCGGGTACTCGGTATAGCGCATGTCGCGTGCATTGGTGGCCAGGAAGGCGCTGTGAAGCCGGCGGTCGTCGTCCGGTGGGACCACGTCATCCAGTGCGCCGTGGAAGATCCAGATCGGGGTGTGCCGCAGGCGCTGGGCGATGGTCGCGTACGGGTCGGGCTCCTGCGCGACCTGCTCGACGAACAGGGTCGGGCGCACCGCACGCGGGGCGAGTACCGCGCCGCACACCGGCACGATCGCCGCGAAGCGGCGTGGGTCGTCCAGCGCGATGTTCCAGCTGCCATAGCCGCCCATCGACATGCCGGTCAGGTACTGGCGCGCCGGGTCGGCACCGAACTCGGCGATGGCGGCGTCCAGCGCAGCCAGCGCCACGCGGTTGTTGCGTCCGCTCCATTCCTCGCGCCCCGGCACCTGCGGAAATACGGCCAGCGCCGGGAAATCGGCCGCATGCGCGCGCAGGTACGGTCCCAATCCAGCGTGGGTCTGCTTGACGCCATCGCCGCCCCGCTCGCCGGAGCCATGCAGGAACAGCACGACCGGCAGCGAGCCCGGCGTGCGCGCCGATGCCGCCGGAATGAACACCTGGTAGTAAGCCGTTTCGCCATCCACCTTCACTGCGCGGGCCTCGAAGCGACCGCGCGCGCTGTCCGGCAGCGAGGCACAGCCCGTCATCATCAGAAAGGCCAGCAGCGGCAGCCAGCGCGACATCGAACGGACCATGGGCGTTCCCGAGGCGGTAGGGTCACCCGCATCGTAGTCCGGCGTGGGTCAACGCAGCATCATGCGCCGCGTCACTCCGGCCGCGGGAAGCTGGCGATGATGTCCAGCTGCTCCTGTGCTTCTGCATTGCCTTCGGCAGCGGCGGCCTGTACCTGTGCCATGTCCGGATGCAGCACCACCAGCAGCGGGTTTTCGCAGACCGGGCAGTCGTACTCGGTGGCGTCCTCGTCCAGCTCCATCACCATGGCCCGCGAGCAGCCCTTCCATTCACAGGCCGGGCAGGTGTGCTGCTGGTCGCGCCAGCCGGGCTGGAAGTAGTTTTCGATTGTCGTTGCCATGGGGGATCCAGTTGGGATCGGGCCAGAGCCCCGCGCAGCGGGGATCCGACCCTTGAGACGGTCAGTGCAGCAGCACCAGGGTGGCCAGGCCGAGGAAGGTGAAGAAGCCCATCGAGTCGGTCACCGCGGTCAGGAAGATGCCGCTGGCCAGCGCCGGGTCGAAGCCGAAGCGTTTCAGCGTCAACGGCACCAGCACGCCCGCCAATGCAGCGAACAGGAGGTTGCAGGTCAGCGCGATGGCGATCACCGCCGACAACCCGGGCGAGTGGAACCAGGCCAGCACGATCAGGCCCAGCACCGAACCCAGCATCACGCCGTTCAGCAGCGCGACGCGCACTTCCTTCCACAGCAGGGTGCGGGCGTTGGAGGCGCCCACCTGGCCCAGCGCCAGGCCGCGCACCATCAGGGCCAGCACCTGGGTACCGGCGTTGCCACCGAGGCCGGCGACGATCGGCATCAGCACCGCCAGCGCCACCAGCTTGTCGATCGTGCCTTCGAAATGGCCGACCACGCTGGAGGCCAGGAAGGCCGTGCACAGGTTCACCGACAGCCACATCAGGCGGCGGCGCATCGCGCGCCAGACCGGGCTGAACAGATCCTCGTCCTCGTCCAGACCGGCGGCGCCCAGCGCCTGGTGCTCGGCCTGGCCGCGGATGATGTCGACCACGTCATCGATGGTGATGCGGCCGATCAGGATGTTGTTGTCATCCACCACCGGCGCGGAGATCCAGTCATGGTCGGAGAACTGGCGGGCGACTTCCTGGTCGCTCTCGCCGACGTCGATGGCTGGCTGCTCGTCGTCGATCAGGCGGTTGATCGGGGTGGTGTCCTCGTGGGTCACCAGTGCCGCCAGCGACACCCGGCCGAGGTACTGATGGCGCCGGCTGACCACGAACAGGTGGTCGGTGTGGTCGGGCAGTTCACCGCGCAGGCGCAGGTAGCGCAGCACGACGTCGACATTGACGTCGGCGCGCACGGTCACCACGTCCGGGTTCATCAGGCGGCCGGCACTGTCCTCTGGATAGGACAGCACCTGTTCCAGGCGCTCACGGTTCTCGCGGTCCATCGACTTGAGGACTTCGTCGATGACCGTATCCGGCAGGTCCTCGACCAGGTCGGCCAGGTCGTCGATGTCCAGGTCTTCGACCGCGGCGATGATCTCGTCCGGGTCCATGTCCGCGAGCAGGCTTTCGCGCACGTCGTCGCCGACGTGGACCAGCACCTCGCCGTCATCTTCCGGATCGACCAGGCCCCACACCACCTCGCGCTTGCCCGGTGGCAGTGACTCGAGCAGGTTGCCGATCTCGGCCGGGGCCAGGGTGTTGACCAGGCGACGCACCGGGCCCAGCCGGCCGCTGTCCAGTGCATCGGACAACATCCGCAGTTGGCGCGCAGTCTTGTCGTGGCGTACAGCTTCAGCCATCGCAGCTCCCGCGGGTATAAGAAAAGCCGCGATCCCGGCAAGGATGCGGCAACAGGGGTGTTCAGCGCGTCATTATCGCAAGGGGATGTTTCAACGCATACCCCGCTGGCCTGCGGCCACCGGGGTCCACGCATTCAACCTTATCCCCGCGCCTGTCGGCGCGCCCCTTGAACAACAAGGGGCTGTTTCTGCGGATCGAATCTGCGTCGGGCCAGCGGCCAGCGGGGTCCACAAATTCCGCCGGGCCATGCCCGGCGAGCGCGTGGCGCGGAAATCAGGACGCGTCCGCCACCAGCGCCAGCCAGCGCTCGATGGCGCGGCGGTCGCGCGCGGCCAGCAGCTTGGGCGCGCGTGCACGCAACGTCGCCAGATCGGCCTCGCGGATCGCGCGGCGGACCTCGAGCAGGGTGCCGGGATGCAGACTGAATTCGGTCAGGCCCAGTGCCAGCAGCAGTGGGGTCATCCGCGCATCGCCGGCCATCTCGCCGCAGACCGCCACCGGGATGCGGTGGCGCGCGCCGGTCTCGATCACCATCTGCAGCAGCCGCAGCACCGCCGGGTGCAACGGCGAATACAGCTCGCCCAGCGCTTCATTGTTGCGGTCGGCCGCCAGCAGGTACTGCACCAGGTCATTGGTACCGATCGACAGGAAATCGACCAGGTCGATGAAGCTTTCCAGCGCCAGTGCAGCGGCCGGGACTTCGATCATCGCGCCCAGTGGCACGTGGTCGGACACCATGTGGCCTTCGCTGCGCAGCTGTTCGGTCAGCTTGAGCATGCGCCGGCGCACCGCCAGCAGCTCCTCGCGGGTGCTGACCATCGGCACCAGCACCCGCAGCTTGCCGTAGGCCGAGGCGCGCAGGATCGCGCGCAGCTGGGTGTCGGCTACCTTCGGCCGTGCCAGCGACAGGCGTACGCCACGCAGGCCGAGCGCCGGGTTTTCCTCGTTGCTCAGGGTCAGGCCGGTGCGATCAGCCTTGTCCGCGCCCAGGTCGAGGGTGCGGATGGTCACCGGTCGCCCGCTCATGCCCAGGGCGGCATCGCGGTAGGTCTGGAACTGTTCTTCTTCGTCGGGCAGCTCGTTGCGCTGCAGGAACAGGAATTCGGTGCGGTACAGGCCCAGGCCGTGGGCGCCCAGCGCATGCGCCTGGGTCACGTCCTCCAGCGATTCGGCATTGGCCAGCAGGGCGATGTCGACCTGGTCGCGGGTGCGGCTGGGCTTGCTGCGCAGGCGGCCGAGCTCGCGCTGTTCCCGCGCGTGTTCCTTCAGTCGTGCGCGATAGTCGCGCAGATTATCGGCCTGTGGATTGGCGGTGATGCTGCCGTCGGCGCCATCGATGATCAGCACGTCGCCATCGGCGATGCGGCTGAGAAGCTGCGGCACGTTGACGATCAAGGGCAGGTGCAGGCTGCGCGCAAGGATCGCGCTGTGCGAGAGCGCGCTGCCGGCGGCGGTGACGATGCCGACTACGCCCTGTGCCTGGAGCTGTGCCAGTTCAGAGGGCGCGATGTTGTCGCAGACCAGGATCTCGCCGGCCAGGCCTTTCACGGCAGGTGGGCGTTCGGGTTGCAGGAAGGCATGGATGCGGCCGATCACATGGTCGAGGTCGTCCATGCGGCTCTTCAGGTAGGCATCGTCCATCCCGTCGAAGACCTTGGCCAGGCGGTCGCGCTGCAGGCGCAATGCATAGCCGGCGCTGTACGGTCCGCTGCGGATCAGTTCGTCCAGGCCATAGAGCAGCTCGGGATCGTCCAGCAGCAGCGCATGCAGGTCGAGGAACTCACCCACTTCCTGGTTCAGGGCCCCATGCAGGCGCTGGCGCAGCTCGTGCATCTCCGTGCGTGCGGCATCCACCGCGCGATGCAGGCAGGCCAGCTCGGCCTCGACCTGGTTGGCGGCAACGCGCTGCTCGGCCACTTCCAGTGCATGCGGCAGGCGCACGCGGGCGCGGCCCATTGCCGTGCCGCGGGCGGCACCGTGGCCCGCCAGCAGCAGTACCGGCCGTTGGCCGGAAGGGGGCTGGCCGGCGCGTGCGCGTGGCACGCTCAGCTGTCCTCGTCGAAACGGCGTTCGAACAGGCTGACCACCGCCTCCATCGCGGCGGCTTCGTCCTCGCCATTGATGCGCACGGTGACCGGGGTGCCCTGGCCGGCGGCCAGCAGCATCACGCCCATGATGCTCTTGGCGTTGATCTCACGGCCTTTGGCGGCCATGGTCACGTTGCAGCGGAACGGCGCCAAGGTCTGCACCAGCTTGGCGGTGGCCCGGGCGTGCAGGCCCAGGCGGTTGCTCACGGTGAGTTCTCGTTCAAGCATCGTCGACTATCGCTCCATTACGGGTACCCGCCGCGGCTGTGGCGGGCAGTTGATCCAGTCCCTGTTCCGGATAATTCATCACCCGCAGCAACATCGGCAGGCTCAGCGCCGACACCCGGCGAACCGGGGTCCCCAGCCGGGCCAGCTGCCCGGCAAGGTTGGCGGGGCTGGCGCCGTACAGGTCGGTCAGGATCAGCACACCGTCACCCCCATCGACCCGCCGCAGGGCGGCCGAGGCGAGCGGGAGCAGGGCGTCCAGGTCTGCGTCGAACGGTACTTCGAAAGCTTCGGTTTTCAGCGGCAATTGCCGCAGGAGCCGGGTCGCCACGTCAAGCAGGGCGGTCCCGACCCCGGGATGTGTTACGAGGAGAATGCCACAGGTCATTACTGCACGTTAACAGGTCAAGGTGAATTGGCGATAGCAGCAGGAGAGGGGCACTGTGTCCCGTATTCAGTGTTGCTCGCACGGGAACCCTTTTTCGTTGGAAAAGGGCTCCGACTCCATCCTTTTTTCGATGCCTGACCGGGATTCATCCACGCATGGCGTGGATCTACCGTGTCGACCAAGGTCGACACCCATCAACAGCAGCACACAATGGCGTCCCGACAGATCGCAGGAATCTGTCGAAGGCGGGGTGGGTCAGCAAGCGGGGGCGTGAGCCGCATGGATGCGGCGACCGAGCTTACAGGGACGTACTTGCAGCGTCCCCCGCTTGTTGGCCCGCCCCGCCATCCGGGGAATGCCGGCTTTTGACGTTGCTTCAGTCGAGCATGGCTCGACTCTACAGCGGGTGCCGGGCGCAGCCCGGCCGACCCCCTCAATCCTGTTCGCGGTGGTAGGTCGCCACGTCTTCCCAGCCCATCTCGCGGGCATGCCGGGCCATGCGCTCGGCCAGGAACACCGACCGGTGCTTGCCGCCGGTGCAGCCGAACGCCACGGTTACATAACTGCGGGTGCCATCCCCCAGCTTCGGCAGCCAGGTATCGAGGAAGTCCATCAGCTGGGCCACGTAGCGCTGCACATCCGGCTGTGCTTCCAGGTAATCGCGCACGCCGGGTTCGCGACCGCTCATCGCCCGCAGGTCCGGATCCCAGTGCGGGTTGGGCAGCACCCGTGCGTCGAACACGAAGTCTGCTTCGGCCGGCACGCCACGCTTGTAGGCAAACGATTCGAACAACAGCGACAGGCTGGTGGCATGGCCCATCGCGAACTCGGTGACGATGCGACGGCGCAGCTGGTGCACATTGAGGCTGCTGGTATCGATCACCGCATCGGCGTCGCGCCGCAGCGGCGCGGTCAGTTCGCGTTCGCGGGCGATGGCTTCGGGCAGGGACAGCCCCAGCTGGCTCAACGGATGGCGGCGGCGGGTGTCTGCGTAGCGCTTGAGCAGCGTCTCGTCGCTGGCTTCGAAGAACAGCACCTTCACCTCCACGCCGGCGTCGGCGGCCAGCTGCCGCCAGTCGCCCAGCTGGCTCAGGTCGGCCTGCCCACGCACGTCGATGCCTACGGCCAGCCGGCGCGGTGCACTGCCGCCGCGATTGGCCAGCAGGCTGCGTACGAAGTCCGGCAGCAGGTTGATCGGCAGGTTGTCCGAGCAGTAGTAGTCCTGGTCCTCGAAGGTCTTCAGGGCGACGGATTTACCCGAGCCGGACAGGCCGCTGACGATGATCAGGGTCGGGGCGGAGGAGGGGACGGTGCTCATGGACAGGCTCTTCGAAGGGCAGGGGGTCAGGGCGTTCGCCGTTCCAGCAGGTTGCTGTGGCGGGCGATGAACATCGCCGCCGGGTCGATGCCCTTGGTCCGCAGGATATGCAGGCGGGTGGCCGCCTCGGTCAGCACGGCCAGGTTGCGGCCGGGCATCACCGGCAGCGTGATCAGCGGCACGTCCAGGTCCAGCACATGGCGGGTGCCCGAATCGCCGGTCAGGCGCTCGTAGCCATGCGGAGTGGGTTCGGTCATCGGCTTGGTCAGGTGGACGATCAGCCGAAGGTACTTGTTCTTCTTTACAGCCGTGTCGCCGAACATCTCGCGCACGTTCAACACGCCCAGGCCGCGCACTTCCAGTAGGTCCTGCAGCAGTTCGGGGCAGGTGCCGTCGAGCACGTCGGGTGCGATCTGGGTGAACTCGGGCGCATCGTCGGCCACCAGGCGATGGCCACGGCTGAGCAGCTCCAGCGCCAGCTCGCTCTTGCCGGACCCCGCTTCGCCGGTGATCAGCACGCCGATGGAGTAGATCTCCATGAACACGCCATGCAGGATCACCCGCGGCGCCAGCGTACGCGCCAGGTGGTAGGACAGGTGGTTGAGCAGTTCGTGGCCGCGCTTGGGCGAGAGCCACAACGGGGTGCCGGATTCATCGGCGGCGGCACGCAGGTCTTCCGGGCACGCCTGGTTGCGGGTCAGCACCAGTGCCAGCGGGTGCGACTGCATGATTTTTTCGATCGTTTCCCAGCGCTGGCGCGGTTCCAGCGCGTCCAGCCAGGACAGTTCCTCGGTACCGAGGATCTGCACCTTGTTGGGATAGATCGCATTGAGATAACCGGCCAGCGAGGGGCGACGCGAGACCGTATTGCCGGCCTCCAGCTCGCGCTTCTCGCCGGATTTGCCGGCAGCCCAGCGCAGCCCCAGCCGCTCGCGCTGCTGTTCAAACAGTTCACGGGCGGTGATGCTGGTATTCATGCGGCACTCGCAGGTGGGGTCATGTCCAGCGCCTCGCGCAGGGCCCGCGCGTCGCCTGCCTGACGCAGGGCCTGGCGGATATCCGCCGCCGAGAACAATTCGGCAAGCTCGGACAGCAGCATCAGGTGCTGGTGGGTGTAGTGGGCGGGAACGGCCATCGCGAACACCAGGTCCACCGGCTCGTCGCCACCGAAGTCGACCGGGCTGGTCAGGCGCAACAGGGCGCCACGCGGGCGGTCCAGGGTCGGCGCGCGGCCGTGGGGAATGGCGATGCCGTGGCCGATCGCGGTGCTGCCCAGCGCTTCGCGCTGGCACAGGTTCAGATAGATCTGTTCGGCGTTGGCCTGGCGGCAGGCCAGCAACCCGGCGGCGGCCTGCAGGACGCTGTCACGGTCGGTGGCCGTGCAGAGCTGGGTCTGCACGGCCGCCAGGAGGTCAGTCAGGGGCATGTCTGCGGGGAACGGTGGCGATCAGCCACCATTGTCGCCCACCGGCAGCGGTGCGTGCTGCTGTTTTTTCTCCTTGTGCTTGATCACCAGGCGGTCAAGCTTGTCCGCAAGCAGGTCGATTGCGGCGTACATGGTCTGGCCGCCGGCCTCGGCGTGCAGGGTCTGTCCCGGGATATTGAGGCTGGCGTCGACGTGGTGCTCGGTCTTCTGCAGCTTGAGGGTCACCCGCGCTTCGCAGTGCTGGTCGAAGTGTTTGCCGATCCGGGCCAGCTTCTCCTCTACATAGGACTGCAGGGCCGGGGTGACTTCGACATCTTTGCCAAACGTTTCGATGCGCATCGGGTTTCTCCTGTGTTCGGATGTGCCAATGAACCTCTCCGCCGGGCGCGGCGGCGCGTCAAGCGATTCTGACCCTTTCGTGCGAGGCGGAAATGTTCATGGCTTCACGATACTTCGCCACGGTGCGTCGCGCTACTGGAATTCCCGACGATTTGAGCAGGTCAGCCAGCTTGGCGTCAGAAAGTGGCTTGCGCGGGTTCTCGTCGTCGATCAGGCGGCGGATCATCGCCTGGATGGCGGTGCTGGATGCTTCGCCGCCGCCCTCGGTATCAATGCCCGAGGCGAAGAAGGCGCGCAGCGGCAGGGTGCCGCGCGGGGTACGCACGTGCTTGCGCGCGATCGCGCGCGACACTGTGGATTCGTGCAGGCCGAGCTCGGCGGCGACCTCGCGCAGGGTCAGCGGGCGCAGGGCCTGCTCGCCGAACTCCAGGAAACCGGCCTGCTGCAGGATCAGGCTGCGCACCACCCGCAGCAGGGTCTCGCCACGCTGCTGCAGGCCCTTCAGCAGCCAGCGCGCTTCCTGCAGCTGGGCGCGCAGGTAGCCCGCGTCGGCGTCACCACAGCGACGGATCAGCTGTTCGTAGCCGCGATGGATCACCACCTTCGGTCCGGCGTGCCCGGCCAGCGCCGCACGCCACACGCCATTCTGCCGCCACACCACCACGTCCGGCACCACGTAGGTGTCCTGCGACAGGGGGGCGATCTGGGTGCCCGGGCGCGGGTCCAGCGAGCGCAGCAGGGCGACCGCCGTCTCGACCTCGTCCACGGGTTGTTTCAGTTCGTGGGCGAGCCCGGCGACGCCGCTGCGCGGCAACCGCTCCAGCGGTCCTGCGGCAATCTGTCGCGCCAGCAGCAGGCCCGGCGTTTCATCGGGCAGCACGTCCAGCTGCAGCTGCAGGCATTCGCCGAGCGTGCGTGCAGCCACACCGACCGGATCGAAACGCTGGATGCGATGCAGCACGGCAAGGATCTCGTCCTCGTCGGCGTGGATCGCCGGCAACAGGGTTTCGGCGATGGTGCCCAGCGGTTCGCGCAGGTAGCCGTCATCGTCCAGTGCATCGATCAGCGCCGCGCCGATGCTGCGATCGCTGGCAGACAGATGCGACAGGTGCAGCTGCCACAGCAGGTGGTCGGCGAGTGTCTCGGTTTCGGCCACGCGTTCGGCGGCGCTGCCGGTATCGTCGTCATCATCGAAGCTGCCACCGCTGCCGGTCGCCGTCCAGTCCAGTTCGGCCGGCGCCCAATCGTCGCCTTCATCGCTGCGTTCTGCAGGCGCTTCGTTGTCGTTGCCATCGCTGCCTTCATTGGCGGCGCTGCTGTCGTTGCTGTCGGCCCAGTCCAGCAGTGGGTTGCTCTCCACTGCCTGCGCGATCTCCAGCTCCAGCTCGGTGGTCGACATCTGCAGCAGCTTGATCGCCTGCTGCAACTGGGGCGTGAGCACCAGTTGCTGTCCCAGCGATGTCTGCAGCCGAGTCTTCATGCCTGTGCCGAAAGGAAGGAAAGGGACCCGGCGACCGCAGTCACAGCTTGAAGGAATCCCCAAGGTAGACCCGACGCACGTCGGCATTGTCCAGGATCGCCTCCGGCGAACCCTGGGCCAGCACGCTGCCCTCGGCGAGGATATACGCGCGGTCGCAGATACCCAAGGTCTCGCGCACATTGTGGTCGGTGATCAACACGCCGATGCCACGCTGCTTGAGATGGGTGACGATGCGCTGGATCTCGCCGACCGAAATCGGGTCGACACCGGCGAACGGTTCGTCGAGCAGGATCAGGCGCGGCTGCGCGGCCAGTGCGCGGGCGATCTCGCAGCGGCGGCGTTCGCCACCGGACAGGCTGGCGCCGAGCTGATCGGCGACATGGCCCAGCTGCAGTTCGTCGAGCAGGCCGTTCAATTCGCGCTCGCGGCCGGCCGAGTCCAGGTCCTCGCGCAGTTCAAGCACCAGGCGGATGTTGTCTGCCACGGTCAACTTGCGGAACACCGAGGGTTCCTGCGGCAGGTAGCCCACACCCTGCTTGGCGCGGGTGTACATCGGGTCACCGGTGATGTCCTTGCCGTCGAGCACGATGCTGCCGGCATCGGCGGCGACCAGGCCGACGATCATGTAGAAACAGGTGGTCTTGCCGGCGCCGTTGGGGCCGAGCAGGCCCACCACTTCACCCGCATCGAGGGTCAGCCCGAAGTCCTTGACCACTTCGCGCTGCTTGTACGTCTTGCGCAGGCCCTTGGCGACGAGCATTACTTCTTGCTCCCGGCCGGCTGTGCCGGCGTGGCGGCCCTGGGTTGTGCCGCCGGCGCGGCCGGGGTCTTGTTCTTCGGCGGGATGACGGTGCGCACGCGGCTGCCGTCACCACCGGAGTTCATCTCGCCGGTACGGGTGTTGTAGACCATGCGCTGGCCGGCATTGGTGCCGCGCGCGCTGGTGACCTTGTAGTTGCCGGTCAGGGTGATGATCTCGGTCTTGATGTCGTAATCGATGCGGTCAGCCAGCGCGTCCATCCAGGTGCCGTCATCAAGCTGCTGCTTCATCTTGGCCTGCTTGCCGGTGAACACCACGCGCACGGCCTCGCCGTCCTTGAGGTAGATCTCGGCCTCGGACGAGCGCAGGTCCAGCGTGCCCTGGGTGATGATCACGCCCTGCGACAGCACGGTCTTGCCGTCGCCGGTGAGCATGCCGGACTGGGCGCCGGAATCGATGTGCATGTCTTCGTTGCGGTCGGTGGACTTGGCGAAGGCGGCGCTGGGGACAAGAAGAGCGAGCGCGAGTACGGCGGCAAAGGGAATCTTCATCGGGGTCCGTTCTACCGGTGAGGGCCTCCCGGGCGGGCCGGGGGGCGGAGGGTGGGGCTGCCGGCCCTGCGCCTGTCCGGAGACGTCGCGGGCTGGCGGCGGAATCAGCGTTTGGGCGTGTAGCGGCCCTTGGACTGGCTGAGGAAATGATACGTGTTGTTCTTCGAATCCACCTCAAAGCCGACGCCGGACTGTTCCATGCCCGGGCGGGTCATGGTGACCAGCGCATCGGTGCGGGCACGGTTCTCCTTCGGGAACACGTCCAGGTGGTCGGTGCGGAAGGTGGTCGGCACCACGCCCGGGCCCGCCGGGCTGTCGCCGGCGACATTGCCGCGCAGCTTCATCTCGTCGCCCTTGGCGCTGAGCCAGCCGGTCTCGGCACGCAGGGTCCAGTGCTTGCCATCCTTGTCCGGCATCTCGAACAGCGGGGTGGCGATGTTGATGGTCTGGTCGCCGCGCTGGCGTTCCAGCAGCGGTGCGCGCAGGGTGGTCGATTCCTTGCCGTGCTCATCCAGGGCGACAATCTGGAAGTCATGCAGGATGTAATCCACGCCGACCTCCTGGCCGGCACTGGCCGGGCCCTTGTCGCGGTTGCGCAGCGCCGCCCAGCTGCTGAGCAGTGCCGCCAGCAGCAGGCCGATGCCGAGCAGGGTGCGCCAGTTCAAGGTGGGCAGGTTCATGCGCCGAACCTCGCCAGCACCGCATCCACGCGGCCCTGAGCGGCCAGCAGGATGTCGCACAGCTCACGGGCTGCGCCACGGCCGCCATCGGCGCGGGTCTGCCAGTGCACGCGCTCGGCGATCCACGGGTGGGCGTTGGCCGGGGCCACGGCCAGGCCGACCGCACCCAGCGGCGCCAGGTCGGGCAGGTCATCGCCCATGAACGCCACCTGTTCCAGGCCGATGCCGTGCTGCGCACACAGCGCCTGCACGCTGGCCAGCTTGTCGCCCACGGCGATCTGGGTATCGATGCCGAGGTCGGCGCCGCGCTTGAGCGCGGACTGGCTGTTGCGCGCGGTGATCAGCACGGGATGGATGCCGTGCTGCTGCAGCAGTTTCAGGCCCAGGCCGTCCTGCACGAAGTACGCCTTGCTCTCGTTGCCGTCCTTGTCGTAGTACAGCCGACCGTCGGTGAGGGTGCCGTCCACGTCGAAGCAGGCCAGGCGGATCTGGGCCGCAGCGGCATGCAGGTGGGCGGGGAAGGCGGGCAGGGGGGACCAGGGCATCAGGGCGGCAGGCTCGTTGTGGGCGGGTGCGGCGTTACAGACTGAATGGGGTCTATGGACTGTCGGTTAAACCACCCGGGCCCGCAACAGGTCATGAATGTTCAGGGCGCCGACTGCGCGGCCCTGGCCATCAACCACGATCAGGCCATTGATTTTCTGGGTTTCCATCTGCCGGGCGGCCTCCACTGCCAGCTGGTCGGCGCCGATGGTGCGCGGGTTGCGGGTCATTACATCGGCGATCTTCGCGGTGCGCACGTCCAGCGCGCTGTCCAGCGCACGGCGCAGGTCGCCGTCGGTGAACAGGCCGATCAGCACGCCGTCGGCGTCGACCACGGCGGTCATGCCCAGCCGCTTGCGGCTCATCTCCATCAGCGCTTCGCTGAGGCTGGCGTCGGCGCCCACGCTGGGCAGGTCGTCGCCGGTGTGCATGACGTCGGTGATGTGCAGCAGCAGGCGGCGGCCGAGGCTGCCGGCCGGGTGAGAACGGGCGAAGTCATCGGCGGTGAAGCCACGTGCGTCGAGCAGGGCCACGGCCAGCGCATCGCCCATCGCCAGCGAGGCGGTGGTGCTGGAGGTGGGCGCCAGCGCCAGCGGGCAGGCCTCGGCCGGCACGCTCACGTCCAGGTGGACGTCGGCGGCGGTAGCCAGGCTGGACTGCGCACGGCCGGTCATGGAAATCAGTACGTTGCCCTGGCGCTTGAGCACCGGCAGCAGCATCAGCACCTCGTCCGATTCGCCCGAATAGGACAGGGCCAGCACCACGTCGTCCTCGGTGATCATGCCGAGATCGCCGTGGCCGGCTTCGCCGGGGTGCACGTAGAACGCCGGCGTTCCGGTAGAGGCCAGGGTAGCGGCGATCTTGCGGGCGATATGCCCGGACTTGCCCATGCCGGTGGCGACCACCCGGCCACGGCTGGCCAGGATCGCCTGGCAGGCCTGCTGGAAGGCCTCGCCGAGGCGGTCGGCCACCGCATCCAGCGCCTGCCGCTCGATCTCGAAGACGCGGCGGCCGCTGGCGACCAGGCCGGCAGGATCGACGGAACGGGGGGGCAACAGGGATTCGGCCATGCGGACGCCACGCAGCGGAAGTAGAATGGAGGCACATTTTATTAGGAAAGCCCGTTGGACGCCGACACCATCCGCAATCTGATCGAAACCGGCCTTCCCGGCGCCCGCGCCGACGTGCAGGGCGACGATGGCGTGCATTTCGAAGCGACCGTGGTCTGCGAGGCCTTCGCCGGCAAGATGCCGCTGGCCCGCCACCGCATGGTGTATGCCACCCTGGGCGACCTGATGGGCGGCGCGATCCACGCGCTGGCGCTGAAAACCGTGACCCCGGCCGAAGCCGGCTGAACCGCAGAAGATCCCGAATACATGGCCAAGATCGTTGTGACCGGCGGCGCTGCGCTGCACGGTGAAGTGAGCATCTCCGGCGCCAAGAACGCCGTCCTCCCCATTCTCTGCGCGACCCTGCTGGCCGATGAGCCGGTGGAGATCACCAACGTGCCGCACCTGCACGACGTGGTCACCACGGTGAAGCTGCTGGGCGAGCTGGGCGCCAAGGTCACCATCGACCAGGGCACGCTGTCGCGTGGCAGTGCGATCGTGGTCGATCCGCGCTCGGTGAACCAGCATGTTGCGCCGTACGAGCTGGTCAAGACCATGCGCGCCTCGATCCTGGTGCTGGGCCCGCTGCTGGCGCGCTTCGGCGCGGCGGAAGTGTCGCTGCCCGGCGGCTGCGCGATCGGTTCGCGCCCGGTTGACCAGCACATCAAGGGCCTGCAGGCGCTGGGCGCCGAGATCGTGGTCGAGAACGGCTTCATCAAGGCCACCGCCAAGCGCCTGAAGGGTGGCCACTTCACCTTCGACATGGTCAGCGTCACCGGCACCGAGAATGTGCTGATGGGCGCGGTGCTGGCTGAAGGCACCACCATCCTCGACAACTGCGCGATGGAACCGGAAGTGACCGATCTGGCGCACTGCCTGATCGCCCTTGGCGCGAAGATCGAAGGCCTGGGTACCGCCCGCCTGGTCATCGAAGGCGTCGAGCGCCTGTCCGGTGGCCGTCACGAAGTGCTGCCCGACCGCATCGAGACCGGCACCTTCCTGGTCGCTGCGGCGATGACCGGCGGCAAGGTCACGGTGAACCGTGCGCGCCCGAGCACCATGGATGCCGTGCTGTCCAAGCTGGTCGAGGCCGGTGCGAAGATCGACACCACCGACGACAGCATCACCCTGGACATGCAGGGCAAGCGGCCGAAGGCGGTCAACCTGACCACCGCTCCGTACCCGGCGTTCCCGACCGACATGCAGGCGCAGTTCATGGCACTCAACTGCGTGGCCGACGGTGTGGGCGTGATCAACGAAACGATCTTCGAGAACCGTTTCATGCACGTCAACGAACTGCTGCGCCTGGGCGCGGACATCCAGGTCGAAGGCCACACCGCCATCGTGCGTGGCAGCGAGCACCTGAGTGGCGCACCGGTGATGGCGACCGACCTGCGTGCGTCGGCGTCGCTGATCCTGGCCGGCCTGATGGCCAGCGGCGACACCACCATCGACCGCATCTACCACCTTGATCGTGGCTACGAGAACATCGAAGAGAAGCTGTCTTCGCTCGGCGCCACCATCCGGCGCGTGCCATGATCCTGCGCGGCAAGTTCAGCCCGCGCCGCAAGGCGCTGCTGGCCCTGGTGCTGATCGTGCTGGCGTGGCTGGGCTACGCCTGGTACGCCAACATCGCCATCACCCAGGGCATCGAGCAGAAGGACATGGACTGGAACGGCGACGGCACGGTCACGCGTGACGAGATCATCGAGTCGTTCTATGCGGTTGCGGTGAACGACAGCCAGGACGGCAACCGCCATTGCCGTACGTTTGTCTGGCGCAGCACCGGCGAGCAGATCCGCGTGGACTGCCGCACCGAGTTCACGCCGGCCGCGGCCGACGAAAAGAAGTAAGCAGAACGCCCGCGAAAGCGGGCGTTTTTTTACGGTAGATCCACGCCATGCGTGGATGAAGGCGCCGGGTCGCTGTCGGGGTCAGGAGCCCTTCCCGTTGGAAAGGGATCCGACCGCGGGCGCTCAGTTCATCGCCTTGATGGTCAGGTCCAGCGCATCGCGGCCGCTCTCACGCTGCAGCATCCGCGCCGGCACCGGGAAGTCCGGTACGATCCAGGCGATCAGCTCCTTGTTGCCATCGGCACGCGAGACCTTCGTGGCCTCGTAGCTCTTGCCGCCCACGGTGATCGACTCTTTGCCGATCACGCGGTAGGTCATGTTCTTGATCCGGCCCTCGTCCACCATGCGGTAGGTCAGCGGCTTGCCGGCCGCCAGGTCACGGGCGATCGCCAGGTTGATCAGCAGCGCATCCATGTCACCGGACTTCAGAGCAATCGGTCCGGCGCGGTCCGGCTTGATGTCGCCGGTCCAGGTGGCCTGGTTGCTGCTCCAGTTGTAGGTGGCCTGCACGTTGCGCTTCTTCACCAGCAGGGCCGAACGGTCCTGGCTGCTGAGCGGGCGCAGCTGGCCGCGCACTTCCTCGAACACGGTGCTCTGGCTGAGGTCGGCCAGCTGGTTCTTCACCTGCAGGCTGTAGCGCCACTTGTTGGCGCCTTCGCTGGACAGGGTCATGGTGCCGTTGGCCTGCATGCCCATGTAGCTGGCCAGGTAGTCGGCCTTGAACGGCTCCAGCGCCATGGCCGGCAGGCTGGCCACAGTCAGGGCAGCGGCTGCGATCCAGGTGAGGGGGCGGGTCAGGGTGTTCATGCTCAGACTCCTTGGTATTCGATCAGGCGCAGGTCGACGCGGTCTTCGCCGTCTTCGCGTTGCAGGATGCGCACCGGGGTGGGGACACCGTTGGCGATCCAGAGGATGGTTTCGTTGTTGCCGCCGTTGGTCCGGTAGACCCGCAGCGCGTTGTAGGACAGGTCGCCGACCTCGACGTTCTCGGTCTGCGGCGCGGCCTGGTAATCGTGCTGGCGGACCTTGCCCATGTCCACGTAGCGGTAATGCATGGCGGCGCCCGGGCGGGCGTCGCGCATGATCGCCAGGTTGATCAGCAGTGCGCTCTGGTCGCCCGGCTGCAGCGGGATCGGCTGCGCACGTTCCTTCTTGACGTCACCGGTCCACTGCGCGGTACCGGCCTGCCAGTTGTAGGTGCCCACGGCCTTCTTGCCGAGGAACAGGCCCTTGCGCACCGTGCTCTGGCTGAGCGGTGCGTAGACGCCACTGCGCTCTTCGAACACCGTGCTCTGCTCGATGTTCAGGCCGAGCACGCTGGCAAAGCCGCGGCGGCCGACCACCTGCATGTCCACCCGCCACTGGCTGCCGCCGGTGTGGGTGACCTGCATGCTGGCATCACCTGCTTCCTTGCCCTTGTAGAAGGCCTGGTAGGTGGCGGTGAACGGCTGCAGCGGCGGCGGCTCCCAGGCCAGTGCCGGCAACAGCGGCACGCTGGGCTCGTTCGGTGGCAGCGCAGTGGGTGCGGGTGGCGGTGCCGGTGAAGCAGCAGGCGGCTGCGCCTGGCCCCAGCCCACGCCGGGAAGCACGGCAAGCGACAACAGCAGTGAAGTGGACAGCAGCGTCGTGGTCTTCATGGGGGACAGGGGCCGCAGGAGGGGGCAGGATGCCAGCCCCGCAGTCAGCGGGGCGTGTGCAAGGGCGTTACTGGTTCAGGTTTCCGGCGGAATCTAGGGCCAGGGGGCTAAACAGGGGGTGACCGTCCAGCCAGGGCTGGCCCTCCCGTTCAGTCAGGCGACCCGCGCACAGCAGCTGCAGCGTAGCGATCAGCAGCGGGTGCTCCACCGCCAGTACCCGCTCGGCCAGGCTGCGCGCGTCGTCGCCCGGCAGCACGGGAACCCGTGCCTGCGCCAGTACGGCTCCGGCATCCAGCTCCGGCACTACCAGGTGCACGCTGGCACCGTGCTCGGCATCGCCGGCCTGCAGCGCCCGCGCGTGGGTGTCCAGGCCCTTGTGCAGCGGCAGCAGCGACGGGTGGATGTTGACCAGGTGGCCCGCGAAGCGCTGCACGAAGGCCGGACCCAGGATACGCATGTAGCCGGCGCAGACGATCCAGTCCGGCTGTACTGCTGCCAGCGCATTGCCCAGTGCCTGCTCGTAGGCGGCGCGGTCGCTGAACGCCTTCGGCGCATGCGCCCAGCGCAGGGCCGGTGCGACGCGCTGTAGTGATTCTGCAGCGGGGCGGTCGGAGAACACGCCGACCACCTTGGCCGGCAGGCGGCCGCTGCCGATCGCGTCGAGGATGGCCTGCAGGTTGCTGCCGCGGCCCGAGGCGAGCACGGCGATGCGGGTTGGGGCGGTCATTGCAGGGAACTCCGGCGGATCAGTGGCCAGGTCAACAGGCTGCCGACGGTCGCCATCAGCATGTCGGCATGCGCATCCCACAGGTCACCCTGCTGGCCGTTGTAGGCCTCGGCGGCATCCGGAGACAGCGCCAGCGCGATGGCCCATTCGAACCATTCGTAGACCAGGCTGGCGCACATCACCGTCATCACCGCCAGGGTGAAGGCCTGGCCCAGCCGCAGTGCTGGCCACGCGTGGCGCGCCAGCTGCAGCAGCGCGGGGGTGAAGCAGACACCGAACAGGAAGTGGATGAGGCGGTCGAAGTGATTGCGCTGCCAGCCGAACGCCGCATTGGGTGACCAGCCGGTCAGCGCCTGCGCCCAGGCGTCGTAGGGCACGTTGGAATACAGCCAGCGCGCCGCCACGCAGTGCAGGGCGATGAAGCCGCAGATGGCGATGAAAGCGCCATCGCCCAGCCAGCCACCGCGACGGTCGACCCATAGCAGGGCGACCAGCCCGACCACGGTCAACGTGCTGTGCAGGGCCTGCTCGGTGGGCCACAGCGGGTGGATCCAGCTGATCGCGAAGACCGCCAGTACGGCGGCGAAGGCCAGCTTCTTCGGGCCCGAGAAGCGGTGGCGGGTGGGTGAGACGGTCGTTGAGAAGGCGGGCGAGGACATGTCGGGTCGATCAGGGAAGGGCGGCTGTCTGCCCACGGGCTCAGACACTGAGATGGTCGCCGCGGTCGAACAGCGCAGCCATCTCCGGCTTGCACAGGAACACCCAGGCATAGGCGGTCAACGCCATGCCCAGTGGGCCAGCCAGCACAGCCAGCCACGCCGCGCGCTGGCACCAGGCCAGGCCCGTGCGGCGTGAAAGCAGGCGCGCGGTATGCAGCTGCACGAAGCCCAGCAACGCAGCCAGCAGGGCGATCGAGGCATAGACTGTGGTCAGCAGCCAGGCATCGTCCAGCCCGCGTGAGTGGGCCACCCATCCACTGAGGCCAAGGAACGCCACTGCGGCGACCCAGTGGAAACCGGCCAGGGCGTAGAACAGCACGCTCAGTGTCTGCAGATGGCTGACCCGCTGCAGCTGCGCCAGGGTCCGATGCGGCAGTGGCGGTGGATTGCTTGAGGCGGTCATGCGGTCGTGGTGGGAGCGTCGAAGGCAGCCTTGACCTGCGGACGCAGCAGAGTGATCAGGCTGAACACCCCCAGCACCGTGCCGACCGGCGTGAACAGGCAGGCCAGGCCAGCCGCGATCAGGCACAGCAGATGGCGGCGACGGCGGGCCAGGCAGCGGCCGGCATAGGCCACGAACGCGCCCAGCGCGATGCCGCCGAACACGACGCCGCAGCCGAGAACAGTGAACACCCAGCCCATCAGGCGCTGTTCCTCCGGCGAGGAGGGCTCGCCGCCGGACTTCATCGGCAGGCTGCCGGTCAACGCAGCGATGCCGATCACGATGTGCAGGATGAAGATCAGCGAGAACAGCACGATCAGGCCACCGACCACGTAGTGTGCGATGACCAGCATGCGCAGGTGGTCGGCATCCTGCGCGCTGAACGGCGGTACCGTCACCAGCGGCGGCGGCACGGGGGCGGGCGACAAGGGGGGCGATGCGTCCATGCGGGCTCCTGGTTGCCGGGCTCAGCCGATGTGGACGCGCTCGGCGCCTTCGGCGGTGACCACCTGGCCGATGGTCCAGTGCTCCAGGCCCTGCGCCTTGACCGCCTCGGACACCGCAGCCACCTGGTCCGGCGCGACGATCAGCACGAAGCCGATGCCGCAGTTGAAGGTGCGCCACATCTCGCTGTCGGCCACCGCGCCCTCCTTCTGCAGCCACTGGAACACCGGCGGCAGGGTCCAGGACGACGCCTGGATGTCCAGGCCGAGGCCGTCGGGCACCACGCGGATGATGTTCTCGGTCAGGCCGCCACCGGTGATGTGGGCCATGCCATGGATGGCCTCGCCATGCGACTTCAGCAGCGACAGGATCGGCTTGACGTACAGGCGGGTTGGTGCCATCAGCGCATCGACCAGCTTCACGCCGCCTTCCAGCTCCAGATCGGCCGGGCGGCCGGCGCGGTCGTAGATGCGGCGGACCAGCGAGTAGCCGTTGGAGTGCGGGCCGGAGGAGGCGATGCCGATGAGCACGTCGCCAGCGGCCACGCTGGCGCCGTCCTTCAGCTCGCTCTTCTCTACCGCAGCGACCGTGAAGCCGGCCAGGTCGTACTCGCCCGGGGCATACATGTCGGGCATTTCAGCCGTTTCGCCGCCGATCAGCGCGCAGCCGGCCTCGGTGCAGCCGTTGGCGATGCCGCCCACGACCGCCGCCGCGGTGTCGATGTCCAGCTTGCCGGTGGCGAAGTAGTCCAAGAAGAACAGCGGCTCGGCACCCTGCACCAGCACGTCGTTTACGCACATGGCGACCAGGTCGATGCCGATCGTATCGTGGCGGTTCAGCTGGTGGGCCAGCTTCAGCTTGGTGCCCACGCCGTCGGTGCCCGACACCAGTACCGGTTCGCGGTACTTGTTGGACAGGTCGAACAGGGCGCCGAAGCCACCCAGGCCGCCCATCACTTCCGGGCGGAAGCTGCGCTTGACCAGGGGCTTGATCCGCTCGACCAGTTCGTTGCCGGCGTCGATGTCGACACCCGCGTCACGGTAGGTGAGGGGGGAGGGGGCGGAAGACGGGGTGTTGGTCACGGGCGTCGGCGCTGGCAGGGGTTGAACGGGCGATTTTAACAGGCCGCATTGGCGCAAAGGCCGTATTCGGGCAACAATTCCCCCGGATACGTCGAGCCAATGGATGTCCTGATGCGCCGCAGCCTGATTCTGACCCTGCTCCTTGCGCTGAGCCTGCCGGTGGCCACGATGGCCCAGAGCGGCCTTCGCACCGAGGGTGATGTCGCCACCGCCAGTGGCGCGTACGAGGCCGAAGTGCCCGTCAACAGCCAAGCCGAGGCCGATCGCAACGGCGCCCTGGCCCGCGCCCTGAGCGTGGTACTGGGCAAGCTGTCCGGCGACCGCAGCGTGATGTCCCGCCCTGGCGTGGTGCAGGCGCTGCGCAACGCCAAGGACTACGTGGCCAGCTACGACTACAAGCAGGACCAGAGCGTGAGCGCCAACGGCGCCCCCAGCTTCCGTACCCTGCTGGTGGCCCGCTTCCGCGAGGACGACGTGGATTCGCTGGTGTCGGCGCTGGGCCTGCCACTGTGGCCGCAGCCGCGACCGAAGCCGGTGCTGTGGCTGGCCGTCGACGATGGCAGCGGCCCGCGCCTGGTCAGCGTGCAGCAGGCCAACGCCGCTCGGCCGTTGCTGAACCGCGCCATCGAGCGTGGCTACAAGCTGGGGCTGCCCACTGGGGGGGCTGCCGAACAGGCGCTGGCCGGGGCCATCTGGCGCCAGGACAGTGCCGCCGTGGCCCGTGCCTCCTCGCGCTACTCGCCGCCGATGCAGCTGATCGGCAAGCTGTACCGGGCCAATGGCGGCTGGCAGGCGGATTGGGTGTTCGTCGACAACGGCCGCGAACTGAACAAGTGGACCAGCAAGGACGCCAACGCCATGCGTGCGATGGCCGCCGGTGCCGACGGCGCCGCCGATGCGCTGGTCAAGCGCTATGCCAAGGCGGGCGCCGCCGTCGGCCAGGCCGGGACCTACCGCGTGGTGGTCACCGGCATCAACAGTGCCGACGACTACCTGCGGCTGGCTGCCGGCCTGCGCGAGGTACCGGTGGTGCGCAACGTCACCCCGCTGCACGCTTCGGCCGGCCAGCTGGAGCTGAGCCTGGAGATGACCACCGGCCTGGCAGGCTTCAACCGCATGCTGGGCGACAACGGCGTACTGGTGCCGAGCGCACCGCTGCCTGCCCTGCCGACGCCAATCGATGACACCACCGGGGCTCCGGTGGCCCCGCCGGTCAGCAACGAGTACCGCCTGCGATGACTCTGACCCCGGAAGCGGAAATCGCGCAGTTCCTGCGTCGCCTGAAGTACATCCTGTTCGCCGGCCTGATCGGCTGGGTGGTATGGCTGCTGGCGCCGATCCTGACCCCGTTCGTGCTGGCGCTGGCGCTGGCCTGGCTGGGTGACCCGCTGGTGGACCACATCGAGGCCACCGGCCGCTCGCGCATGACCGGCGTGGTGCTGGTGTTCGCGGCGATGGTGCTGGTGATCGTGGCGCTGCTGCTGGTGCTGGTGCCGATGATCGAGCGCCAGATCACCACCCTGATCGCGGTCGCGCCGCAGGCACAGGCGTGGCTGATGGAAAAGGGCATTCCCTGGTTCGAGCAGAAGACCGGCCTGGAAGTGATGCAGTGGCTGGACCCGGACCGCCTGATCGAATGGGTGCGCAGCCACTGGCAGCAGGCCGGCGGCTTCGCCACTACGTTCATGGGCTACGTCTCGCGCTCGGGCTTTGCGATGGTGACCTGGGTGGTCAACATCCTGCTGCTGCCGATCCTGGCGTTCTACTTCCTGCGCGACTGGGACAAGCTGGTCGAGCGGGTCGCGTCGGTGATTCCGCGCAACCAGATCGGCACCATCAGCGCGCTGGCGCGTGAATCCAACGAGGTGCTGGGCGCGTTCATCCGCGGCCAGTTCCTGGTGATGCTGGCGCTGGGCGTGATCTATGCCGGTGGCCTGTCGCTGGTTGGCCTGAAGCTGGGCCTGCTGATCGGCCTGATTGCCGGCCTGATCAGCTTCATCCCTTACCTGGGCGCGACCACCGGCATCCTGATGGCGATCATCGCCGCACTGGTGCAGGCGCAGGGCTTTGACCTGAAGCTGCTGATCCTGGTCGGCGTGGTGTTCACCGTGGGCCAGCTGCTGGAAAGCTACGTACTGACCCCGCGCATCGTCGGCGACAAGATCGGCCTGCACCCGGTGGCGGTGATCTTCGCGGTGATGGCTGGTGGCCAGCTGTTCGGCTTCCTCGGCATGCTGCTGGCGCTGCCGGTGGCGGCGGTGACCAACGTGCTGCTGCGCTATGCGCACCAGCGTTATCGCCAGAGCGAGCTGTACGTGGGCGAGAAGCCTTCGATCGTGCTTGATGGCGTGGTCGATGCCCCCCATATCATCATTCCGAACGACAAGGGCCCCGACCTGAAGTGATGGGTGTGCCGCAACTGCCGCTGGCCCTGCATTACCCGCGGGACCAGCGCCTCGAGACCTTCATCGGCGCGCCGGATGGCGCGCTGGCGCAGCTGCGCGCGATCGCGGTGGGTGCCAGCCACGACTGGGTCTACCTGGAAGGTGCGGCGGGCACGGGCAAGACCCACCAGGCGCTGGCGATGTGTTCCAGCGCCGAGCAGGCCGGGCGCCTGCCGACCTACGTGCCGCTGGCCAGTGCGGCCGGCCGCGTGCGTGCGGCGCTGGATGGGCTGGAGGTGCGCGAGCTGGTGGCGCTGGATGGCCTGGATGAGGTTGCCGGCCATCGCGAGGACGAGATTGCGCTGTTCGATTTCCACAACCGCGCACGCGCCGCGGGGGTGACCGTGTTGTACACGGCGCAGAAGGCGCCGGAAGAACTGGGCCTGTTGCTGCCGGACCTGCGTTCGCGGCTGGGCCAGTGCGTGCGCGTGCTGTTGCAGCCGCTGGACGAAGAGGGCCGTGCGGCGGTGCTGCGCGAGCGTGCGCTGCGCCGTGGGCTGGCGATCGACGAGGCGGCCATCGAGTGGCTGTTGTCGCACACCGGGCGCGAGCTGGGTGGGTTGATCACGCTGCTGGACTGGCTGGACCGCGAGTCGCTGGCGGCGAAGCGGCGGATCACCGTGCCGTTCCTGCGCCAGGTGCTGGAAGAAGGCCGGCCTCGTTACTGAGGGTGGGGTTTGTTTGCAGGGCTGCGCCCTGCACCCGCCGAAGCCGAAGCCGAGGCAACGTCAACGTCAAAGGCTGGCTTCCTGAGGGGAGGCGGGGGGGGGGGGGGGGGGGGGGGGGGGGGGGGGGGGGGGGGGGGCGGGGGGGGGGCGCCCCCGCCCCCCCCCCCCCTCCCCCCCCCCCCCCCCCCCCCCCGCCCCCCCCCCCCCCCCCCCCCCCCCCCACCCCGCCTTCGACAGGTTCCCGCAGCTGTTGGTGGGTGTCGACCTTGGTCGACACCTGAGCAAGCGCAGCGAAGCGACCCGCTTCTGCTTTTCTTTCTTTCTTCCGTGGCTGGACGCCCACGGAAACTGTCAGAGGCCGGGCGGGGTGGGTTCGCGGGGGTGTCCGCGGCATGGATGCCGCGGCCAAGCCCCCAGGGACGGGTTCACGGCGTCCCCCGCGGGCCCACCCCGCCCGGCCAAGCAAGGCTTCTGCTCTCAAAACGTCCAGCCACGAGGGGCTCAGCCGTTCGCCGCCAACTCAACATCCAGCGCGCGCAGGCGATCCACGGTACCCACATCGGTCCAACGCCCGCGATGGTGCTGCCCCGTCATCAACCCCTGCGCCATGAAATGCTTCTGCAGCGGCACCACCGAGAACTTCGGCGGCACCCGCTCGCTGCCCGGCGCATCACCGATCACCGCGCGCCAATCGGCCACGACGGAAGGGCGATAGACGCCGATGCCGGCATAAGTCAGGCACGGGCCCTCGCGGTCGTGATGCAGCACGCCTTGCGAGTCCAGCCGGTAGTCGCCGTCGGGGTGCTGCACCGGATTGTCGACCAGCACCAGGTGCGCCTGGCCCTGCGGCTCTCGTGGCAGCGTGGCGAAATCGAAATCAGTCCAGATGTCGCCGTTCACCACCAGGAACGGGGCGTCGCCCAGCACCGGCAGTGCGTTGAGGATGCCGCCGCCGGTTTCCAGCGGGGTCTCGCCTTCGTGCACGAAGTGCAACTGCAGGCCCCACTGGCTGCCATCGCCCAGCGTGGTCGGGAACTGCTCGGCCAGCCACGCGGTATTGACCACCACCTCGCGCACGCCGAGTGCGGCGAGGCGTTCCAGGTGCCAGGCGATCAGCGGCTTTCCGGCCACTTCCAGCAACGGCTTGGGCGTGTGCAGGGTCAGCGGGCGCATGCGCTCGCCGAGGCCGGCAGCAAAGACAAGTGCTTTCATCGGGCCACGCGCATCGGTGCGGCCAGCTCGGCCAGCGCCGGCTTGATGCGGTCTTCCAGCAACTGCTGCAGCGGCGCCAGTTCGCGATAGCGTGGCAGCACTTCATCCAGATAGGTGATGAAGCGCGGCGCGTCGTCGAGGTAATGGCCCTTGTTGTCGCGGTAGCGCAGGCGGCAGAACAGGCCGAGGATCTTCACGTGGCGCTGGATGCCCATCCAGTCGGCATCGCGCAGGAAGGTGGCGCGGTCGGGCACCGGCAGGCCGGCACCGCACGCACGCTCGTGGTACTGCGCCAGCCACTCGTCCACGCGCTGCAGCGGCCAGCTCAGGAAGGCGTCCTTGAAAAGGCTTACCGCGTCGTAGGCGATCGGACCGCGCACCAGGTCCTGGAAGTCCAGTACCGCTGGGCCGTCGTCGACTGGCATCAGGTTGCGCGGCATGTAGTCGCGGTGGGTCATCAGCTGGGCCTGGCCCAGCGCGTTGTCCATCAGGCGGCGGTGCACCAGCTGCAGCCCTTCAATCTCGCCGCAGTCCAGTTCCAGGTTCAGGTGGCGCTGCAGGAACCATTCGTCGAACAGGCCGGCATCGCGCTGCAGCAGCGCTTCGCCGAACTGGCCGAAGTCGGCCGGCACCGGGATCGCCTGCAGGCGCAGCAGCTGTTCGATCGAACGGTCGAACCATTCATCGGCATTGCGCTCGTCGAGGATCTTCGCCAGGGTCGGGCCGCCGAGGTCTTCCAGCAGCAGGAAGCCGGCCTCCAGATCCTGGGCGAGCAGCATGGGCACGCGCAGGCCGTTGTCGTGCAGCAGGCCGCGCATGCGCAGCCACGGCCGCGGATCTTCCAGCCCCGGCGGGGCGTCCATCACGATGTGGCTGCCGCGCGTGCTGGTGGTGCGCCAGTAGCTGCGCATGCCGGCATCGACCGAGGCGCGTTCGACCACTGCATTGGCATCTTCGAGCTGGGTACGGGCCCACTGCAGGCGCTGCGCGCTGCGCTGGGGATCGGAGGCGGGTTCGGTCATGCAGGCATATCCGGGCGCGCCGGGCGCGCCAACGTCGGGAACAGGAAGGGAAGGGGATGCGGGCTCAGCGGCGGCCGCTGAACAGGCGCAGGACGGCCAGCACGGCCACCGCGCCCACCACCGCACCGAGGAAACCGGCCGGTTCGCCGGGGGCGTACCAGCCCATGTACTGGCCGAACCAACCGGCCAGCAGCGCGCCAAGGATGCCCAGCACGATGGTCAACAGGCAGCCCATGCGGTTGTTGCCGGGCATGAAGAAGCGCCCGAGCAGGCCGACGAAGAAGCCCACCAGCAGGATGTACAGCCAGCTGCTGCTGCCGAACAGACCATTCATGCGCGCGGATTCCGCTTGAGTGTGGACGCAGCCTAGCAAGGCCAGGCTGCGTCCGTCACGGGTGCCGGATCAGCAGCAGCCGTGGTCGCCGTGGCGGGTGCCGCTATCGGCGGCCACCGGCGAACCGCTGGTCTCGCCGCGCAGGCTGGCGGCGTAATGCTCGCTGATCACCTTGGATACGCAGGCGGTGACCTTCTTGCCCATCGGGATGTGCAGGAATTCGTTCGGGCCGTGCGCGTTGGAGTGCGGGCCGAGCACGCCGGTGATCATGAACTGCGCACCCGGGAACTTCTCGCCGAGCATGCCCATGAACGGGATCGAGCCGCCCTCGCCCATGTACATCGCCGGCTTGCCGAAGAAGGCCTGGCTGGCGTCGTCGATGGCCTGGGTCAGCCACGGCGCCATGGCCGGGGCGTTCCAGCCGGTGGAGGCCTTTTCAAGGTCCAGGGTGACCTGTGCGCCGTTCGGCGGGTCGCGCAGCAGCGCTTCCTTCAGCAGCTCGCCGCAGGTCTTGCCATCGGCGGTCGGCGGCAGGCGCAGCGACAGCTTCACCGAGGTCTGCGGGCGCAGCACGTTGCCGGCCGATTCCAGCGGCGGCATGCCGCCGACGCCGGTGACCGACAGCGCCGGGCGCCAGGTGCGGTTGAGCACCAGCTCGGTCAGGTCCTCGTTCATCGGGCGCAGGCCGTCGACCATCGGGAACTTCTCGAAGATCTCGGTATCGACCACTTCGGCGGCACGCTTGGCCTGCTCCTGGCGCTCGGCCGGGATCTCGACGTTCATGCCCTCGATCAGGATACGGCCGGTGTCCTGGTCCTCGATGCGCGAAAGGATCTGGCGCAGCAGGCGGAAGCTGGATGGGATCACGCCGGAGGCATCGCCGGAATGCACGCCTTCGTTGAGCACCTTCACGGTGAAATTGCCGCCGGTCAGGCCGCGCAGCGAGGTGGTGCACCACAGCTGGTCGTAGTTGGCACAGCCCGAATCCAGGCAGACCACCAGCGAGGGCTTGCCGATGCGGTCGGCCAGGTGGTCGACGTAGGCCGGCAGATCGTAGCTGCCCGATTCTTCGCAGGCTTCGATCAGCACCACGCAACGCGCGTGCGGCAGGCCCTGGGCCTGCAGCGCCAGCACGGCGGCCAGCGAGCCGAAGATGGCGTAGCCGTCATCGGCGCCACCGCGGCCGTACAGCTTGTCACCGCGCAGCACCGGGGTCCACGGGCCGAGGTCGTCGTCCCAGCCGGTCATTTCCGGCTGCTTGTCCAGGTGGCCATAGAGCAGGATGGTGTCGTCGCCGGTTTCGGCGCCGGTGGCCGGAATTTCCAGGAAGATCAGCGGGGTACGGCCTTCCAGGCGCACCACTTCAACCTTCAGGCCCGGCAGCTGCTGGGCCTTGGCCCAGTTCTCCATCAGGGTGACTGCCTGTTCCATGTAGCCGTTCTGCACCCAATTGGCGTCGAACATCGGCGACTTGTTGGGAATGCGGATGTAGTCGACCAACTGCGGGACGATCTCGCTGTCCCACTTGTCATTGACGAATTGGCCGAGCTTGGCGCTGTCCATCTGAAACTCCGGTTGCATGGGCTGTGATCGCGCCATTCTACGCCTGTGCCGGGGTAGGGTTTTTCCTACATCACGTCGGGTATTTGGCTGGCTTACGGAAATACGGGAAACCGATAGGCTGTGCACATGTGGTGACGGACACTGTTCCTGCCGACGGGATTGCCGGTCGGGACGGCCAGAATCACAAGGAGATACACGTCGTGCCTTGGTTTGTCGTGTTGAGGGTGCTGGTACTGGTAGTGGGGATCGCTGGGGCGCATGCCGCCGAACCGATCGACATCAACCGCGCCGATGCCCAGGCGCTGCAGCAGGGATTGACGATGGTCGGAGCCGCCAAGGCCGAGGCGATCGTCGAGCACCGGCGCAGACACGGCCCGTTTCATCGCGTCGAGGACCTGACGCAGGTGAAGGGAATAGGGAATGCAATCGTCGAACGGAATCGACAGCGGATCACCGTAGGCAACAGGTTGTTGCCGGCGGATCCGGTACCCGGATCGGTACCGGTGCGAACCGTACCCAGGCGCTGACAGCAGGAATCGTCGGAACCGGCAGGAAGCTGGTTCACCGGACACAGGCAGGACGCCTGTGCCCACCGACCGCCGCAGGACGCGGCACCAATCACCAGGATGGTGGCATCACAGACCTGTGGAAGGGGCTGAGATACAAACAGGACCGACGCGGCCGCGTGCAGGATGCAACGCTACCCCCACAGCGCAGGATGCGAGGGGGCGGCAGCAGGCCGACAGGGACGTAACGATTGCCCGGTACGACACATGGCTGTGTCGCCGGGCAGTTTCATTTCCGGCGCCCGGTTTTGCCGCGGCCACCACGGGGCGATGGTGTACGGTGGCCGCTCCGCATGGAAAGGACACCCGCTGGATGTTTCCGCATCGCCCCACGACCCTGATGCTCGCCCTTGCACTGGCCCTGCCGCTGCTGGCCCAGGCCGCTGCACCGACGCCGGCCGCCAAACCCGCGGCTGCCGCTGCGGCCACCGCCGAGGTACGCGGGCCGACCGACCTGAAGCCGGGCGAATACCTGTGGCATCCGGAAATCTCGCCGACCGGCCCGATCGTGCTGGTGGTCAGCCTCGATGAGCAGCGCGCCTATGTGTACCGCAACGGCATCGCCATCGGCCTGACCACGATCAGCTCGGGCAAGGCCGGGCACGAAACACCAACCGGTGTGTTCACCATCCTGCAGAAGGACAAGGACCACAAGTCCAACCTCTACAACAGCGCGCCGATGCCGTACATGCAGCGGCTGACTTGGGACGGCATCGCCCTGCATGGCGGCAGCCTGCCCGGGCATCCGGCCTCGCATGGCTGCGTGCGCCTGCCGCAGGCCTTCGCGCAGAAGCTGTTCAGCGAAACCCAGCGCGGCGATACCGTGGTCGTGGCCGATGCCAAGAGCTCGCCGATGACTCTGGCCTATCCGTCGGTGCTGGCGCCGGTCAACGCACGTGGCCAGGCCTTGCCGGAGACCGAGGGCGGCGCGCCGGCGCAGGCCTGGTGGGATGACAGCGCGGCCCCGGCCGGGCAGGTCGGCATCCTGGTCAGCCTGCACGACCAGCGCCTGTACGTGCTGCGCGATGGCGTGATGATCGGCGAGTCGCCGTTGAAGGCCGACGCGCTGCCGGCGTTCCAGGGCACCACCCTGTTCGTGATGGGGCAGGGTTACAGTGATACCCCCAGCCCGCTGGACGCGAACCAGCGCCTGCACCAGTGGACGGCCTACCCGCTGCTGGGCCAGGACCGTGCCCAGGCCACGCCGGACCTGCTGGCCACGCCCTCGCTGCCGATGGCGCTGCCGACCGATTTCGCTCGCCAGCTGTACCAGGTGCTGGTGCCGGGCACGACCCTGCTGGTCACCTCGCTGCCGGCGGTCCGCCCAAGCCCGGCTGAATCCGGAATGCAGCCGGTCTTGGAATCCGAGCCGCCAGGGTCCACCCTCAAGGGCAACTGAGTCCCCTCGTTGTGCCCATGACTGCATCCCGCCTGTGCCGGCTGGCCGCGTTCGGCCTGCTGGCGACCTCGGCCAGCGCCCCGGCGCTGGCACAGACGCCTGCCCTCGCTACCTCTGCCGATGATCTCGCTGCCCTGCTGTCGCGCAGCGCGCCCAAGGCCGACCGCCACGTGCTGCAACTGGCCGCGCATGCCATGCGCTGTGCACTGCAACGGCCGGAGTTGGGCATCAACGGTGATCGCCTCAGCGTGATCGACTACTCGCGGCCGTCCACCGAGCCGCGGCTGTGGGTGTTCGACCTGGCCCACCAGCGCCTGCTGTTCGAGGAATGGGTGGCGCATGGCCGCAACAGCGGTGAGAACCGCACCGAGCACTTCTCCAATCGCGATGGCAGTTTCATGTCCAGCCTCGGCGCGTTCACCGCGCAGGAAACCTACATGGGCGGCAATGGTTACTCGCTGCGCCTGGCGGGGTTGGAACCGGGCTTCAACGACCGTGCGCGGGAACGGGCCATCGTCATCCACGGCGCGCCCTACGTGAATCCGGCGACCGCGCAGCTGCAGGGGCGGCTTGGTCGCAGCCTGGGCTGCCCGGCAGTGCGCCTGTCGGTGGCCAAGCCACTCATCGACGCGTTGCGCGGTGGCACGATGGTGTTCGCGTATTACCCCGACCAGGACTGGCTGAAGCACTCGCAGCTGCTGGGCGGGGAGTGTGGTGGCCAGGGCACGCTCGCCACGCGGTGATGCACGACGGCGCGCGGCATGATGCAATGCGCCGATGAACATCGACTCCCTGCTGCACACTCCGAGCCAGGTCATTTCCAGCCTGGACTATCGCCGCGAACGCTGGCGGAATGGACTTGGCTGGACCCGCGAGATCCTGCGCCTGCCTGCGGAGGGCGATGACTGGGCGCTGCGCCTGTCGGTGGCCGAGATCGAGCAGGACGCCGCGTTCTCCGCCTTCCCCGGCGTGGAGCGCGAACTGGTACTGCTGCAGGGCAATGGCGTGCGCCTGCGCTTCGACGATGGCCGCGTGGCCGAGGTGTTGCCGCCACACGGACGCGTGCGTTTTGCCGGCGAGGAAACCCTGCACGGTGAACTGGTCGATGGCACCACCCACGACTTCAACCTGATGTGGAAGCGCGAGCTGCTGCAGGCCGAACTGCTGCACCGGCCGCTGGTGGGCGCGATGTTCTTCTTCTGCGAACCGGGCGTGGCCTGGGCGCTGCATCTGCTGTCCGGTCAGGCGGAGTTCGGTGCCGACAGCGGCCTGCCCGCGCTACGGGCCGGCGATACCGCGTGGTTGGCGGCCGGCGAACGTCAGCGGCACGCGTTGCAGGGCGGTGGCGAGTTGTTGGCGATACGGGTGGCGAGCGCCGGGTAGCGCCGGACCATGCCCGGCGTCATGGTGCGAACCAAGGTTCGCACCCACCAGAGAGCATTTGTGGTTGGGGTCAGAGCCCTTTCCTGCGGAAAGGGATCCGACCCCGAGGGTTCGTTCAATACACATCGCGCCGGTAGCGACCGGCCAGCAGCAGCGCTTCCTTGCCCGAAATACCCAGCACCTGCTCGATCACCGCATCCACCGCCGGGGCCATGCCCTGCAGGCTGCCGCAGACCAGGATCGTGGCGCCTTCATCCACCCACTGCCGCAGCGTTGCCGCTTCGGCCAGCAGCCGGTCCTGCACATAGCGATGCGCGCCGCCGTCGCGGCTGAACACGGCATCCAACCGCGCCAGTGAGCCGTCGGCCAGCATTGCCTGCAGTTCTTCACCGAAGTGGAAGTCATGCGCGGCGGTGCGCTCACCGAACAGCAGCCAGGTCCGTCGTGCGCCACTGCGGATACGTTCGTGCAGATGCGCGCGCAGGCCGGCAATGCCGGTGCCGTTGCCGATCAACAGCAGCGGCACGTTGGCGGCCACGCCATGGAAGTTGTCGTTGCGACGCAGCCGCAGCTGCACCGGTTCGCCGATGGCCGCGTGGTCGCACAGCCAGCCGCTGCCGATGCCAGGCGTGCCGTCCGCGCGCAGCTGTCGGCGCAGCAGCAGCTCGACCGCACCGTCGGCCATCACCGAGGCGATCGAGTACTCGCGATGGGGCAGCGGTTGCAGGGTCGCCAGCAATGCGGGCAGATCACCTGGGGGAACCAATGAGGGCAGGTGCGAGCGCGCGACGCGTGCCAGCAACGTCTGCCCATCATCCAGCACGGTATCCGCATCGAAGCGTTGCGCGTCCAGCCACGCGCGCGCGATGTGGCGGGCGTGTTGTGGCCCGATCTCGGCGATGTCACCGGCCTGCCACTGCGCATCTGCATCGGCCGGAGGCTGCAGGCGCAGCCAATACACGGGGCCGCCGGGGCTGCCCGGATTCAGATGCTCACGTTGCAGCAGCGTCCACGGCTGGTACTCGGCCGGGCTCCAGTCGGGCAGTTCACTGGCGCCGCCGGCAAGTTGTCCCAGCAACTGCTGCCAATGGCGCAGTGCCGCCGGATCGGCGTTGTCGACTTCGATCGCGTCGAACAGCGGATGCGCGCCGTGCTGGCGCAGCCAAGTGTCCAGCTGGTGGCCGAATCCGCAGAAGTGGCCATAGCTGCGGTCGCCCAGCGCGAGCACGCCGTAGTGCAGGTGCTGCAGCGAAGGCGGCGCGGCCATCACCCCGCGCAGGAACGGCAGGGCATGATCGGGTGGGTCGCCTTCGCCAGTGGTGCTGGCGATGAACAATGCACGCTGGCTACCGGCCAGCAAGGTGGCGTCGACCTCATGCAGGCCTCGCACGCGCACCGGCACGCCGGCACCACGCAATGCCTCGGCACTGCGTTCGGCCAGTTCGCGGGCGAAGCCCGTCTGGCTGGACCAGACCAGCAGGATCGGTGCGACGTCGGCAGAGGCAGCATCGTCGCGCGGTCGCCCACGCCACCACAGTGCGGCACAGGCCAGCGCATACAACGCGGTGGCGATGATCGCGACCTGCGTTTGCCGTGCAGGTGGCGCGCCCTGCCACCAGGCTTCGCTGAGGTGCAGGCGCAACAGCGCCCAGGCGATCAGCGCCAGCAGGATCAGTACAAGCGCGTTGCCGAGCAGCGCGCGCGACGGCCGTGCGCTCATGCGTCCTGCTCGTCGAGCAGGCGCTGGAAGGCGCTGCTGAGAAATTCGTGCGGGCCATCCGCTGCGCGATGCAGGTAGCGTGCGGCCAGTCCTTCGCGTTCGGCCAGCGCCATGCCGTGCTCGCGGCCTAGTACGGTCAGTGCGGTGGCCCAGGCATCAGCATGCATCGCGTCGTCGGCGACCACCGTCACTGCCGCTGCAACCTGGCGCACCGGTCTGCCAGAGCGCGGGTCCAGGCTGTGACTGTAAGCCTCGCCATCGGCCTGGTACTGGTGCCAGCGATCACCGGAGGTGGCCACCGCCTTGTCCTCCAGCGCCAGCACCCGCGGTGGTGTTTCGGTGTGCGCGTCTTCTTCCGGTGCGGATTCCACCAGTACGCGCCAGGGGTGGCCGTCGGGCTTGCGGCCGTAGCCGGCCAGTTCGCCACCGACCTCGATCAGTGCAGCAGCGATGCCCTGATCGCGCAGCCAGGCGGCCACGTGATCGACGCCGAAGCCCTTGGCGATCGCAGAGAGATCCAGTTCCAGTCCACCCGGTTGCAGCAGCGCATCGTCCTGCCACTGCAGGTGCTGCCAACCGCAGCGATCACGCGTGGCCTGCAGGGTAGCGTCGTTGGGCTGGCGGCGTTCGCCAGCATGTGCACCGAAACCCCACAGTGCCACCAACGGGCCGACGGTGGGATCGAATGCACCATCGCTGGCGGCGGCGATGGCCTGTGCGCAGGCCAGCACCTGGCGCGTCTCGGCCGGCAGCACGCACCATTGGCCAGCGTTGGCGCGGTTGTAGCGGCTCAGGTCCGAGCCGGGCTCCCAGGTGCTCATCTGCGCGACCACCTCGTCCAGCCGCGCCTGGATGCCGGCATGCAGCGGGTGCAGGTCGCGCTGGCGCGGCGCGACCAGCGACACGCTCCAGGTGGTGCCCATGGTGGTGCCACCGAGGCGGGCGATGTCGAGCTGGGGATCGGTCATGGTGGTGTGCTGCAGATGCGATGCCGGGGCTGCCCGGCATCGCGTTCCACGTCATTACTGCGGCAGCACTTCCAGCGTGGCCACGTAGCTCAGGCGGCGCTTGGCGGCTTGCTTCACCGAGGTCTTGTTGTCCTCGGTGCCGGTTTCCAGCCAGTACATGCCAGCTTCCGGCCAGGTCACCTTGATCTCGCCCTTGGCATCGCTGGTGACCTTCAGTTCGTCCTGCGCGTTGCGGTAGCGGGTGGCGCCACGCACGATCTCGAATTCCAGGCCGGCGGCCGGCTTGCCGTCGACCAGCACGCGGAAGGTGGCTTCCTCGCCGGCGAACAGGTCGTTCGGGTGGCCGACGGCGACCAGCTCGATGCCACGGTTGGTGGGCTTCAGCGCGGTGTCGTTCGGCGCACCGTTGGTGACGAAGGTCTCCACGCGGCCCACCGACTGGCTCACTTCCAGCTTCTTTGCGTCCTTGGGCAGTTCGCCGAAGGTGGCGGCGGTACCGCGCCAGCGCTTGCGCTCGCCGTTCTGTTCGTAGGTGGCGAACAGGCCGTCGTTGACTGAGGCGATGCGGTAGGTGCCCGCCTGCTTCAGTTCGAGGTCGAACACGCTGCGGTACTTGCCGGTGGCCGCGTTCTGCGGCTGCACGGTGCTGCCGTCCGGCGCGGTGATCACCACCGACTCCAGGCGCAGCGGCACGTGGTTGAAGTAGAACAGGTCGTTGGAGACCGCACCGTCGACAGTGATCCACGGCGCGCTGCCGGCGATCACGGTCTGCGAGGGCAGCAGCCAGGCCTTGTGGGCCAGGGCGGAGAAGGGAAGGGCAGCGGCCAGGGCGGCGGCGAGGACGAGCGTGCGCTTCATGCGGAGGACTCCAGTTGGAAGGGGTCAGAGCCCTTCCTGTGGAAGGGATCTGACCCCGGAACAAACGGTCAGGGTTTGACGGCGAGGGTGACCTGGCCCAGTTCGGTGGCGCCCTGCGCCTTGCCGTTCTGTGCGGCGGTGGCCGGCCAGGTGAAGGGAATCTTCAGCAGTTCACGGCCGCCGACTTCGCGCACCGCTTCCACCACCAGGGTGTAGTTGCCCGGGGCCAGCTGCTTCAGCGCCGGCTGCCTGTCGTTGAACGACAGCGCGTGCTTGCCGGCCGGGCGGGTCGGGCCGGTCACGCCGTCCACCGGCACCTGCAGGGTGCGGCCGCTCTTGCGCCACCACTGGCGCAGGTCGGGCAGCCACTTGGTGCCATGGCCTTCACTGTTGCTGGTCTGCTGGTACCAGACCGACAGGTTGGCCGCGACTTTCTGGTCGGCGCCTTCCAGCCACACGGCCACATACGGGCGGTGGTATTCGGCCACGTTGAGCTTGGGCACTTCGACGTTGATGTCGAGGGTGGTGGCATAGGCCGGCGAGGTGGCCAGCAGGCCGCTGAGGGCGATGGTGAGGGTGACGCGCATGGGGCGGCTCCGGAAACGAGGGAAAGTCAGTGGATCAGCAGCAGGGCGATCAGCAGCGGGATCATCAGACCGAGGCCGACCAGCGGCCAGGTCATGCGCCGCTGCCGCGCATGCAGGTGCAGCAGGAACAGGCCGGTGATGCAGAACACCAGGCAGGCCACGGCGAACACGTCCAGAAACCAGCCCCATGCCGGTCCGGCGTTGCGGCCCTTGTGCAGGTCGTTGAGGTAGGACACCACGCCGCGCGAGGTTGATTCGTACTCCACCGCGCCGGTCTCGCGATCGATGCTCAGCCAGGCGTCGCCGCCGGGGCGTGGCAGCGACAGATAGATCTCCTCGGCCGACCACTCGGCCGGGCGGCCGCCGATGGCGATGCCCAGCTGCGTGTCCAGCCATTGCCGGACAGGTCGCGGGATCGGCGCATTGCCGTCTTCGCGCGTGCCCAGCTGGCCGAGCAGATCGGCTGGCAGTTCCAGGTGCTGGTTCTGCACCTGGGGCTTGGCCTCGATCTTCGCCGCGTGGTTGAGGGTCAGGCCGGTCACCGCGAACAGCAGCATGCCGATCAGGCACACTGCCGAACTGATCCAGTGCCACTGGTGCAGCGTCCGCAGCCAGAAGCCACGGCTTTGTTGCTGCTGCACGGTGGAAGAGGCAGGACGGCTCACGGCACGGTTCGAGGCGGACGGGGACTGCCCATTACATCATTGGTGAGAATAGCTCGCAATTGCGTGTCGTTCTGTATCCCGGAGGCGGTAGATCCACGCCATGCGTGGATGAAGCGGTGCCGACCAAGGTCGGCACCCACCGAAGCAGGGAGGAGCGCGGTGATCAGAACTTCGCGTTCAACGAAATCCAGTAGCTGCGGCGCTGGTCCTTGGTCGCGTAGTCGTCCACGCAGTTGAACTCGCTCTGGCTGATCAGCAGGCACGACTGCGAGACGAAGTTCTTGTCGAACAGGTTGTTGACCCGCGCGTTCACCGTCAGCCATGGCGTGGCCTTCCAGCTGCCACCCAGGTGGAAGAGGGTGTAGTCCTCGTAGTAACGGGTCTGGCTGACGCCGTTGGCGTCGAGCAGGGTGTCGCGGTAGCGGTCGTAGCGGCCCTCGCCGATCAGCGACAGGCTGATGGCCTCGTTGAGCTGCCAGTTCAGGCTGGCATTGGCCATGTGCCTGGCCGGGGTGGTGCCGGTGATCGGCAGACCCTTCTGCGGGCCGCTGGTCTGCTCGCTCCTGGTCCAGGTGTAGTTGCCGCGCAGCTGCAGGGTGTCGAGCAGGTCGACGTGGCCGGCCAGTTCCGCGCCGCGGGTTTCGGCCTTGTCGATGTTCACGCTCTGGGTGAAGGTGCTGTAGCCCAGCGCCGCCCAGCCCGGGCCGATGTCCACGCAGTAGCCGCTGCCGGCCGGTGCCACTTCGCAGTTCGGGAAGGTGCCGCCGCTGGCGATCTTGTCCTCGAACTTGTTGATGAAGCCGGTGACGTTGAAGCCCCAGCGCTGGCCTTCGTAGTAGGCGGCCAGCTCGTAGTTGGTGCTGGTTTCCGGCTTCAGGTTGGGCGAGCCCACCAGCGGCAGCACGCCCTGGCCACCAAAGCCGGTGATGCCCGGGAACAGCTGGTCCGGACGCGGGGTCTTGTAGCCGGTGCTGACGCCGCCCTTGAAGGTCCACGCATCGCTGGCGTTCCACACCAGGTAGCCGCGCGGGCTGAGATGGCTGCCGAAGATGTTGTGGTCGTCGTAGCGCAGGCCGAAGGTGGCGGTGAGGGTGTCGGTCAGCGCCCAGTTGTCCTCGGCGAACAGCGCCCACATGCGGTGCTTCTGCTTGGTGTTGCTGCGGTAGCCGGCGCCGTCCATGCCGAACACGCCGTCGATCATGTCGGTGTCGTTGTACTGGCCGCCGACGGTCAGCTTGTGCGCGCCGAAGTCCAGATCCAGCATCGTGTCGAGCACGTAGCCTTCCAGTTCCATGGTGCGCAGCGGACGCGGCAGGAACGCCTGCAGGCGCGCCATCTCGCTGGGATTGAGTGCGGTCAGCGCATTGCCACGCCCGGCCGCGCAGTTGTTGGCCGCACCGGTGCGGCGGCAGACCTCATTCCACAGCGTCTGCAGGTTGGCGCGCTCGTCCAGGGTCAGCGGCAGCGAGCGGCCGAGGTTGCTGCTCTTGCTGTGGGTCAGCGAGGTCTGCCAGGTGCCGAAGCTGTAGCGGCCCTGGTGGGTCAGCGACAGCTGGTCGCGCTCGTAGCGCTGGTAGGCGGTGTAGCCCACGCGCGGCTGCACCACGCGGCGGGTGACCGTGCCGCTGCCGTTCGGGTTGGGAATGACTGCATTGCCGACGCGCCACAGGCTGGCCAGGCTGTCGAGGGTGCCGGTCTGGCCTTCGCTGTTGTCGTACTTCTGCCGCGACACGTCGTAGTCCAGCCACAGCTCGTGGTCATCGTTGACGCGGAAGTCCAGGCGCACGCCGGTGTTCCAGTTGGTGTTGGCCACCGACTTGCCACCGCCACCGAAGCCGATGCTGCGCTCCCACAGCGTGCCATCGGGCAGGGTCAGTGCATCCCATTCCGGGTTCGATGCCTTGGCATCGTAGTAGCTGCCGCGCACGGCGAGGCTGAGGCGATCCTTCAGCAGCGGGCCGCTGAGGTACAGGTCGGTGGTGCGTGCATCGCCGAACTGGTCATCCTGCTGCACGGTGAAGCCCTGGGTGAGCGCGCCGTGCCAGCTGTCCTGGTTGCGGCGGGTGATGATGTTGATGACGCCGCCCATCGCATCCGAGCCGTACAGGGTGGACATCGGGCCGCGCACCACTTCGATGCGCTCGATGGCATCCAGCGGCGGCAGGTAGGCGAACTGGCCGCCGCCGAAGTTGTTCGGGTACAGCTGGCCGACATTGCTCTGGCGGCGTCCGTCGATCAGCACCAGGGTGTATTCGGAGGGCAGGCCGCGCATCGAGATGGTGGCGCGGCCGTTCTTGTCGGTGGCCTCCAGGCCGACGTCGATGCCTTCGACATCGCGCAGCGCATCGACCAGGTTGGTGTACGGGCGCTTGCTCAGTTCCTCGCGGCTGACCACGCTGATGCTGGCCGGTGCATCGACCACCTTCTGTTCGAAGCCGGAGGCGGTGACCACCACCTTGTCCAGCGTCTGCGGGGCGCCGGCGATCTCTCCATGGGCGAAAGCAGGGGCCGCCATCGCCGCCAGCACGGCGCTGGTCAGCAGGGGGCGGGACAGGGACGAACGGACACGATGGCGCTGGGCCATGGCAGTTACCTCGAAAGATGCAGAGAGATGCGATGCCGGGCGCGAAGGGCGCGGCATGCATGGGAAGCCCGGTCAGGGGCGGCAGGGATGAAGCAGGCAGCGGCGTGTGGACGCGACCGCGCAGGCGGTCACGTCGTGCCGTGGATCAGGCGAGCGGCGGCGCCTGGCCGCGTTGCTGGCGACGCCCGGGCGCGTCGGCCCAGGGCGTGTCCGGAGCGGCCAGCGGCCAGTCCGGGCGCACGCCGGGCATGGCCGGCGTGGCGGGTACGAGTTCACGTTCGGTGCGCAGCCACTGGCTGGCCAGCAGCAGCGGCGGCGCCTTCTCGGCCGCTTTCACCGGGGCGGAGGCACAGCGGCGCAGCTTGGCCGGGGCTTCTTCCTGCAACGGGCCTTCGCCGCCGCGTTCTTCCAGCGGCATCTGCACGGTCGCCGCTGTCGCCGGATGCGGCAGCAGCGGCAGGGTGCCCAGCAGCAACGCCAGCATCGCCACCCACGCCAGCAGGCTGGCCAGCGCAGGACGCTGACCGCGCATGGCGGTGCCCATCTTGCGATGGATCAGTGGGCGAGGGCGAAGCGGGCGCAGCAAGCAAGGGTCCCCAGGTGGTCTGCCGGCAGCAGCCAGCATCAACGGGGCGTGATTGTAATGAGAGCCGTTAGCCGTTGCAAATGAGAATGATTGCCAAAATGTCGCGGGCTGGCCGGATGGGGCTCAGACTTCGCTCCAGCGCCGCAGCAGGTTGTGGTACACGCCGGTCAGCTGCAGCACCGCCTCGGCGTCGCCGCCGGTCTGCCGCAGGCGTTCGATCGAGCCGTCCATCTCCCACAGCAGGCGCCGCTGCACGTCGTCGCGGATCATGCTCTGCACCCAGAAGAACGAGGCCACGCGCGCGCCGCGGGTGACCGGGTTGACCTTGTGCAGGCTGCTGGACGGGTACACGATCAGGTCGCCAGCGGGCAGCTTCACTTCATGCTCGCCGTAGGTATCGCTGATGATCAGCTCGCCGCCCTCGTACTCGTCCGGATCGGACAGGAACAGGGTGCAGGAGATGTCCGAGCGCAGCTGCTCGCCGTTGGCCAGGTTCATCACCGCGCCATCGACATGGAAACCGTAGGTGCCTCCACCGCTGTAGCGGTTGAAGCGTGGCGGCAGGTACTTCAGTGGCAGCGCCGCGCTGAAGAACAGCGGGTGCCGGGCCAGCGCGACGAGGACGGTCTCGCCCAGCTCGCGGCGCAGCGGCGAGGCCTCGGGCAGCTGCTGGTTGTGCTTGGCCTGCGCACCCAGATGGCCAACCGTCTCGCGGCCATCGGTCCAGTCGGCGACGTCGAGGCGGCGGCGGAACTCGGCCACCTGCGCGGCGCTGAGGATGTCGGGGATGTGCAGCAGCATGCGGAACTCCTCAGTGGGACGGCGGTGCGACCAGGGCGCGCACCTGCGGATGCGGGGACGCTGCCAGCTCCGGCACGATGTGGGCCATGAACGCCGGGCTGCCGTGGGCCAGCGCCAGCCGCAGCCAGTGCACGGCCTGATCGACCTGGCCGGCCTGCAGCAGGATCGAGGCGTAGTTGGCCTGGCCGCGGAAATCGCCGGTCTCGGCGGCGCGCCGGTACCAGTCCAGCGCGGCCTGTGGATCGCGCTCGATCTCCAGGCCGTCCTCGAGATGGCGGGCCAGCAGGTTCATCGATTTGGCGTGGCCCAGGTGCGCGGCGCGCGTGTACAGCGCCAGCGCCTGCGCGCGGTCCAGCGGCACGCCGCGGCCGGTGGCCAGCAGGTTGGCCAGGTTGTACAGGCCCCAGTCCAGCCCGGTGTCGGCCGCGCGGCGGTACCAGACGGCCGCCAGCGCCGGGTCGGGCGCAGTGCCCTGGCCCAGCTCATGGCAGCGGCCGAGCATGTTCATCGCCATCGGCACGCCGTTGTTGGCGGCGGTTTCATACCAGAGCAGCGCGGCCGAGGCGTCCTGCGCGGTGCCTTTGCCTTCCATGTGCATCTGCGCGAGCAGCAGTTGTGCATCGACCTGGCCGGCCTGCGCGGCATCGCGGATGTGCACGAACGCGGCTGCCGGGTCGTGCTGCAGCAGTTCGGCCAGGGCGTCGCTGTCGATGGGGGTAAGGGTCGCCATGGGGTGAGTATCGCCGGAAACAAAAACGGCGGCAGGAGAGCCTGCCGCCGTGGTGGAGCGAAGTTACATCAGAACTTCACGTTCAGTGCCAGGGTGGCCGAGCGACCCGGGGCGATGCTCGCGTAGTGCGAGGCATAGGCCTTGGTGAAGTAGGTCTTGTCGGTCAGGTTCTGCACGTTCAGCTGCAGGCTGATGTTGTCCTGGATCGCGTAGCTGGCCATCGCATCGAAGCGGGTGTAGCTGGCGATCCACTTGGTGTTGGCGACATCACCGTACTGCTTGTCCGAGTAGAACGCGCCGGCGCCGATGGTCAGGCCGATCGGGAAGCGGTAGGTGGTCCACAGGTTGGCGCTGTGCTTGGCGGTGTTCGGGAACATGTTGCCGTTGTTCGGCGACGGTACGTAGATACCGCTCGGGCAGGTGCGGCCCGACACGGCGCAGACGAAGCCGTTGTCCTTCAGCTCCGAATCCAGGTAGGTGTAGCCGCCATACAGGCTCCAGGCGTCGGTCAGCTGGCCGTTGAAGCCCAGCTCGAAGCCGTTGATCTCCTTCTTGCCGGCGTTCTGGCTGGTGCCGTTGTCGACGGTCACGCGTGCGTTGTTCATCACGGTGTGGAAGATCGCGGCGGTCAGGTTCAGGCGGTTGTCGAGCAGGTCCCACTTGGTGCCGAGTTCGAGGTTCCTGGTGTCCTGCGGCTTGAGGTCGGCCACCAGCCCGGTCAGGCCGTCGGAGCCATCGCCACCGTCCATGCCCGGCGGGGTCGAGGAGGTGCCCCAGGACAGGTAGATGCTGCCGTTGGCCACCGGCTTGAACACTACGCCGGCCTGGTAGTTCACGAAATCGTTGTCGTTGCGCAGGCGGGTCGGCGCTGCGTTGAGCACCGGCGTGGTCAGCGTGGTGCTGTAATCGTCATAGCGCAGGCCGACGTTGAAGCTCCACTGTGCATTGAGCTCGATGGTGTCGAACAGGTAGGCGGACTTGGTCTTGGTGCGCTGTTCAACGTCCAGCGCCTTGTTGCTGCGGTAGACGATCTGACCGGCCGCCCACGGATCGTTCGGGTTCGGATTGTTGAAGTCGGTGCAGTTGAAGTTGGTGGCAGCGCCGGACACCCGGCACACCGAGCTGTTGGCCGCGAGAGGTTCCAGCGGATTGGCGGTGCCCGGCGTCATCTGATAGCTGCCGCGGGTCATCTTCTCGTCGCTGTACTCCACGCCCGCGCTGTAGCTGTGCTTGAGCGCGCCGGTCTGGAAGGCGCCGGTCAGGCCCAGCTGGTCGGCGAAGCTCTTGACGTCGACGGCGCGGCTGTTGGTGCGGCGCCACAGGGTGCCGTAGTTGTTCGGGTTACCCTTGCTGTCGTCCGGCTGGGTCCACAGGTAGTCGTTGCTGGTGTTGCCCAGGCGCGCGATGTTGCGCAGCTTGTGGCCGCCGAAATCGTAGCTGGCGTCGAGGGTGCTGATATCGGCGCGGGTACGCTGGAAATCACGGTCGACCAGGCCGTAGTAGTTGTTGCGGTCCGGCACCATCGGGCGGCCGTCGCCGTTCTTGGCCACGTTCGGGCCGCTGGTGAACGGGTTGTTGTACGGGAAGCCGCCGGCATCGGGCAGGTCATCGCTCTGCATGTGGTAGTGGCTGGCGATCAGCTGCGCCGGGCCGTTCAGGCCGAACGCGATCGACGGTGCGATGCCCCAGCGGCTGACGTTGGCCGCATCACGACCGGCGATGTCCGACGCGTGCTTCATCAGGTTCAGGCGGGCGGCGACGCCATCGCCCAGCACATAGTTGGCGTCCACGGTGCCGCGCGCGTAGCTGTCGGTGCCGATGCCCATGCTGGCGCTGGTTTCGTTCTTCAGCTTCGGCGTCTTGCTTACCAGGTTCAGGCTGCCACCACCGGAATCACGGCCGCCGTAGGCCGAGCTCGGGCCCTTGACCACTTCCACCTGCTCCAGGTCGAAGATCTCGCGGGTCTGCGAGCCGACGTCACGCAGGCCGTCGACGAAGATGTTGCTCTGGGAGTCGAAGCCGCGGATGAAGGGGCGGTCGCCGGTCGGGTTGCCGCCTTCGCCGGCACCGAAGGTGATGCCCGGCACCATGCGCAGCGCATCCTGCAGGTTGGTCGCGCCGGTCTCGGCAATCAGCTTCTCCGAGACGATCGACACCGACTTCGGGGTGTCCAGCAGTTCGGCGGTGAACTTCGGCGAGGACGGATTGAACCAGCTGCCGCGCACCTGCACCTTGTCCAGGTCGGTGGCCTTGTTGGTGCCGGAGGCGGCGCCGTCGGCGGCCTGTGCGGCCAGCGGTGCGAAGCCGGCGGCCAGGGTGGCCGAGGCGAGCAGGGAAACGCGCGGGGCGTACTTGCGGGTCTTGATGTGGGTCATGGTCTGGGTGGCGGTGGCTTGGATCAGGAAAGGGCGCGGGCCGGCACGCAGGCGTGGCGGCAGGCAGGAGACGGGTGCTGTAGAGCCGAGCCGATGCTCGGCTTGCCCGAAACGCAATGAGGCGCACGGCAAAGGCCGCAGGGCGCCTCAGCTGGCGTGCGGTGCGGGCGGTGCGTGGCCGGGGTTCAACCGCAGTGCGGGATCGTGCAGCTGCCAGCGCAGGGCGTCGGAGCGCCACAGCGGGATGTGTGCGACAAGCGCGGCGCGCGGTGACGCCAGGCCGGTGCAGGGTGTACTGCCCTCGCCATCGAGCGGTGGCTCGGGGGCAGGGGCGGCGTGTTGCGGGCATTCGTCGGCCGGCGCTTCCGGCAGCGGCAGGGCCTGCAGCAGATCATCCGCGTGGGCCTGCCAGCCGTGTGCGGCCGGATCGCTGCCGCGCCCCTCGTGCAACGCCGACCAGCCCAGCAGCAGCGTCAGCAGCACGGCCACAAGCAGCGGCCACCCGTGGCGGGCGAGCTGGCACAGCGTGGCGGTGGGCGCGGGCGAAGCCATGGCGCAGGGGCGGAGTCGTTACGAAGATGTTACGTAGAATAACATCAACGATAATGATTCGCATGTACGGAATGTGGCCAGCCGCCGGGGTGTCCCCGAAACGCCTTGGGAAGGCCCTCAAGGCGCTTCCGTAGATCCGCCCCATGGGTGGTGCCCTGGGGCGGGCGCGCGGCCTCAATCGCGGTCGTCGCGGGTCCAGACCGCGTCGTGCTCCCGCTTCACCGGGAACTTGGGCACCGGGGTATAGGCCGGGGCGCACAGGGCGCGGCCATCGCGCACGTCGAAGCGCGCACCGTGCAGCACGCACTCCACACTGCCTTCGGTGGTGTCGAACTCACCCGAGGACAGCTCGAACTCTTCATGCGTGCACTGGTCTTCCAGTGCGTACAGCTCGCCGTCGAGGTTGAACACCACGATCGGGGTGCCGGTCACTTCGTCGAACACGCTCTTCATTTCACCCGGCAGCAGCTCGTTGCCGGCACAGACAAAGGTCCAGGCCTCGCTCACGCGGCGGCTCCGGCCAGCGGCTTTTCCAGGATCTCGAAGCGCAGGTCGTCGCGCTTGGGAATGCCGAAGCGTTCGTCGCCATACGGGAACGGCTTCTTGATGCCGGTGCGGCTGTAGCCGCGGCGCTCGTAGAAGGCAATCAGTTCGTCGCGCACGTCGATGACGGTCATCTGCATCACCGGCACGTTCCATTCGCGCGCGGCGTGCGCTTCGGCGGCATCCATCAGCTGCTTGCCGACGCCACCGCCCTGCTGGGCCGGGTCGACCGAGAACATGCCGAAGTAGCCCTTGCCGTCGACATCGGCGACGTGGGCGCAGGCCACCAGTTGGCCCTCGCGTTCGGCCAGCAGGATGGTGGAGCGCGGGCGGTCGAGGTCGCCCTGGATGCCTTCGGCGTCGATGCGGGCGCCATCCAGCAGGTCGGCTTCGGTGGTCCAGCCGACGCGGCTGGCGTCGCCACGGTAGGCCGAGGTGACCAGGGTGATCAGGGCGGGGATGTCGGCCGACGTCGCGGCGCGGAAGGTCAGGGTGCTCATGGGCACATTCTAGGTGGGGTGGGGGCGGGCGCAAATGGGGGCGCGGCGTGGGGGGGGGGGGGGGGGGGGGCGGGGGGGGGGGGGGGGGGCCCGCCGGCCGCCCGGGCCGCGGGGG